>CACKBQ010000005.1 GCA_902598405.1 uncultured Pelagibacteraceae bacterium | reverse complement strand
CTATGTGTTTCTTAATCATTGGCAGACACATATCTATTTCTTCATCAGTGGGCCGTCTGTTATTAGGAGGTCTCCAAGGTACAATATTTGCAATATATACCTTTTCTCGATTAAGGTTTATTGCCTCAAGCATTTTATCTAAGAGTTTGCCGCTTCTACCAACAAAGGGTTTTCCTTGAATATCCTCATCATGGCCAGGAGCTTCACCAATAAGCATAATTTCTGATTTTGGGTTTCCATCAGAAAACACCATATTTGTAGCACTTTCATGAAGCTTACATTTGTCATAATTTGCCATGAAGTCTTTTAATGAATCTAATGATTCTAGTGAGTTGATAGTTTTTTGATCTTCAATCGATGAGTTATTAACAGATATAGAGCTGTCACTAGTTTTTGATTTCGATGATTTTTTATTTCCGTAGCGATTTTTTGGCTTATTTCCAATGTTTTCATTCACCCCACTCATCTTTAATTGGTTGAGCTGCTTCAGTGTGTTTTGAACTTTTGCGTTGGTCATAAACAAATTGAATTATAATACCTATAAACTAAATATATAGTTAATAATGGATACTATTCAGCAAAGAGAATCAATGGAGTACGATGTTGTAATCGTGGGTGCAGGTCCCTCGGGCCTTTCAACCGCGATAAAACTCAAGCAAATAAACCCGGAAATTAATGTCTGCATTGTAGAGAAAGCATCTGAGGTTGGCGCTCATATATTAAGTGGAAATGTATTTGAAACAAGAGCTCTTGATGAGCTACTTCCAGATTGGAAAACTCTAGACGGCTGTCCTCTGAAAACAAAAGTTACAAAAGAAAAGTTTTTATTTCTTTTTGAAAAGTCTCACTTTACTGTTCCCTCGTTTTTATTACCACCTGTTCAACATAATAAAGGAAACTACATTGCTAGCCTTGCGAATATGTGTAGATGGCTTGGACAAATCGCTGAAAACTTAGGAGTTGAAATATATCCTGGTTTTGCAGCTTCTGAAATTTTGTATGATGAAGATGGAAAAGTAAGAGGCGTGGCCACAAATGACATGGGACTGGACGTAAATAGTGAAAAAAAAGATTCCTATGAGCCTGGTATTGAGCTACACGCAAAAACAACAGTATTTGCTGAAGGGTGTAGAGGCCATTTAGGTAAGCAATTAATAGAGAAGTTTGAACTCGCAAAAAATTCAGACCCACAACAGTACGGAATTGGTTTGAAAGAAATATGGGAGGTACCTGAAGAAAATCATGATGAAGGCTTAGTCTTTCATTCAACCGGTTGGCCCTTAGACAATAAAACTTATGGAGGGAGTTTTGTTTACCATGCAGAAAATAATCAAATATTTTTGGGGTATGTAGTTGGACTTGATTATAAGAACCCGTATTTGTCACCTTTTGAAGAGTTTCAAAGGTTTAAAACACATCCTGCAATAAAAAAATGTTAAGTGGC
The DNA here is from genome assembly GCA_902598405.1 of uncultured Pelagibacteraceae bacterium. Taxonomy (GTDB): domain Bacteria; phylum Pseudomonadota; class Alphaproteobacteria; order Pelagibacterales; family AG-422-B15; genus CACNXQ01. The sequence continues at coordinate 65,675 of CACKBQ010000005.1, read as the reverse complement.
GGAAAAAGAGTTTCCTATGGTGCCAGAGCATTGATTGAGGGTGGCATACAAAGTCTGCCTCAGATGCACATGCCTGGCGCATTATTAATTGGCTGTGATGCCGGTACGTTAAATATGCCAAAAATAAAAGGAACTCATACTGCCATGAAAAGTGGAATGATTGCCGCTGAAACTATTAATGAATTCCTTTCGGGCAAGTCCAATGATCTATCTTGTTACGAGGCTTTATTCAAAAAGAGTTGGGTTTATAGCGAATTAAAATCTGCTAGGAATGTTAAACCTTTCTTTACAAGGTTTGGAAATATCCTTGGTATTTTACTTACAGGAATCGATCAGTGGTTATTTATGGGAAAGCTTCCTTTTACTCTATCGCATAAACATGCTGATCATGAAACGTTAGAAGATGCAAAAGAAGCAAAAAAAATAAATTATCCAAAACCAGATGGCGTTTTAACTTTTGATAGGGCTAGTTCGGTATTTCTTACTGGAACTTATCATACTGAAAATCAACCTGTTCACCTTCAATTGAAGGATAAAGAATTACCAATTAGTTACACGTTGGAAAAGTTTGATGAGCCTTCTCAAAGGTACTGTCCAGTAGGTGTCTATGAAGTTCATAGAAATGATGATGGTTCAGATCCAAAATTTGTAATTAATAGTCAGAACTGCATACACTGCAAAACATGCGATATTAAAGAACCGTCTCAAAACATAAATTGGGTAACACCAGAGGGTGGCGGTGGCCCAAAATATGCGAATATGTAAAGCATAAGTCTATGCTTATAAGAACAATTATATTTTTACTAATATTTAACATCTCAAGCATTAATCTTCATGCAGCACAATTTATTCCGCCTCAGGTGGGCGATTACTTGGTTGCAAAAATTTCTAGTGACTCAAATGACTACAGCACAACTAAGAGATATTATCAAAGGCTGCACAGATCGAATCCAAACGATTTACTTGCTTTAGATAGACTGTTGTTGCTTAGTATCTTGGATGGAGATTTGCTAAGTGCAAATAACTACTCTTTCAAACTTGCAAAAGCAGGCTGTGATAAAAATGTGAATTCATGTTGTAAGAATAATCAATCACCACAAGGTCATCTTGTTAATGGGATTTCTTACTTAAACTCTTATAAGCCAGGTTTTGCTGATCAAAGTTTTGCAAGTATTTGGAGAGGGAATTTATCTGATAGCACGTTTGTACGACTGCTTAGAGCTTGGGTATGGGCCGATAGTAACACAATAGATAAAAGTATGGCGCTAATCGATTTAATTTCCACAGGCGAACATCAACACCTAACACTTGTGCATAAAGCACTAATTTATGACTATGCTGATGAGATTGAATTAGCGGAGGTTTTTTATGACCAATCTTTATCAATACAAAGAGATTTATACGTTTTACGTCTATATTATAATTTTCTACATCGAAATAATTTGACTGAGAAGAAAGATGCTTTTGCAGATGAGTTTTTGTCTTCATATGATGAAGAATTTCAAAATAAATTTTTAACTTCAAATAAAAATAGGATTATTCAAAACCCTCTTCAAGGAATAGGAGTGGTTTTATTTAATTCACAGCTTTTGATTGAGGATTTAAATGAAGAACTCGCACATATGTTATATCAACTAGCAATTGACACCTCTCCTAATTTACATGAGATCAAGTATATATTTGCCTCTTTTCTTAATCAGTTGGAAAATCATGATAAAGCAAGAGAGGTGCTGAGTTATATTCCAAAGAAGCATTATCTCGGTAATTTTGCCGCAATTCAAATTTCAGATGCATATAGCTACGAGGGCAACAATGAAAAAGCAATTCAAAATTTAAATACCTTTGTGGAGGTTGATGATAGCTTTGAAGCTTACCTTTCACTAGGAAATTATCACCGCTATGAGAAGAATTGGTCTGATGCAATTGATAACTATGATCATGCATTAAAGCTTGGTAAAAAATTTGATAAAGAAAACATTTGGGAAGTTTACTTTAATATTGGAATTGTTCATGAACGTTCTAAAAATTGGAAGTTAGCTGAAAAGAATTTAAAAAGATCATTGAAACTATCTGAAGATCAAGCAGATGTTCTCAATTATTTAGGATATTCTTATATCGATATGGACCAAAATATATCCGAGGCTAAAGTTATGATAGAACAAGCAATGGAATTGAAACCAAACGATCCATACATAGTTGATAGCCTTGCATGGTATTATTTTAAAGTTGGTAAGTATAATGAAGCTCTATCTTTGTTGGAGTTTTCTTTAGATATGATGCCATACGATCCAACTGTAAATGATCATTATGGTGATGTGCTCTGGAAGCTGGGAAATGAACTTGAAGCACGTTTTTATTGGCAGAAAGCCATAGATTTAGATCAGGAAAATATATTTGAGGATAAAGTTAAAATCAAACTACTTAAAGGAATCTAAGTACGTTGTTGAATACTATAAAATCCTACGCAAAAATAAATCTTTTCTTAAATGTAGTAGACAAACTTGATACTGGTTTTCACGAATTAAACTCAGTGTTATCAAGGATTGATCTTTATGATGAGATTAGAATAAAAGATGAAAGCTCATTTAGTATCTCATATAATGGCCCTTTTGGAGACCAAGTGGGATCCAATGATCATATTTCTAAATTATTTAATTATTTAATTGATAAGAATTATTTAAAGCAGAAATCATTTGCTATTCAAGTTGTAAAAAATATACCAGTGGGATCGGGTTTAGGTGGCGGTTCATCAAATGTCGCAGAAATAATTAAATATTTAATAAGATCCAATTTGTTAGATAATTCAAGCTCAACTGAAATTGCAAGAGATCTTGGGTCAGACATTGAATTTTTTATTGATGAGGGATCTGCACTGATTTCTGGAAAAGGGAATGTTGATCAAAGGTTTAAAATCAATTCAGATAAGCATTTTCTAATTGTATTTCCAAATGTTCAAAATAGTACTAAGGAAATTTTTAATAAACATTCTAATTTAAGTGGAGAAAAATTCTCATACAATAAAGATACTAACTTAGATGGAATTTTAAAAAATACATCAAATGAATTGGAAAAAACAGCACTTCTTGCTAATCAAGAAATGAAAAAAATAAGAGAATATTTAAATAATGATATAAATTGTAAGTATGAACGAATGACAGGCAGTGGCTCTGCATATTTTACTGTTTATGAAGATAAACAAAAGGCGGAGGAAGCAATAAAGAGGATATCTGAAGAACACCCCAATTGGTGGACATATTTAACGAGGTTAATATAAAGATTGCAAAATCTTTTTCTTAAATTAAATAATTATATAGTGTTGGGGCGTGGCCAAGCGGTAAGGCACCGCTTTTTGGTAGCGGCATTCGGAGGTTCGAATCCTCCCGCCCCAGCCAATTAGGATTAAAAAAATGAGTAATTTTTTAAGTAAATATAAATCAGTATACGATGTCTTTTTAGATAATTGGGGCTATCAGAACCATTTTGTGGCTTATTTAGAGTCTTTAATGAGACAAGAAACACTTTTACCAACACATATTAAAGAAATGATTTTTGCCTATGTCTCAGGATTAAATGGTTGTGGGTACTGCAAGAATATTCATGCTGAAATATCAAAGAAAATTTTGAGAGACAAAAATGATCAAGATTTTATGAACGATATTGAACAATCACAAATAGAAGAGAAATATAAGCCAATTCTAAAATTATCCCATAAAGTAAATGAAGATATTCACTCAATCACTGAAGAAGATGTAACTGCTATTTTAGATTATGGTTTTGATGAAAAAGTTATATCTGAAATTATCTCTATTTGTTCTACTGCACAATTTATGAATACCGTGGTTGTTGCCCACCAAATAAAGCCTCTTGATCAAGTTCAAAATGTTGCGTCAGCGAAAATGATGATTGAGAAAGGTTATGATGGCCTTGCAGAATTTATGTTAAAGAGACGTAATAAATAATTTAAAGAAATTTGAATAAACTTAGCCCAAGATAAAAAGCTATAACCGTTAATGCAAATGTTGCAATTAGATATAACAGTGAAGCTAAAATTTCTCCGTTGCTGAATAATTGATAAAAATCCAAATTAAAAGTTGAAAAGGTCGTGAAACCTCCAAGAAAACCAATTGTTAAAAACATTTTTATATTTTGAGAAATATTCACTTTGTCTGCAAAATAACTGACGACAAATCCCATTAAAAATGCCCCAAGAATATTGACGACGATTGTTCCAAATGGAAATGAACTTAAAAATAATCGATTGGTCTGTTCACTGATAAGAAAACGCAATAAAGCTCCTAAGCCTCCACCTAAAAAAATGGATAACAAAATACTCATCAGTTCATACCCACCAAATGAGCCAATAATCCAAAGTGATCACTTGGAAAAAATTTATTTTTTTCTGTACCGACAAGGTTGCACTCAATTGGATGACCCAGACCATTAGGTCCAGGTTTACCCAAAAATATGTAATCAATTCGTCGATTATATTCTAAAGTTTTTTTTGCCCAATCATTGCTGTTTGACCAAGTGTAACCAGGATCGTTTCTATTTGTTAATTTCCATACATCTCTTAAAACGATATCGTTTACCGGCCTAGTTAAACCAGTAATCTTTCTGATTTCATCACTTTCAGGATCAGCATTGAAATCTCCACACAAAATTATAGGGAATTTTGATGGTTCTAATTTACTAATGTATTCTATTATTTGATTTACTTGATCTTCTCTTACTTGCTGGTGTTCATATTTATAATTAAGGTGGGTGCAAATAACGTTAATCATTTCACTTTTATATTTTAATGAAAGATGAAGCAAAAATCTCTTTTCATCTTTCTCTGCTTCAGTTTTAAACATTACAGTATGGTGAGAATTGATTGGGAATTTAGTAATGATTGCATTTCCAAACGCAACACCATCAAATTCAAATGATTTTTCAAAAATATAGTTATACCCAAGTTGATCTGCGATTATTTTAGCCTGACTTTCATCAGTTTCTTCCCATACTTCTTGTAGACACAAAATATCTGGACAAGAATTATTGATTTCAGAAATGATTAGATTTTCTCGTTCCTTATAGTTTTCAAATTTCCACCATACGTTCCAGGTTAAAAGTTTAATTATTTCAGTGTTTAAATCAATTGAACTTGCATCTGGATCAGGAAATGATTTATCACTCATTTTTTAGGGAAAAGCTACCATGATTTGTTCTGCAACATACGCTGGTTTGTCTTGTCCTTCAATTTCGAGAGTAGCCTCACTGATTACTTGCGTTCCACCATTATCTAATTTGTTTACCTCTTTAATTTTTATTCCCATTCTCACACGGGAATTAACTGGAACCATATTAATAAATCTTACTTTATTTAAGCCATAATTAATCATCATTTTAGCCCCTGTAACTGTCCAAATTTTACCAGCCAACGGTACTGATAGAGAAAGGCTTAAGAAGCCATGAGCAATTGTGCTTTTAGTAGGAAGTTCTTTTTGAGCTTTTTCTTCATTAACATGTATCCACTGATGGTCACCAGTTGCATCGGCAAATAAATTTATTCTATCCTGATCAATTGACATCCAATCTGAATGCCCCATATCTTTACCTTTATAATTTTCTAAATCCTTTACATCCACACTTTGCATAGTAAATCTCCAAAATAATTAATTATATCTTGAGAATATTATCTAATTAAAAAGATTATTGAAGTTTTATAATGAAAAATATTGATAAATCCATTAATTATGAATTCAAGTAAATCATGAACGATAATCCAGTTAATTTAAAAGGACTAGAAACAATTTATAGTTTCAGCAAGAAAAATAAGCAATCACTGCCACCTGTAGAAAAATGGAACCCTCCATTTTGTGGTGATATCGACATGAAGATTTTAAGAAATGGAAAGTGGTTTTACATGGGCTCTGAAATAAAAAGACCTGCGATGGTTAAACTTTTTTCAAGCATCTTAAGATTAGATGAAGATGCATGCTATTACCTAGTTACGCCCGTTGAGAAAGTTAGAATTCAGGTTGAAGATGCACCGTTTGTTGCTGTGTCTCTTAATAAAGTTGAGATAAGTAGTAAAACTGGCTATCTATTTAAAACAAACCTCAATGAAGAAATTCTTCTCTCTAAAGATAATCCATTAACAATTAAAATTGGAGAAAATTCAGAACCGTCACCCTATATCTTGATCAGAAAGAATCTCAATGCACTTTTATCCAGATCAGTTTTTTATGAACTAGTGGACCTTGCAGAGGAAAAGATAATTAATAATAAAAAATGCTTAGTTATAGAAAGTATGGGTGAAAGTTTCAATATTCATGAAGTTGAAAAAGAATGATACCTCTAGAAAAATTGAGGGATTTATTTGATGGTCCAGATAAGATATCTCATGAGTATTTTGAAATACTTACAAATGATTTTTTAACAAGACATCATCACCCTCTAGCAAAGGCTGAAAAAGATAAAGCTAAGCTAAATCCATCAGCTGTACTTGTACCCATATGTTATTCAAATGATGAAGTAAAAATATTATTAACTAAAAGACTGGATAATTTAAAAGATCATGCGGGGCAAATTAGTTTTCCCGGAGGTAAAATCGAAAAAAATGATACGTCTCCAATAGAAACTGCTTTACGAGAGGCTAACGAAGAAGTTGGTTTAAGGTCTGATGATGTAAATGTGTTGGGGAATCTTGATGTATATATAACTGGCACAGGATTTAGGATCATGCCAATTGTATCTATAGTTTCTGATTACTCTTATTTAAAGGCTAATCAAAATGAAGTGGATGAAATATTTTTTCTCCCCTTAGAATTCTTAATGGACTCAAATAATCATAAGAAAGAAAGTGCAACATATGAGGTAAACAATAAAAAATATGAATACGACTATTACGTTTTACCTTATAAAGATTACAATATCTGGGGAGCAACTGCTGGAATGTTGATTAATCTTTATCAAATTTTAAAATAATATAAATAATCTGTTTTATGAGTAGATTTTCATTAATCCTAGAACAAAACGACGTTGCACAAGTTTTTGATCTTTTTGAAACCTATCAAAAAAATAGTATTTTTGTTGTAGGAGGCGCTATCAGAGACGCACTTTTAAATAGGGAAATCACAGATATTGATTTTGCCACTCCCTTGGAGCCAAAAACTATTACTGAAATACTCAATAAAGAAAATATTAAATTTATTGATGTAGGAATAAATCATGGAACGGTTACAGCAATAATTAATGAAAGAAAGTTTGAAATTACAACTTTTAGAGACGATATCTTTACTGATGGAAGACATGCTCAAGTATCATTCTCAAATAGTTTAGAGGAAGATGCATTAAGGAGAGATTTTACCATAAATGCAATGTATTTAGATAAGAGCGGAAATTTAATAGACCCTACAGATGGTAAAAAAGATTTAGAAAATAGAGTCGTTCGTTTCATAGGAAGGCCTGATGAAAGAATAAAAGAAGATTACCTTAGGATACTTAGGTATTTTCGTTTTTTAGCATTATTTGGCGATATATCCCCTGACGCAGAGGTGATGAAAACAATTTCAGCTAATCTTGATAAGTTATCAGTTGTTTCTAAGGAAAGGCAATGGAATGAACTGAAGTCAATTCTAACTCTAACTACGCCAAATAATGCAATTTCTGCAATGAGTGAAATTGGTTTACTTGATGATTATTTTAATGGCATTGGCATAAATGATGCATTTGTAAATTTAATTGAAATAGAAAGTAAAATATCTTTTTCAATTGATCCAATATTGAGATTAAGTACTTTAATTGAAAACTCATTGGATAAAGCAAACACTATCATAAAAAAATTACCTTTATCAAAATCAGAATCTACTGACTTATTGAAATTATGCACATTAAATAAAAAAGTCGTCTCATACATGTCAATGAAAGAAGTAAGATATTTACTTTATCTATTAGGGCGTGACGGTTTTCAAAAACAAATACTTGTTACTTGGGCTAAGGATGCAAATAATAAAAATGAAGTAAACTGGAGATCTCTATATGAAGTCGCTCAAAGCTGGGAGAAGCCATCTTTTGCTTTAACAGCCAAAGATGTAATAAACATGGGAATATCTCAGGGCCCAATGGTTGGAGACATTTTAAAAGAGGTTGAAGACTGGTGGGCAGAAAATGATTTTATTGATGATAAATTTTCATTAATTGAGAGACTTAAAGCAATCGTTCAATCGAAAAAATAATTTTTTTTATTTATATAAAATTTTCTTAATCTCGTAGTTTTTCTCTCCTTTTGGTGTTGAAACTGATACGAAATCACCTTTTTCTTTACCAATTAGAGCTTTTGCAACAGGGGATCGGTAAGACAACAGTCCCGACTCAATATCTGCTTCATCATCGCCAACAATTTGAAACTTTGTCTTTGTATCATTATCAATATCTTCAACTTCAACAGTTGCTCCAAAGACAACGGTTTTTTGATTTTTAGGAATATTTGAAATATCTATGATTTCTGCATTTGATAGTAGTAATTGAATTTCCTGAATACGACCCTCAATGTGTCCTTGCTCCTCTTTTGCTGCATGGTACTCAGCGTTTTCCTTTAAATCACCATGCTCTCTTGCTTCGGCAATGGCTTGAATTACTTTTTGTCTTTTATTATTTACCAAATCGCTTAACTCATCTTGAAGTTTTTTTGCGCCATTTGATGTAATTGGTTCAGTTTCCATTTTTATTTCCACTTTGCATTAGGGGGCATTGACATTAAAATTGCATCAATATTACCGCCGGTGTTCAAACCAAATTTTGTTCCTCGATCGTATAAAAGATTATATTCCACGTATCTTCCACGTTTCAATAACTGAATTTCTTTATCTTTTTTTGTGAACTTTTCGTTCATTTTTTGGCTTATAATATCTCTTACAATATCATTAAATGTTACGCCAACGTCCTTAACAAAATCAAAATCTTTTTTCCAATTATCCATTTTATAGTCAAAAAATATTCCGCCAATCCCTCTTATTTCTTTTCTGTGAGGTAAATAGAAATATTCATCACACCATTTTTTATACTTTTTGTAATAAGATTTATTATGATTTTCACACATTATTTTTAATTTAGTGTGAAATTGTTTCTTTAATTTAGCGTCCTTAAAACATGGAGTAGCGTCAATACCGCCACCAAACCAATTTTTACCTGTTATTATATGCCGAGTATTGAAATGTAATGCAGGAACTTTTGGATTTGCTGGGTGAAGTACTACAGATACTCCCGAGGACCAAAATCTTTTATCCTTTTCAGTTCCTGGAATTTGTTTTGCAAATTCTTTTGGAAAAGTACCTGTTACGTTTGAAAATGCTATACCGCCTTTTTCGATTACATTACCTTTAATTATTCTATATTCACCTTTTTTCCATTTATTAGCTTTGAATTTTGCTTTTGATCCATTCTCTTTTTCGAGTTCATGAACAGTATCACAAATTAAATTCTGTAATTCCTTAAACCATGCTTTAGTTATCTTTTTTTTATTTAACATTTCAAAATAGTTTTAACTGTCTGTTTGCCTCAGAAATAACTATAGCTGAAGACACTGCAACATTTAAAGACCTTGCCGAACTGTTCATTGGTATTCTTATTATTTGGTCAGATTGTTTGTGAACGTAATCTGGTACTCCCGCACTTTCTCTTCCAACAATTAAATTATCAGTATCCTTAAATTCAAAATCATAGTGACTAAGTTTACCTTTTGTAGACAGCAGTATTTTTCTTCCTTTTCTATTTTTTTCGTAGTGTTTCCAATCGTCAAACTCTGTTAAATTAATATTTTTACCATAGTCCATTGCAACTCTGCTAAGAGATTTTTCCGACATTGCAAAAGAAGCTGGATGGATGATATCAATATTGACATCGAAACAAGAGCAAATCCTCACCATTGCTCCAGTATTTTGAGGTATATCAGGTTCAAAAATTGCTAAGTTCATTTGATAAATATTTTATAACTTTTTGATCCTAATATATGCGTCATCATGACACAATTTTTTGCGTCTTTAATTGCCTTTTTCCCTTAAAAATCGACGATTTACAAGTATATTAGCAATATAACTCTAGGATATTAAGTTGTCAGAAAAACAAGTTACAAGAAGAAATTTTCTCTATGTCACGACAGGTGCGTTTGCAGCTGCGGGAGCAGTTTCATTGGCATGGCCTTTCGTTGATCAAATGAATCCTGATGCATCAGTCAAAGCGTTAGCATCTACTGAAATTGATCTCAGACCTATAATACCTGGGCAAAGCATCACTGTAATGTGGAGGGGTAAACCGGTATTTATTAGAAGGCGAACACAGGCTGAAATTGATGAGGCAAAGAAAGTTAATTTAGCTGATTTGCCCCACCCAGAAGCAGATAGTGATCGAGCACAAAATCCTGAATGGCTTGTTATGGTTGGAATTTGTACCCATCTTGGATGTGTGCCGCTTGGACAAAAAGGTGATTATAATGGTTGGTTTTGTCCATGTCATGGTTCTCATTATGATACATCAGGTAGGATAAGAAAGGGACCTGCACCTACAAATCTTGAGATTCCGGATTATGTATTCTTAAACGAAACTACTATTAAAATTGGATAAAAAAGTATGAGCGAAAATTATGCACCTAAATCAGCTGTTGGAAGATGGTTTAATGACCGTTTACCACTTTTAAACTTAATTTATGGACATTTACTTCCATATCCAACGCCGAAAAATTTAAATTATTGGTGGACATTTGGTGGAATTTTAACTTTTTGTCTTGTTACCCAAATAATTACAGGACTTGTCCTAGCAATGCACTATGTTGCTGACGCCGACTTAGCTTTTGCAAGTGTAGAGCATATTATGAGAGACGTTAATTATGGGTGGTTATTAAGATACATACATGCAAACGGTGCATCACTATTTTTTATGGCGGTTTATATTCATATGGCAAGATCTCTATTTTACGGCTCATATAAAGAACCAAGAGAATTAATCTGGATAATTGGTGTGTTTATATTTTTACTCATGATTGCTACTGCCTTTATGGGGTATGTGCTTCCGTGGGGCCAAATGAGTTTCTGGGGAGCTACAGTTATAACAAATTTATTCAGTGCAATTCCTTTGGTAGGTGAGTCAGTAACTAACTGGTTGTGGGGAGGTTATGCTGTTGGTAGCCCACTTTTAACTAGGTTTTTCACATTACATTACCTGATGCCTTTCCTGATTTTTGCCCTAGTTATACTTCATGTTTGGGCACTACATGTACCTGGTAATAATAATCCTGAGGGTATTAATGTTGTTCAAGGCTCTCAAGATACAGTTCCTTTCCATCCTCATTACGTTGTAAAAGATATGTTTGCACTTGTTGTATTCTTAGTTGTATTCGCGGGCTTTGTATTCTTTGTCCCTAATTTACTTGGACATACTGATAACTATATTGAAGCTAACCCTTTGCAAACTCCGGAACATATTGTCCCAGAATGGTATTTTCTTCCATTCTATGCAATCTTGAGATCTGTACCAGATAAACTCGGCGGAGTAATTTTAATGGTTTCTGCAATTGCTATTTTAGCATTCTTACCTTGGCTGGATACTTCAAAAGTTAGGTCAGCAAAATACAGACCTCTCTATAGACAGTTTGTATGGCTTTTCTTTGCTAATGTAATATTGCTTGGTTATCTAGGGGCTCAGACTGCTGATGGTCTATTTCTGATTATTGGACGAATTGCTACCGCTTATTATTTTGCTCATTTTATAATTATTTTACCTCTACTTGGTTATATTGAAAAAACCAAACCTTTGCCTAAGAGCTTGAGTGAGCCTGTTCTTTCTCCCGAGGAAAGACAGATGAAGGCCGCTGCCTCTGGAGCCAGTGCTTAGCTATTGATATATGAAATTTATCATAAATTTATTTGTATCTTTCTCATTGCTACTGAGCTTTAGCTTTACTCAATTACATGCTGCTGGCGAAATGAAAGAGCCTATGCATCCTGATTGGTCATTTGAAGGACCATTAGGAAAATTTGAGAGAGCATCGCTTCAAAGAGGGTATCAAGTTTATACCGAAGTCTGTTCAGGATGTCATTCAATGAACCTTTTAAGTTATAGAAATCTAATTGAAGAGGGTGGCCCTGAATTCAGCGAGTCTCAAGCTAAAGCAATGGCAGCAGCATTTGAAGTAAAAGCTGCTCCAAATGCCGATGGAGAAGTTGAAATGCGTCCTGCAATATTATCTGACAAGTTTGTTAGCCCATATGAGAATGAACAACAGGGAAGAGCTGCAAACGGCGGTGCTTATCCGCCGGATTTATCTGTAATGGTTAAAGCACGACATGGTGGAGCAGACTATTTGTACTCTTTATTGTTGGGTTATGTTGATGCACCAAGTGATATTAAACTCGATGATGGTGTTTATTACAATGAGTACGCAAAAGGCCAAAAAATAGCGATGCCTCAAGTATTGTATGAGGATGCTGTAGTTTACACAGATGGAACAGCTGCAACGCCAGAACAAATGGCACGGGACGTCACAATGTTTCTTACATGGGCAGCAGAACCAAAGCTAGAGGCGAGAAAAAGAATCGGTTTTAAGGTAATTTCATACTTATTAATTCTTTCTGTATTACTCTACTTCACTAATCGACAAATTTGGAAAGATACTCATTAGTCTATTTTCTAAAAACAATTGATTTTCAATTATTTAAAAAAATAATTTTAAGTAAATTATCAATATCCTTATCCACAGAAACATTTTATCGATCTCGATTACTTCATTTTGGTAATGTAAATTATATTCTTACTAAACGGAGGAACTGAATGTTAGAAAATATTTTTAAATTAAAAGAGAACGGTACTAGTGTAAAAACTGAGTTATTGGCAGGTTTAGCCACGTTCTTAACAATGGCATATATTATTGTCGTTAATCCAGCCATCTTATCTACTGAGGGAACCGGTATGGATTTTGGCGGTGTATTTGTTGCCACAATCATAGCTGCTGTGGTTGGCTGTCTAATAATGGGCCTGTGGGCTAATTGGCCAATTGCCCTAGCACCTGGTATGGGTTTAAACGCTTTCTTTGCTTTTGGAGTTGTATTTGGAATGGGTTATACCTACCAGCAGGCTCTTGCCGCAGTGTTTATTGCAGGGATAGTATTTTTAATTTTGTCTGTAACACCGGCACGTCAGTGGATAATAAATAGCATACCAAAAAGTATGAAGTTTGGCGTAGGGGCAGGCATAGGATTGTTCTTAGCTATTATAGGATTAAAAAATGCTGGCGTGGTTGTCGATAATCCTGCAACTTTAGTTGGTTTAGGTGATGTAAGTTCAATGCCTGTGATATTGGCTGCTGTCGGATTCGCAATTATGGCAATTTTAGATAAGCGTGGTGTTCCAGGATCAATTATCATCGGTATACTTGCAGTAAGTATTATTGCTTGGGTAAGCGGTGTGAGCGCAATTGATGGAGTTGTGGGATCAGTTCCACCAGCTGTTCATGCGTTCTCAATGGACTTTAGCCTTGTAGCAACAGCAGGTTTTATTGGTGTCGCGTTTGCTTTTCTTTTTGTAGACTTTTTCGATACCGCTGGAACTCTTACTTCAGTTGCCAATTTAACTGGTAAAGTTGACCAAGACGGAAACGTTGATGGGATAGGTAGAGCAGTTTTAGCAGACTCCACAGCTACAACAATAGGTGCATTAGTTGGAACTTCCAATACTACATCATACATTGAATCTGGAGCAGGTGTTAAAGAAGGTGGGCGAACAGGACTTACAGCGGTTGCTGTGGCAGTTCTATTTGCAATCTGTTTATTTTTAGCACCATTAGCTCAAAGTATTCCTGCGTTTGCAACTGCTCCAGCTCTAGTGTTTGTTGCAACATTCTTTTTGAAAAACCTAAGGGATATAGAATGGGATGACGTCAGTGAATATGCTCCAGCAGTGTTAGCGGCAGTTTTGATGCCTCTTACATTTAGCATTGCTCATGGAATTGCACTTGGTTTTATAGCATACGTTGTAATTAAAGCACTAAGTGGTAGACACGAAGATCTAAATGCTGGTTCGATAGTAATTGGAGTATTATCGGTACTATACTTTATCTTCTAGTTTAGTTAATGATTGGCTTTGTCTTCCTCATCCCAGGGGAAGACAGGCCAAGTTTCTTGTGTGATTTCCTCAACGTATGTATCAGCTAGAGGTAGACCTCTTGGTTTCGCATATATTACAGCTAAGTGCATATTAGGCATATATTCCTTTAGCGCTTTAGCGGTACCGCCCTTATCAACAATATCATCTATGACGAGTACAACTTCATCAGTTTTCGGAGCCCTGTGAACAATTGCTTTTCCAGCCTCTCTATGGATATAACTTTGTATGGAAACAATATCTACGTCTTGGATTCCAAGAGTGTAAGCGACAACTGAAGCAGGTACAAATCCACCTCGAGAGACAACAACCATTTTATCAAATTTAATATTTTTTTCTTTTATGAGATGCGCAAGCTTAACCGCTTTTTCGTGCATTTCTTCATATGTAGGAAATTCTAGTTTATGGTCCATGGTTAATTATTAAATAAAAAATGCATTACATCACCATCTTGTACTACATAATCCTTACCTTCGCTACGCATCTTTCCAAGTTCTTTCGCTTTTAACTCTCCTTCACAATCTAAATAATCTGTATATGATATAGTTTCAGCTCTAATAAAGCCTTTCTCAAAGTCTGTGTGAATTTTTCCAGCTGCTTTTGGTGCAGTAGTGCCATTTTCAATCGTCCATGCCCTTGTTTCTTGTTCGCCAGCTGTGAAATAAGTAATTAAGTTAAGAGTCGAATATCCAGCTTTTATAACCTTATTCAAGCCAGACTCATCTAATCCTAGACTTTCAAGATAATCTTTTTGATCGTCTTCATTTAAAGACGAGATTTGTGACTCAATTTCTGCTGAAATCTTAATTAATTTAGAATTTAGAAAATTTTCAATTTTTAAAGTTAGTTCATTACCTTCAATTATTGAACTTTCATCAACATTACATACGTAAATTGTCGGCTTGATTGTTATTAAGTTGAACTCTTTTATATGCGCGAAGATTTCATTTAAATTCTTCATTAAAATAGCAGGCTGGCCTGATTCCAAGTGTTTAAGTAGAAGGTTCAAAGCCTCTGTTTTTAATTTGGCCTCTTTATCACCTTTTTTTACTAGTTTTTCTAGTCCTTTATTTATTTTTTCGAGTTGTTCGATGTCAGATAGAACTAATTCAGTATTTATCGTTTCAACATCATCAACAGGATCTATTTTATTGTTTACATGAGTTATATTAGTATCTTCAAAACAGCGAACCACATGAATAACTGCATCTACTTCTCTAATATGAGATAAAAATTTATTTCCGAGTCCCTCTCCTTTAGAAGCGCCTTTAACTAAACCCGCTATATCGTAAAAACTAAGAGATGTTGGTATTGTTTTTTTTGATTTTGCTAAATTTGATAGAGTTTCTACTCTTGTATCAGGCACTATTACAGTACCCTCATTTGGTTCAATGGTACAAAAAGGGTAGTTTGCTGCTTCAGCGGCTATTTTCTTTGTTAATGCATTGAACAATGTTGATTTCCCAACATTTGGCAATCCAACAATTCCACACTTAAATCCCATGATCAATTATTTTAAATTATTAATAAATTTGGATTTTTCTCCATCCAAAAGTACTTTTATGTTTTCAGACATTTTTATATTTAATTTATTAATAACTTCTAATTCACTTTTTTTAAAATTACTTAATACATGTTTATTAACCATGTCTTTATTGCCCGGATGATTTATACCTATTCTTATTCTATTATAATTTTTTCCAATTTTACTATCTATTGATTTGAGCCCATTATGACCTGCGGAAGAACCCCCCAACTTGATTTTTATTTTTCCTAAAGTGATATCTAGATCATCATGAATAACATAAGTTAAATTTGATTTAATTTTGAAAAAGTTTAAAAAAGTTGCAATACTTTTACCACACTCATTCATATAATCATTGGATTTAAAGGTGTATATTTTTTTCTTTCCAATAAGAAACGACGCCAACTCCCCATCAAATTTCTTTTCTCTCATTACATCATCATGATCTTGTAAAAGCTGATCGATAAATAAATAGCCCACATTATGTCTATTATTTTTATGCTTTGTACCAGGATTCCCTAATCCGATTAATGCAATCATAAGATTGAAGATATATAAATATTAAAATAGGTAAAAGAAAAAGTGTTATTCTTTATCTTTGTTTTCTTCTTTGTTATCAGCCTCTGGAGATGCATCTTTTTTATCTTCAGCAGCGGCACCACCCTCAGCAGCTTCACCTTCAGCAGCTTCACCTTCTGCAGGAGCCTCAGGTTCTTTTACAACAGTAGGTGCAGCAACAGATGCCACGGTGAAATCTCTATCACTAATTGTTGGAGAAATTCCATCACCTAAATTTGCTGCAGAAATTCTGATTGTGTCACCTATTTCTAAACCCTCTAGATCGAAAACTATTTCTTCTGGTATATTGTTAGCAGGACAACTTAGTTGAACAGTACGTCTATTAACATTTAGAACACCACCTCGTTTTAATCCAGGTGATAACTCTTCGTTTATAAACCTAGTGGGAATGTCCAGCGTAATTTTTGAGTCTGCTGCTAGTCTTAAAAAATCAATGTGTATAGGTTGATCAGAAAGTGGATCAAATTGAACCTCTCTTGGAATTGCTAAGCTTTTCTTTCCATCAATGTTAAGTGAAAATATTCTAGTTAGGAAACCACCAGAATTGATCTCTTTTTGAACTGTAATCTTATCTAATGAAATATTTACAGGGTTTTCACCTAAACCATACATAACTGAAGGAATCTTACCTGCAGCTAGTACTTTTTTCACAGCGGATTTACCAGATCCATCCCTGATTTCAGCGTTTAAATTACTTTCTTTACTCATGATGATGAGGTTGGTATTAAATTAAAATTACCTATATGGCAAGTATATAAATTAAAATTCAAATAGACTTGATACTGAGCTCGCCTCGGATATCCTTTTAATTGCCTCGCCCAATAAATCTGAAATACTAATCGACCTAATTTTCTCACAAGCTTTTAATTTTTCCTGATTATTGATTGAATCTGTGATTACTAGTTCAGTCAATTTTGATGCACTAATTTTCTCTAAGGCCTTACCTGTTAATACTCCGTGCGTAACATAAGAAGTGATACTGTTAGCTCCTAAATCTATAATTTTGTCAGCTGCATTACAAATTGTTCCCGCTGAGTCAATGATATCATCTAGAATAATACAATCTTTTCCTTTTACATCTCCAATGATATTCATTACTTCACTTTCACCTGCTCTGGGTCTTCTTTTATCAACAATAGCAATTGAGGCTCCGATCTTATTTGCAATCGCTCTTGCCCTCACTACTCCACCAATATCAGGAGAAACTGCAACTAGATTACTAATTTCATATTTTTCTTTTATGTCTTTTGAAAATACTGGACCTGCAAATAAATTATCTGTTGGTATGTCAAAAAATCCCTGTATCTGTTCAGCATGAAGATCTAAAGTAAGCACTCTGTCTGCTCCAGCAGTTGTTATTAAATTTGCAACTAATTTTGCTGATATAGGAGTTCTTGGCCCTGGTTTTCTGTCTTGACGTGCATATCCATAATAAGGGATTACAGCAGTAATCCTTTTTGCTGAAGCTCTTTTAAGTGCGTCTATCATCACCAGTAGTTCCATTATATTGTCATTCGCTGGGTAAGATAGAGACTCCATTACAAATACATCCTCACCTCGAATGTTTTCTTTAATTTCTACATAAACTTCATCATCAGCAAATCTTGTAATAGAAGCATTTGTAAGGTTTTCGCCAAGATATTCTGCGACGCTCTTAGATAAAGGTAAATTGCTGTTTCCTGCAATAATTCTCATATTTATCTGTCTTTTATAACAATTGTTGAAATCATTCTACCATAATCGGTTATATTTTTTTTATAATTTCTTCGATAGCTAAAACATAATGTTTCTTCGCTGTAAGTATCGACATTAACAACCTCGTGATTAGTAATTTGCTCATCAGAAAGTATCTTGAGAATGAATTCAGTAAGCGAAAACAGATATCTATTGTTATGATTTTTTTGAAAAAACCTTGCATTATCTTGATCTTGTTTAATGAAGTTTTTATAAAAAGGTAATCTTACTTCATAGGATTTTTGTCTTATGCATGGGCCAATACTGCAGTGTATATTATCCCTCTTTCCACCCAGCTTAGTTATTTGTAAAATTGTATTTTGAATTATACCGTTCAAGGCACCTTTCCAGCCTGCATGACAAGCTCCTATTATTTTATTTTTTACTTCATAAAATAATAATGGAGCACAATCAGCTGTTAATACTGATAATATTTTATTATTTTCTTTAGTTACAATCCCATCACATTTTAAAATTTCAGACTTATTGCTGCTATCTAAAACTATTGCATTAGAAGAGTGTGTTTGATGCATAGTAATAACATCAGACTTTTTTAAACCGTAATATCTAGAAATAGCAAATAAATTTTCTTCAATAGCACCATTCTCGTCTTTTGATCCTTTTCCACAATTTAATGATTTATATTTTCCTTGCGAAACGCCACCCAATCTTGAAAAGAAACAATGATCTATATTTGAGAGATTTTTAGTAAAAAACATCAAATATTAATTTCCAAAACTTTAAATAAATTTCCCATATATTCTCTTTTGGTAAGTATTGCCAACTGTTCGTTTATTTGCTTCTTTTTCTTTGGGTTTTTCTTAATTAAGATATTAGCTCGATCTAAAATTCCATTTTGCCGAAGGAAATTAGATTGAGTATTTATTATAAAGTCATCAATTTTATTTTCTTCTAAAATATTTTGCAGGTTATTAAAGTCTACATGATATGTGATATCTTGATTACCTGGGTTATCAAGGAAAGCAGTTTTTTTATTTGATTTGATTGACTGAAGAGTACTTATTTTAGGTAGATTAATATATCCATAATCAATTAGTAAGAAAAAACCATTATTCATAAGCAAGAAATTGATCAATTCCCGAAAGATTGAATTAGTCTCAGGAGAAAATTCAATTACCTCAAGATGTTTAAGGTCTTGCGTATTGTTTACAAATTTAGAAATATCTTTTCTAGGTTTAATAAAGTCAAATTTTAGACTATCCTTTTTATCTAATTTAATAACTGTTTCATAAATATTTCCGTTCCTACTCACTAATTGGCGCGTAGGAATCGCATCAAAAAACTCATTTGCAATTATTATTGAAAATTCACTAGGATATGAATTGAAATTTTTATGTATCTTACAATTAGGATAGGTATTTTTTAGATTTTGAATATAGAATTTATTAATTTCATTAAAGTGAATTGTATACTCGACATCTTCATCTAATAAAGCATTGAGTACTCTAGTAATATCGTTTATTAGAGCACCTCTTCCTGGTCCTAGTTCAATTAAATTAAACTTTTTTATGTTTCTTGCATGAATGAGGTTTAATATTTTTACAGCAATTATTTCACCAAACATTTGAGATATTTCAGGTGCAGTAACAAAATCTCCATCTTTGCCTATAGCTTTGTTAGACGTATAGTATCCATGCTCTTCATCTCTTAATGAAATATTCATAAAATCATCTAGATAGAGAAATGCACTTTCTTTTAAAGCATCGTAAATTTTATCTTGTATCATTTTTAATGCTTTTAATTACTAAAATTAAAATTCCAGCAAGAAACATTGGTAAAGATAATATCATGCCCATTGTAAAAAAATGATATACAAATCCTAATTGAATGTCGGGCTCACGTGTAAATTCAACAGTAAATCGAAATAATCCATAAAGCATCAGAAAGACACCTGAAATTATTCCAGGGTTTTTAAGTTTTTTAAATTTAAAAATTAAAAAATTTAAAATTATAAATAATAAAAGTCCTTCTAAAAAAGCTTCATATAATTGACTCGGATGACGATACTGGTTGTCAGCGTTTGGAAATTTCATTCCAATAAGAAAATTTGAAGGTCTACCAAATAATTCGCCATTAATAAAATTAGATATTCTGCCAAAAAATATTCCAACAGGAGCTGATACACATATCAAATCGCTTATTTCAAAAAAAGTAGTTTTATAGAACTTTGAAATTATTATGGCGGCTGTAACAATACCAAGCAAACCTCCGTGAAAGGATAAACCTCCTTGCCAAAGATATAATATCTCAATTAGATTTTCAGAGTAATAATCAAAATTATAGAAAATCACATATCCCAATCGTGCTCCTATAATTAATCCAATTATTGAATAAAAAATTAGATCATCTATTAGTTTTTCATTGATGTTATTACTATGAGAAACTGCTTTATTTGAAGCGAGATATTTAATGTATCTCCAAGCAAATATAAATCCTACAATATACGCAAGTGAGTACCAACGGATATCAAGAGGACCAATCGAAAAAAAAACTGGACTAATAGATGGAAAACTAAGATAAATCACGTTATTTTTGAATAATATTTTAAATATATTTATCACTAATTATGATCACAAGGAAAGTTTTAATTAATAAATTTATTAACTTTGTTACAAAAGGCTTTGAGCTTTCGCAAGCGATCAATGATGAATACAAAACAATAAAAAAGTTTAAAAAAGATAGAAATAATGCCAAAGAAAAAAAACACTGCAAGTAGTTTAAATAAAGAAAAATTTTTAATAATTGGCGCTGGCAATATGGGAATTGCTGTGATCAAGTCATTATTTAACCACAGAATTTCCTCAAAAAAAATCGTGGTTATTGAAAAGAATCAGTCAAGTGAATTGAAAAAATTAAAAAGATCAAATAATTTTGAAATAAAAAATAGCATAGATAAAATTAATAATCTTTATCAACCTACGATCACACTTATTGCCGTTAAGCCTAATCAATTAAAAACACTGAATGGATTAGATAAAGATAATAGACTCGGTAATTCAATTATAGTTTCCATAGTTGCTGGTAAAAAAATAAAAGATTTAAATAAAGTCTTCAAAAAAACATCAGGCATTGTAAGAGCTATGACTAATACTCCTGTATCTGTTAATATGGGTACTACAATTGTATATTTTGAGAGAAAAATAAAAACGAAACAAAAAAAACCTATTTTTAATTTCATGTCCTTATTGGGGCAAGTCAGTGAAACTAAAAAAGAAGATTTAATTGATGATTTCACTGCAATTTTTGGGAGCGGTCCAGCATATATATATCTTTTTATAAATTCTCTCATTGAGATAGCTAATAAATCGGGGTTTAAAAATTCGGACAGTATGGTTTTACAGACTTTCTTAGGATCAATATTACTTTTATTAAGTGGGCAAAAAAAGCCATCTGATTTACAGAAAAAGGTGACAAGTAAGGGAGGCACCACTGAAGCAGCGCTGAGTATTCTTGCTTCCAATAAAGGATTAAAAAGTCTTCTTACAAGAGCTGTCAACAAAGCAACAAAAAGATCTAGAGAATTGAGTAAAATTTCTTAATTTGGTATTTCAATCGCAACCTCTAAACCTCCTAAATAACTGTCGTGCAGTGATATTTTTCCATTTATTGAATTCAATAAGGATTTAGTAGTAGCTAGACCTAATCCAGAGTTTGAGACATTCTGATTTCTACTTTGGTCTACTCTATAGAAAGGTTTAAATACATTATCTTTTTCACTATCAGGAATACCAATTCCATTGTCATGAATGTTTATTTTAATTAGGTTTTTGTTTATATCTGCTTTAATTATTATTTTGTCAGATTGTACAATCGCATTATTTAATACATTTGTAATTGAACGAGAAAAAATATTCTCATTTACAAAAACTTCTTCATCATTAATAATTTCAAGGTTAATTTCATGTTTTGTAAAATGTATATCATTCTTAATATTTATTATTGCCTCAATAGGATTAATTGTAGATTTATCTTTTGACTCATTTATAGCTGCAAAATCTAAATATTCTACTAGCATCTCATTCATCTGATTTATTTCTAAATTAAGTTCATTTTTAATTTTATTATCTTTTATTGATTCAAGAAGTAACTTCATTCTCGTGAGGGGAGTTTTTAAGTCGTGACTCACTCCCGCCAACATAAGAGATCGTTGTTCAATTTGTCTTGATATTCGATTTTTCATTTTTAAAAACTCCAAACTTGCCTGCCTTACCTCTAGAGCACCTGATACTTTGAAATTATTTACTTCTTGTCCTTTACCAAATTGTTCTGCTGCCTTAGCCAAATTCGAAATTGGTTTAACTTGATTCTTCAAAAATAAATACGCTATCAAAATAAGGATAAAAGATGAAATAATCTGCCAACCTAAAAATATATGGTTTCTTGAGGTTGTAATACGATGAATTGGGAAGTTAAAATTTATTACTTTTTCTGAAGTGCTTATCATAACATCGACTGTTTCGTTATCTTGTTCAATGATAAAAAATTTATGTTTAATTCTGGTACTCAATTCATTTTTTAGACTGACAAGTACTTGATTATCGTTTTGTTTGGCTTTTAACTGTTCCAAATCATATTCACTCAATTCTTGGATATTCATTAGAAAGTAATCACCAAACTGACTTTTGGCCTGATACTGATCTAACCTGATTTCACTAGAGAGCATTCTGTCAGAAATTAATTCTATTTCCATAGCAACAGATCTTGATAGGCGGTTGAGTGTGCGTTCCCACAAACTATTATAGTAATATGATAGAATTATTAATTGAAACATAACTATTGGGAACAAAACAATTAACACTGTTCTTCCTAAAAGACTGGTTGGTAGAATTTTTTTAATCATTTAGTCAATCCATAGCTCATAACCAGAACCTCTTTTAGTTTTAAGAAATTTTGGAATCTTGGGGTCTTTTTCAATTTTTTTTCTTAGTCTATTTATACACACGTCCAATGTTCTTTCTTGATTAAAATTAAGTGATGTAATTAGCTCCTCTCTAGAAAATGACTTACCAGGAAATTTTGATAATATTCGCAATATTTTTAGTTCGTTCTCATTAAGAGATAGTTCAGTTGATTTTCCCTTGATCACACCACTTTTTAAATCAACTATAATATTATCAAGTTGAATTTGTTTAGTTTCTTTTTTTATAGAAGTTTTATTTAAGATATTATTTATGCGTAAAAGCAATTCTTTTGGTTCAAAAGGTTTTCCCAAATAATCATCTGCTCCAATTTCTAAACCATGGACTCTGTCTTCAGTCTCTCCCATTGCAGTTAGATGGATTATAGGTATTAGGGATTTTTCACGAATTTCTTTTGTTAATTCATAACCATTTTGTCCTGGCATCATTATGTCAATAACAAGTAAATCAAATGTAATATATTTTAGTACCTCTTTTGCTTCAGCGGCATTACTTGCTGTTGATACAAGGTACTTATTGTCTACTAAAAACGTCTTTAATAATTCTCTAATCTTATCATCATCATCAACTAAAAGAATATGTAGATTATTTTCACTCATCAATGTTCCTCTATAAATGAATTTATTACTTGATTAAATCCTTGCACTGAACCAGCCCCAGACTTTACATAGGCTTTTGAAAGTGAATTGATAATGGGTTTTATTGCCTCGTTTAAAGCCTTGTTAGCATTATCTGTCATAAATAAATTTTTTTTTCTTGCATCATCATTGTTTATTTTTTGAATAATTAAGTTTTCTTTGATTAGAACTCTGAGTACACGATTAAGGCTTTGTTTCCTTATATCCAATTTCTTCAGTAGTTCATTAAATGTTATTCCAGGCTTAATATTAATTATCAAAAGACATCTAATATCAGCTATACCCAATTTTTTATCATCAAGGCTTGCTAAAATTTCTTTTTCCAGAATTTTTGCAACTTCAAAAAAACTATTTAATGAATTTTTGATTCTGTCTTCACGCAGATAAAGTAGAGATGCAGATTTATTTGATATTGTATTTAAGTCAGCCACTATGACATAATAATCTGAAAAATATATATTAATCAAGCCATTTATCTGTTATTAAACTTTTAATTTACTAAAGTATTTTATATGGAAATAGCACCATTTGATAATCGAGAGGGTTTTATTTGGATGAACGGAGAGTTTATCAAATGGAATGATGCAAAATGCCATGTTATTACTCAGGGTCTTCACTATGCTAGTGCTGTGTTTGAAGGGGAAAGAGCCTATAAAGGGAAGATTTTTAAATCTGAAGAACACACAAAAAGGCTATTTAGATCAGCGGAAATTGTAGGCATCAAAATTCCTTATAGTCAGTCCCAAATTAATGAGGCCAAAGATGAACTCATTAAAAAAATGAATTTTGAAGATTGTTATGTTAGGCCAATTGCATGGAGAGGGTCTCAGCAAATGGGAATTTCAACCGCTAAATCTGATATTAATGTTGCAATTGCAGTGTGGAATGATTGGGCATCATATTTTAAGATCGAAGATCGAAAAGCTGGCCTACGATTAATAACTTCACCATGGAAACGGCCATCACCTGATACGGCGCCATGTGAAGCAAAAGCATCTGGTCCTTACGTTATTTGTACAATGTCAAAAGAATTTGCGGAGGAAAAAGGATACCATGATGCCCTAATGTTGGACTATAGGGGCTATGTTGCTGAAGGTACTGGAGCAAATATTTTCTTTATTAAAGGAAAAGAAATTCACACTCCAATTCCTGATTGTTTTCTTAATGGTATAACTAGGCAAACTGTTATTGAAATGGTTAAAGAACAAGGCTTTAATATTACTGAGCGTCATATAAAGCCAGAAGAAATTAGTAATTTTGATGAGGCCTTTCTAACAGGCACCGCAGCAGAGATTACTCCAATTCAGTCTATTGACGATATTAAATTCAATACTGGAGACAATACCCAAAATTTTAAGTTTATGCAGGATTATCACGAAATCGTGAGATCTTAACTTAAAATATACTTTTATAGTATTGATAAGCGCTGATCAGCGTAATTATAGTTGACAGCCATAACAGATAAATACCTATGTTTAATAGAGGCTGCAAATCTAAGTAGATGCTTCCTATTAAGATCAAAAATAAACTCAAAATTTGAAAAGCAGTTTTATATTTTCCTAATATAGAAACATCTATTTTTTTTATTTCTGGTAAATTAGATGCATACTCTCTTAGACCAGAGATAAAAATTTCTCTAAATATTATTAAATAGGCTGGAATTAAATTTATCTCATTAATATAGTCATTGTAGATAAATGTAATTATTAACAGTACGACAAATAGCTTATCTGCAATAGGATCTAACATTTTACCAAATTCAGATGTACTATTCGTTTTTCTTGCAATTACCCCATCAAAATAATCTGACAATGCAATAACAATAAACAAAACAAGAATTGCCAAATTAAATGAGCTATTACTATCTATGATTAAATATATTAATAATGGTAATAAAAAAATTCTAAGAAGAGTGAGAAAATTTGGTAACTTAGACATTATCCATTAAAATATGCATATATTTTTTCTGAAAGCAACTTACTAATTCCTCTAACTTTCATCAAATCCTGAGCTGAGGCATTTTTAATATTTTTAACTGATCCAAAATGATTTAAAAGTAATTTTCTTCTGCTTCGTCCTAAACCTTCTATTGGTTCTAATTCTGAGGCATGCATTTCCCTCTTTCTTTTCGCTTTATGTGCCCCGATTGCGTAGCGATGTGACTCATCCCTAATTCTTTGAATAAAGAAAAAGGAGGGAGTATTTTTGTCGATAAAGTTTTTTTTATTTTTATATATTATTTGATCTAATGACTCTTTTCTTCCCTCACCTTTATATATTGATATTAGTTCCATTTCATTTAAACCTTTAGTTTCTAGGATTTCTTTAGCTAAATCGTAGTGGCCTTTACCTCCATCAATAACCAATAAATCAGGCAATTTTTCATATTTCTTAGAATTTTTGATTGCTTCTTTTGAAAATCTTCTTTCAAGGACGTGTCTCATCATTCCGTAATCATCACCGAGTTTTACTTTTGATGAGTCTATATTAAATTTTCTGTATGATTTTTTTTCAAACCCTTCTTCAGAGTAAACAATCATTGCACCAACCGCATTTTTGCCCGATAGATGACTGTTGTCATAGGCTTCAACTCTTTTTATTTTTTTAGTGATATTGAGTGCTTTTGATAGTTGGCTCAGATTCTCTTTGTCAGAGTGAGACTGTGCAATGTGATTTTTAAGTGCTAGTTCTGAGTTTCTACTTGCATAATTCACTATATCTAATTTTTTTCCTTTTTTAGGGACAAAAAAAGATGTCTTGTAATTATAAATGGATTTAAGAGATGTTTCGATAAGAGACGAATTTTTTATAGGTAAGTTTAACAATACATTTTTTGGAGGGGAATATCTTGTATAGAAATCAACAATAAAACGCTCTAGGATCTCATAAGTTTCTACTTCATCACTGTGTTTTGGAAAATAAGATCTATTTCCCCAATTTTGACCCGATCTATAAATAAATACTTGAACACATGATTTATTACCTTTTCTTGAAATTGAAATCACGTCAGTATTTTTTACATCGTAAAGATTTATGTTTTGCTGACTTTGAATCTGGGTTAGTGCAACTATCTTATCCCTATAGCTGGCTGCTTTTTCATAATTAAGACTTTTACTTTCTTCATCCATTTTAGAAGATAACTCCTCTTGTAAATTGCTATGTTGACCTGAAAGAAAGTGCTCAGCATTCTTAACACTTTGTAAATACTCTTTTTTACTTAATGTATAATCAACACAGGGACCACTGCACCTTTCAATTTGATAAAGAAGACATGGTTTAGATCTATTTTGAAAAATAGTATCGTCACACGACCTTAGTAGAAAAACTTTCTGTAATATTTTCAGAGTATAATTTAGTGAATTAATTGTTGCGAATGGACCAAAATATTTTCCTTTATATTTTTGTTTTCCTCTATGTTTTGAAATTTGTGGAAATTCTTGTTCATGATTAATAAAAATATAAGGAAATGATTTATCATCTCGTAAAAGGATATTGAAAGGAGGTTTAAGTTTTTTTATTAAGTTTGCCTCAAGCAACAAAGCTTCTTTTTCTGTCTCAGTAATAATTACTTCAATATTTGATATTCTACTAACCATCCTTCTGATTCGATTTGAGAGATTGTTGGTGTTTAGATAGCTTTTAAGTCTATTTTGGAGATTTTTTGCTTTGCCAACATACATAATCTCTTCTTTTTCATTAAGCATTTTATAAATACCGGAAGAAGAGGGGGATTGGTCAATTATTTCTTTAATATTCTCAAGATTATTCATTATTCAGAACGAGAACGTTCAATTTCGATGCCTGCGCTTTCAGCTTCTTGAATTGCATCAAGTTTTTCAAGTCTTATCTTCATAGTTTGAATTCTTTTATTTTTAAAACACTCCTGAAATATTTTTTCAGCAAGTTTTTCTAGTAAAATTGTATGACCAGATTTAATAATTTTTTTAATTTTTTTTGAAATCTGATTATAACAAACAACACTGTACAATTTATCATCATTTATTTTTTTTGGATTTTTAACTTTAGCAATTATATTTATACGGAGTGGTTGGCTCTTTATTTTCTCGTGTTTGTATACTCCAATATTTGCATCGATCATAAAATCATTTAAAAAGATTAAATCGTATCCAGAATTTGGATTGATCAAATCTGTTTCTGACCTTAATTCACTTAATTTAAGAATATTCCTTGCTGTCATGATAAATGTTCCCCACCATCTACAGCTATAAATTGACCTGTAATTGATTTTGAATCAAGAAGAAATTTAACTGCTTTGGCAATCTCCTCAGGCGGTGAACCTATTTTAAGTAAAGTATTTTTGATCGATTGATCAAAATGTTTTTTTGATTGATGAATATTTTTAAGTGTCGGACCTGGGCCAATCGCATTAACCCTAATGTTAGGAGCAAATGATTTTGCCATGATTGTAGTTGCAGATAGTAAAGCAGATTTTGAAATGGAGTAGGAAAAGAACGATGTATCTGGATTGACTACATTTTGATCCAATATATTTATGATATGCCCTAAGCTCTTTTTTGGAAGTTGTTTATTAAATTCTTTAGATATGATTAGAGGGGCGTATAAGTTTATATTCATATGATCATACCAAAGTTTATCATTTAAATTTTCTATATTATCATTGATGAATAAGGAGGCATTATTAACAATTGCATGTATTGGTCCAAAGAATTTTTTACTTCTTTTAATTATATCTTTAACATCAGATATTTTAGACAAATCGGTTTTCACTATTTCGCAATCGCGCCCGTGACCATTAATAATATTTTTCAACTCTCTGGCAGCTTTTGAAGACTTATTATAGTGTATTATAAAATTATAATTAGAGTCTTTAAGAAATAGTGCAATTGATCTACCAATTCTTTGCGAACCGCCTGTAATTAATATTGTTTTTTTCATAATATAAAAGAATACCCAAGATATAAAAAATAACTAATCAAGAAAAAAGCAGAATGTATTTTTCTCATTTGAATTCTTAAAATTGCTATAAGAGCTATCATCAAAGTTACTAATATTAAAATATATATGTGAAATACATCTATATTTTTTAGAGAATATTCAAGCCCTCTAAGTTGAACAATTATAACCCCTGGCAGGAAAACAAACAGTATGTTCATAATGTTGCTACCAATAACATTACCAATACCTATAGAGCCCTTCTTTTTTAAGTAAGAAATAATAACAGTTATCAATTCAGGTAAGGATGTACCAATGGCCAGAACAAAAATACCTATTAGTACCTCGTTAACTCCTAACGTTTGAAAAATATTCAGTGAGCTGTCTAAAAAAATTTTCCCACCAATAAAAATGCCTATGAAGGCACTTAATAAAATTAAATAAGTGTACCTTCCAAAAATTTTTTGTTCTTCATTTTGATCTGAGGATTTATAATTACGAAGAAAATTGATAAAGAACAAAGTTAAAACTAAATAGCCGATTGTGTGAATGAGAGTGACTGTTTGGCTAACATAAAATAAGAGCGCGAAGTATAAAGATATTAAAAGTAAGAAAATAATATCCTTATTGCCTAATTTATCTAGATTAATTTTGAAAAAAAATGCTGAAGTTCCTAAAATTAGTAAAATATTTGCAATATTAGATCCTATAATATTTCCGGTAATGGCATCAGTAGCTGGAACGATCTTTGTTGCAGCAAATAGAGTTATAACTAGTTCAGGTGCTGATGTACCAAACGCTACAATTGTTAAACCTATTAATACTGGGGATAAATTGAACTTTTTAGCAATTGCGTCAGCCGACTCAATCATTTTATCTGCACTGTATAAAAGAAGAGATAATCCTATTAACAGTATGCAGAAATCTATAAACATTAAGTAAAGTACTTTCTTTTTTTCCTTTTATTTTTTTTATAAACTATATTGCTGTTGGATGGTAACTCTAATTCATTATTCTCAAGCCTTTTTATCTCATCTCTTAACTTGGCAGCTTCTTCAAAATTGAGATCATCAGCAAAATCCATCATATTTTTCTTAAGTTCCTCAAGATGTTTTTTTAGATTATTTCCGACGAGATGTTTTTCTGTACTCTTCAAATCAACGTTTACACGATCATTTTCATAAATACTTTCAAGAATATCACTAATATCTCTCTTAATAGTTTCAGGTGTAATATTATTTTCTTTGTTGTATTTCTTTTGTATATCTCTTCTTCTGTCAGTTTCACTTATTGCTTTTTTTATACTTTCTGTTTCTTTATCAGCATACAGTATTACTCTTCCATCTACATTCCTTGCTGCTCTACCGATTGTCTGCACCAATGACCTCTCCGATCTTAAGAAGCCTTCTTTATCAGCATCTAATATTGCGACTAAAGCACATTCAGGTATATCCAAACCTTCTCTAAGTAAATTGATACCCACTAACACGTCGAACAATCCCTTTCTAAGGTCGCGGATAATTTCAATTCTCTCTAATGTATCAATATCTGAATGCATATATTTCACTTTTATTCCGTTTTCATGCATATACTCTGACAAGTCCTCAGCCATGCGTTTAGTAAGTGTTGTCACTAATACTCGGTATTTAAGATCAATAATTTTTTTACATTCTGATATTAAATCTTCAACTTGAGTTTTCGCAGGCCTTATTTCAACCTCTGGATCAATCAACCCTGTTGGCCTTATTATTTGTTCAGTAAATACTCCTTGAGTTTTTTGCATTTCCCATGGTCCTGGAGTAGCAGAAATGAATAAACTTTGAGGGCGCATCATTTCCCATTCCTCAAACTTTAATGGTCTGTTATCTAAACAAGATGGTAATCTAAAGCCATATTCTGACAGTGTTGTTTTTCTGCTTCGGTCACCTTTATACATGCCTTCTAATTGAGGCACTGTGACATGACTTTCATCAACAAAAAGGAGTGCATTGTCAGGCAAGTATTCAAAAAGTGTTGGAGGCGGTTCGCCTGGATTTCTTCCAGAGAGATATCTTGAATAATTCTCAATGCCTGGACAACTACCCGTTGCCTCAATCATTTCTAAATCAAACCTTGTTCTTTCTTCTATTCGTTGAGCCTCTATTAATTTCTTTTCTTTTTTAAATTCAGGAATCCTTACTTCTAAGTCTTTTCGTATTTGCTTTATGGCAGTATCAAGTGTTGGCCTTGGAGTGACGTAGTGACTGTTTGCATAAATTTTTATAGTTTCTAACTCAGCTGTCTTTTTTCCAGTCAATGGATCAAATTCACTAATCGACTCGAGATCATCTCCGAACAAAGATAATTTCCACGCGCGGTCTTCGTAATGGGATGGAAAAACCTCAATCAAGTCTCCACGCACTCTGAATGTGCCTCTATGAAAATCTGTGTCATTTCGGTTATATTGAAGCGTGATGAGTTTTTGAATAATTTCATTTCGTCCAATCTTTTGATTTTTTTCTAATCGAATAGTCATTGATCTATACGTTTCAACAGAACCTATTCCATAAATACATGAAACACTTGCAACAATTACAACATCTTTTCTCTCAAGTAAGGATTGAGTTGCTGAGTGTCTCATTCGATCGATTTGTTCATTTATCGATGCTTCTTTTTCTATGTAAGTATTTGACCTCGGTACGTATGCTTCTGGTATATAATAGTCGTAATAAGATACAAAATATTCAACAGCATTGTCTGGAAAGAATGACTTCATTTCACCATATAATTGTGCTGCTAAAGTTTTATTTGGAGCAAGTATTAGAGTTGGCCTTTGAAGTTTTTCTATAATTTTAGCCATCGTGAAAGTTTTACCTGATCCAGTTACCCCAAGCAAAACTTGTTCCATCTCATTGCCTTTAATGCTTTTAACAATCTCTTCAATTGCTTGAGGCTGATCTCCAGCAGGTTTGTATTCAGATGTGACTTTAAGAACTTCAGAATTTGGCATTAATTTATTAATTAGTTAGAATATAAATTGTGTATTAATCTAATTTAATATAATAGCTGATTGTATAAATAACAAATTCTGGGGATAAGCAGTGGTAGAACTATCACACAGTATAAAAAGAATTAAGCCATCGGCCACCATGGCAGTGACCCAAAAAGCTCGTGAATTAAAGGCCGCGGGAAAGGATATTATAGGGCTAGGAGCGGGAGAACCAGATTTTGATACTCCAGAAAATATTAAAAAAGCTGCTATTCAAGCGATAAACGATGGAGATACAAAATATACCCCTGTTGATGGAACTCCAGAACTGAAGAAAGCAATCAAAGCAAAATTTAAAAGAGAAAATAATTTAGATTACGAGCTTGATGAAATCTCTGTTGGTACAGGAGGAAAGCAAATTATTTTTAATGCATTTGCTGTCTCCTTAAATGAGTCAGATGAAGTAATTATTCCAGCTCCTTATTGGGTAACTTACCCTGACGTCGTTAATTATTTCAATGGAAAACCTATTTTCGTTCAATGTGGTGAAGAGTCAGGATTTAAAATAACCCCACAACAACTTGAAAACACAATCAATCAATCAACCAAATGGTTTATTCTTAATTCACCATCAAATCCTACAGGTTCCTGTTATACAAAGAATGAACTTTTAGAACTTGCAAATGTTTTAAAAAAATATCCACACGTGAACGTAATGACAGACGATTTATATGAACATCTTATATACGATGATAATGAATTTCATACTTTTGCAAGCATTGCTCCAGAACTTAAAGAAAGAATATTAACATTGAACGGAGTTAGTAAGGCATATGCTATGACAGGCTGGAGAATTGGTTATGCGGGAGGAAATGCCAGCTTAATTAAAGCCATGGGCAAGCTTCAGTCTCAATCAACAAGCAATCCAACATCTATTAGTCAAGCTGCAGCAGTTGAAGCCTTAAATGGAGATAATTCATTCATTACCGAAAGAGCCAAAGTATTTAGAGGTAGACGTGATTTTCTAATGAATGAATTTACTAGTATGAATGGAATTACTTGTAGAGTACCTGAAGGTGCATTTTATGTTTTTCCATCATGTAAAGGAGTAATTGGTAAAGTTGATGAGTCGAATAACAAAATTACAAATGATGAAGAATTTACGACATCATTATTAGAGCATGCAGGAGTTGCTGTTGTTCAAGGTTCAGCTTTTGGTTTGGAAGGCTATTTTAGAATTTCTTATGCAACTTCTGACGAAAACTTAAAAAATGCATGCGTTCGAATGAGAGATTTTCTTAATAAATTAAGATAATTCAGCTAGGTATTTTTCAGCCTCAAGCGCTGCCATACAACCCATACCAGCTGCAGTAACCGCCTGACGATAAATTTTATCCTTTACATCTCCTGCTGCATATACACCTTCAACGTTTGTAAGTGTTGAGTCAGGTTTTGTAATTATATATCCATCTTCATCCATCTCGACTTGGTCCCTAAAAATTTGAGTAGCTGGATCATGCCCTATAGCAACAAAGACACCGTCTAGTTCGATACTACTGGTTTCGTTAGTTTTTGTATTTTTAATATTTATACTTTTTACATTTAGAGGATCTTCATCGCCAACTATTTCTTTTAGTTCACTATCCCACACACATTCAACTTTTTCATTTTTAAACAATCTATCTTGAAGAATTTTTTCTGCTCGAAGTTCATCACGCCTATGAACAAGGTATACTTTAGATGCAAAGTTTGTTAAATATAAAGCTTCCTCAACAGCTGAATTACCACCGCCGATGACTGCTACCTTTTTTTCCTTAAAAAAGAAGCCATCACAAGTTGCACAAGCTGAAACGCCATATCCTTGAAATTTTTTTTCAGAGTCTAATCCAAGCCATCTTGCTTGAGCTCCTGTTGAGATAATTACTGAGTCGGCAGTATATTCAGTTCCCGACTCGCTAATAGCCTTAAATGGCTTACCTTTAAAGTCTACACTTTTTATAATGTCATTTATGATATTTGTTCCAACATTTTTTGCTTGTTCTTGCATTTGTTCCATTAACCATGGACCTTGTATTACATCCCCGTACCCAGGATAATTTTCAACATCAGTTGTTATAGTAAGTTGCCCACCTGGTTGTAAACCTTGAACTAAAGTCGGCTCGAGCATTGCCCTTGCCGCATATATTGCAGCAGTATATCCTGCAGGACCTGAACCTATTATTAGAACTTTTGAATGCATTTAATTTTTATAATCTATATATTATCTTCTAGTAATTAAAGAACTTTTGTATTCAACATAGATAGTTATTAAATGACCAAATTCAAGAATTTGAGAGCGTGGTGCCTAACAGATGGATCAGCAGGAATGATCAGTCAGGTCAAAGGCCTTGCAGATGCTCTTAATTTAAATTTTGAGCAAAAGACAATAGATTTAAAATTTCCATGGAATAAGCTTCCAGTGGGAATATTGCCGCCATCTAAAATTATATTTAATAATTACAGACAAATAAGCTTAGAAAGTAATATTCCTCCAGATATTATTATATCGTGTGGCAAGAGGTCTATTTATGCATCTTTACACCTCAAAAAATCATTAAAAAATAAAGTCTTTTCAATTCATATACAAAATCCAAAAATCAACCCAGTTTATTTTGATTTGGTTGTCGCTCCAGCACATGATGATTTAAAAGGTAAAAACGTGCTTCAAACTGATTTGGCACTTAATCATATAAACAAAAGTCTACTGAACAAAGAGGCTGAGCTTTATACAGCTCAATTCTCAAAAATAGAAAAACCTATTTGTGCATTTTTCTTAGGTGGTCAAAACCGAAACTATCGCTTTGATATAACTGTTGTTAAGGTATTAGCTGATCAAGTTGATAAAATTATTAAAAATAATGATATTCAGTTATATATTTTATTTTCAAGAAGAACTGATCAATTTATTATCGAATACCTGAAAGAACGCTTTTTAGATCAGAATATTATTTGGAACGGCGAAGGTAATCCTTATTTAGCCTTAATGAAGTTTTCTAAATATCTTATTTGTACGTCTGACTCTGTTTCAATAATTTCAGAATCTATATCTTCAACTAAACCAGTATATATTTTTAAACTTCCAAGCTTAAAAAAAAATAACAGAATAGAAAAATTTATTACGACGCTGTTGCAAAAAAATTACGCAAGGCTTTTAGGAGAAAAACTCGAAGACTTTACAAATTCATATGAAAATGAGACCTTCCAAGTAGCCAGAATGATTGAAGAAAGGTATAATAAAAAAGCATGACATTAATCAATGCTTTGAAAAATAATTTATCACATTCCAATGTACCTTTTAATCATTGGATAATTAACAATCCTCTTTCAGAAAAAGCAATAGATGAAATTTATTCTATTAATTTTCCTGAAGGTAAAGTTATTTTCGATGGTACAAGAGCAGGAGACAAAACAGGGGATAACTTACTTAGTAAGTTAAGAGTATTTATCAATAAAGATAATGCAGAGGAATATACTGAATTATCTGGGCTAGTAAAAGAAATGCAATCAAAAGAATGTACTGACTTCATTTCTAATCTAATTAATAGAGATCTAAAAAATTCTTATGTTAGATTAGAAGTCATTGCCGATCGAGATGGATTTTGGCTTGAACCTCACTGTGACATCAAGGAAAAATTGATGTCATCAATTCTGTTTGTAAATAGATACGGAGAAAATGAAAATTTGGGGACGGATTTTTATACTCCGGATTTAAAAGTCGCTAAAACTCTACCTTATAAAAATAATACAGGGTATATTTTTACTTCTGAAGAAAACTCATGGCACGGACTTGAAAAGAAAAAAATCAAAAAAGAAAGACGCTGCTTGCAATTAAATTATGTTACTTTTGAAACAGAGTGGCCAGTAGACTGATGGTAAAAAAAGAAATAGATAGTGTTGATCTAAAAATACTTCGAATACTTCAAGATGAAGGAAGAATTTCAAATCTAGATTTGTCTAAGAAAATTGAAATGTCTCCACCGCCTACACTCAGAAGAGTAAGAGACTTAGAAGATAATGGTTATATTGATGGTTTTCGTGCAAATCTAGATCCATCAAAGCTTGGCTATGACTTAGTAGCATGGATATTTGTGAGTTTAAAAAATCAAAATGAAGAAAGCCTGGGGTCTTTTGAAAAGCTGGTCTGGGGTTTGGAGCCTATTAGAGAATGTTTTATGCTAAACGGTGAAATAGATTTCATTCTTAAGTGTGTGGTCAAAAATATGAATGAATTTAATAATTTTTTAACAACACATGTGACTTCAAATGAAAATATTTTGAGTGTCAAAACAGCTTTTGTCATAAAAAATACAAAGAAACTAGGCACTGTTCCTCTAGATTAGTGAAATTTAGTTATAGGGTTAACTTCTAATTCATTATTTCTTAATTCTTTAATTGAATTAATAGCAGCCCTTGCACCAGATACCGTGAGAAAGTATGGCAAACTTTTCATGAGAGCAGTTCTTCTTATGCCAAACGAGTCGTTAATTGATTTTCTTCCTTCAGTTGTATTAATTATTATATCAACTTTGTCATCAATTAACTCTTCAACAATATGAGGTGATCCTTGAGAAACCTTGTTAATTTTCCTAACCTTAACACCACCCTCAATCAAATAATCAGCTGTTCCTGCAGTCGCATTCACTTGAAATCCTAATTTCTGAAAAGATCTTATAATTGGAAGTATTTTTGGCTTGTCAGAGTCTTTTACAGATACGAATAAAGAACCTTTCCTAGGAAGAGGGTTTGAGGAAGCTAACTGACATTTGATAAAAGCTGACTCAAATGACTTATCGATGGCCATTACCTCCCCAGTAGATTTCATTTCAGGGCCTAAGATGGTATCAACATTAGGAAAGCGTTTAAAAGGAAAAACAGGTTCTTTAATTGAGATACAATTAGTTTTACCAATTTTAAATTTATCTTTATTCAACGGATTTCCCATTGCTGCACTGAGTGCTATTTTTACAATTGGATTACCTGTGGCTTTAGCTACAAATGGCACAGTTCGACTACTTCTGGGATTAACCTCAAGTAAAAATATATTATTATTTTGAATTGCAAATTGTATATTTAGCAAGCCCTTCACCTTCAGTGCAATAGCTAATTTTTTGGTCTGCTTTTCTATATCTTTAATGATTTTTTCCGACAATGAGTAAGGAGGTAACGTGCATGTCGAGTCACCAGAATGGATTCCTGCTTCCTCAATATGTTCCATAATACCAGCAATAATGACTTTTTTTCCATCAGACACAGCATCGACATCTACTTCAATAGAGTCTTTCAAATAGTGATCAATTAGTACAGGGCTTTTACCACTAACTACTACAGCTTCTTTAAAGTATTTTTTTAATTCATCTTCATTGTGAACAATTTCCATAGCTCTTCCGCCTAATACATATGATGGCCTTATTACTGCTGGAAAACCTATTTTCTTAATTACTGAGTTAGCTTCTTTTTCAGAATATGCAATACCATTTGCTGGTTGTAATAGATTTAAGTTTTCAGAAATCTTTTTAAATTTTTCTCTGTCTTCAGCAGTATCAATCGACTCGGTTGAAGTACCTAAAATTGGTATATTCATTTTATTTAAATAGTCAGACAACTTAAGAGGTGTCTGGCCTCCGAATTGAACAATAACCCCTAAAAGATTTCCTTTGCTTTTTTCCTTTCTAATAATTTCATATACATTTTCATTCGTAAGGGGTTCAAAATAAAGTCTGTCACTGGTATCTGGATCGGTTGAGACTGTCTCTGGATTACAGTTGATCATGATTGTTTCATATTTTAATTCTTTTAGGGCAAATGAAGCATGACAGCAGCAATAATCAAATTCAACACCTTGCCCAATTCGATTTGGACCACTTCCAAGAATAATTACCTTTTTTTTACTTGTTGGACTGGATTCGCATGCGTCACTACTTAAAGAATTTTTAGCGTAAGTTGAGTACATGTATGGGGTCTTAGCCTCAAACTCAGCAGCACAGGTATCTATTCTTTTAAAGTCAGGAAAAATTTTGTTTTTGACACGCATTTTAAAAATTTTCTCTTCTTTAGTATTACAGAGCTGTGAAATTTTTTTGTCCGAAAATCCCAAAGATTTTATTCTAAGCAATTCTTTAGCGTTCCGTGGCAATCCTTTTTTTAGGGTTTTTTCTGTATCAACTATCCTTTTTATTTGACCAATAAACCAAGGATCAACTTTTGAGGACTTATGAATTTGAACTATATCTAATCCAAAACGTAGTGCCTGAGCCACTAATAATAGTTTATCTGCAAGAGGTTTCTTAAGTTCAGATAAAATATTTTTCTTTGTGAGCTTTTTTTTATTCATACTTTCAGTTACTTCGTCTAAGCCGTCTAAACCAGTTTCAAGCGACCTCATTGCTTTTTGCAATGACTCTGGAAATGACCTTCCAATAGCCATGACTTCACCAACAGATTTCATTGAACTTGATAGCAAAGGTTGCGTTAATTGAAATTTTTCAAAGGTAAATCTTGGAATTTTAGTAACTACATAGTCAATTGTTGGCTCAAACGATGCAGGTGTAACTTTCGTAATTTCGTTAGTAAGTTCATCTAATGTGTACCCAACTGCTAATTTAGCAGCAACTTTGGCAATTGGAAAGCCTGTCGCCTTAGAAGCTAAAGCAGAAGATCTGGAAACTCTTGGGTTCATTTCAATGATTACAAGCCTTCCATTTTTTGGATTAACAGCAAATTGAACATTAGAGCCTCCAGTTTCAACACCAATTTCTCTGAGACATGCAATGGATGCGTTTCTCATAATTTGATATTCTTTATCAGTTAAAGTAAGTGCAGGCGCTATTGTTATAGAGTCACCTGTATGAACTCCCATGGGGTCTACATTTTCAATTGAGCATATTATTATACAATTATCGTTTTTATCTCTCACAACTTCCATTTCAAATTCTTTCCATCCAGCTACAGACTCTTCAATTAAAATTTCATTTATTGGTGAGTTATAAAGTCCAGAATTTGCAATTTCTTCGAACTGTTTCTCGGTAGTTGCGATTCCTCCACCTGTGCCTCCAAGTGTGAACGATGGTCTTATGATGACAGGTAATCCAATTTTCTTTAAAGCCTTTTTTGCGTCTTTAAAATTTCTTGCAATCTCTGCTCTTGGGCACTCTAAGCCAATCTTAGTCATGGCTTTATAAAAACTTTCTCTTTCTTCTGCCTTTTTGATTGCTTTAAGATTTGCACCAATTAGTTCAACTTTATACTTTTTTAAAGTTCCATCTTTCGAAAGTTCAATTGCTATATTTAACGCTGTCTGACCACCCATTGTAGGTAGAAGTACATCTGGTCTTTCTTTCTTAATAATTTTTGCAACAATTTCAGGTGTGATTGGTTCGATGTATACTACATCAGCAGTATCAGGATCAGTCATTATAGTTGCAGGATTAGAATTAATTAGAATTACTCTATATCCCTCTTCTCGTAATGCCTTACAAGCCTGTGTTCCTGAATAATCGAACTCGCATGCTTGTCCGATTATTATTGGACCAGCTCCTACAATTAAAATAGATTTTATGTCCTTTCTCTTAGGCATTATGATTAATCATTTTTTTAAATTCTTGAAAAAGATAATGACTATCGTGCGGTCCTGGACTTGCTTCTGGGTGATATTGAACCGCAAATATATTTTTTCCTTTTCTAATGCCTTCAATGCTTCCATCGAATAACGATTTGTGAGTTATTTTTACATCTTTTGGAATAGATTTTTCAGTTACTTCAAAACCATGGTTTTGAGATGTAATCTCTACTTTTTCCGTTTCAAGATTTTTAACCGGATGATTGGCCCCTCTGTGACCTTGAAACATTTTTTTTGTCTTTGCTCCTAATGCTAAAGAAATAAGTTGATGGCCAAGACATATTCCAAATAATGGGATCCTTGACTCAATAAGTTTTTTTATAATTGGAATCGCGTATTTTCCTGTCGCCTTCGGATCACCTGGACCGTTTGAGAGAAAAATACCATTAGGACTATAAGATAGTATTTTCTCTACAGAGGTTTTAGCTGGAACTAAAATAACTTCTAAATTTAAATCTAATAAGCAGTTTAATATATTTTTCTTAATTCCATAATCTATTGCTACAACTTTAAGTTTTGAATTTTTTTTAGATTTATAAATTTTTATATCCTTGCGTGACACATCGATAGCTAGATCTAGCCCATTAAGTCCCTTCCATTTTTTTATTTTCTTTAAACAGAATGTGGTCTTTTTTTTGTTTATTGGACCTTCGATAATGCCACCTTTCGGCGCACCTTTAGAACGGATTCTATTTGTAATTAGTCTGGTATCAATATTACAGATACCTGGTACGTTGTTTTTTTTAAGCCACGCATCGAGATGAAGGATAGATCTATAGTTTGATGGATCAGAAATATCACAGTTAATTATGATTCCTTTCGCATACGGTTTACTAGACTCGTTATCATCAAGATTTGTACCTACATTACCAATGTGAGGAAAAGTAAAATTGATTATTTGTCCTGCATAAGAAGGGTCAGTTATTATTTCTTGATAGCCCGTCATTGAGGTATTAAAACAAACTTCTCCTATTTCCATATTGGGAGAGCCAATTTTTAGTCCATTAAATCGGGAACCATCTTCTAGAATAAGTTGACCTTCAATAGGTTTAGGTCGAGCTGTTGAGAGATCTTTTTTCAACCTATTCGCATTAACCATATGTAGTGATTCTAGATTTATAGAAATTTAGTGCAAATGGGGAATTCATGCAATAGTTAGATAAGATAATAAATATTAGATCTATTATTGCCACAATATATCTGATGATGTAGGTTTTATGTTTATTTCAAATGAAAGAAAACATCACAACCGAATTATCTAATGCTCTCAAAAATGGGGATAAAGAGAGAATCCATACATTAAGACTGGTACTAGCTGCTATTAAAGATAAAGAAATTGCAAGTCGCTCCTCAGGAGAAGATTCTACTATTTCAGATGATACAATTATTAGTCTTCTTAAAAAAATGGTGAAGCAAAGAAATGATTCGATTGATATGTTTAAAAAAGCAGGACGAGATGAGCTTGTACAGAAGGAAAATAGCGAGATTGATATAATTAGTGAGTTTCTTCCTAAGCAACTTGGTGAGGAAGAGACTATGATAGCTTGTGAAGAAGCGATTGGTGCAACTGAAGCAAAATCACTAAAGGAAATAGGAAAAGTGATAAAATATTTGAAGGAAAATAGCTCACCAGCTCTTGATATTTCTTTAGCAAGTAAAATTATAAAGGAAAAACTTCAAAATTTATAGATACTTGATAGCTATTCCTAACTATGTTCAAGTAATATATTTTATTTATGCCCAGATATTCAAAAGAATTTATTGGAGAAATTAAAACAAGATTACGTGTTTCGGATGTTGTTGGGAAATTTGTAAAACTTACTCAAAGAGGAAATGAGTTTGTTGGGCTAAGTCC
The DNA here is from genome assembly GCA_902598405.1 of uncultured Pelagibacteraceae bacterium. Taxonomy (GTDB): domain Bacteria; phylum Pseudomonadota; class Alphaproteobacteria; order Pelagibacterales; family AG-422-B15; genus CACNXQ01. Next base: position 24,735 of record CACKBQ010000005.1, on the reverse strand, counting down.
ATTTAAAAATGAAAAGACACCCTCATTCACGGTCAATGATGAAAAAGAATTCTATCATTGTTTCAGTAGTGCTGAACATGGTGATATTTTCTCCTTTTTAATGAAACATAAAAATATGTCTTATCCAGAATCAATTGAATATTTGGCAAACCAAGCAGGTTTGAATCCTGAAACTGGGATTATTCGAGATCCAAATTATGTAGAAAAAGATTTTTCAAGTTTAAGAAAAATAATCAACGAAGCTAATAGGTATTTTAAAGAGCAGCTAAATGCTAGTTCAGAAGCTCAAAAGTACATAGATAAAAGATCAATTGATGAGAATATCATTAAAAAATTTGAATTAGGCTATTCTGGCAATGGTAGCAATAACCTATATAAGCATTTGTTGAAAAAAGGAATGAGTATTGATGATGCTATCTCTATCGGTCTAATTAAAAAATCAAATAAGAAAAAAGGTGAATTTTATGATTTCTTTCGTAATCGATTAATGTTTCCAATTAAAGATCACAAATCAAATATAATTGCTTTTGGAGGAAGAGCTCTAGATAATTCTAACATAAAATATATAAATTCATCAGATAGTCCAATTTTCAAAAAAAGTTTTCAACTTTATAATTTAAATCTTGCAATTGAAGATAATAGAAAGCCAAAAGAATTAATTATTGTTGAAGGGTACATGGATGTTATTACTTTATATCAAAATAACTTTAAATCTTCAGTGGCACCATTAGGTACTGCACTTACAAGTTACCAACTTGATCGAGCGTGGAAAGCTTGTCAAAATCCTATAATTATGTTTGATGGAGATGAAGCTGGTCAAAAAGCTGCGCAGAGAGTTGCATTACTTGCATTAAAGAATCTATTACCAGATTTTTCTATTCGATTTTGTTTATTACCAAAAGATTATGATCCTGATGATTATTTGAATAAAAATAAACCATCAAGCTTGCAAGGCGTTATTGATAATTCCCTTTCACTATCTGAATTTATTTGGAATACGGAACTTGAAAAAGAAGATATTTCCATACCTGAGAAAAAAGCTGGTTTCGAAAAAAGAGTAAGAATACTAACAAACAAAATAAATAACAAAACAGTACGTGAATACTATAACAAATTTTTTAATGATAAATTAAGTGATCTAAAATTTAACAAAAATATCTCCAGCAATGTAAATTATAACAGAAAAAAAAATAGTATTTCTGGTGAAATGCTTGCGAGCGACAGAGTTAAAAAGCAAAGCCATGAGTCTGTTGTTCGAGAGAAAATCATCTTAATCTGCTTGATAGAGAATCCCTTCTTGATTTCGAAGTACTCAGAAGAACTAGGAAAAATTCGCTTCAATGATCTAAATTTGTCATCATTGGTATCTGAAATTCTTGAATTCTCAGCTTCTAATGCTGATAAAGAGCTTGAAAACTTTGATTTAAAGTCTTATTTAATCGACAAGGGATTAAATCAGGAGATTAAATATATATTTCAATCAAAGCTACTAAGCACTTATAGCTCTATAATAAAGAATGAAAAAGTGGAGGTAGAAAGAAGTTTTATCAGTCTGTTAGATTTACATAAAAAATTAATTGAAGAAAGTGACCTAGACATTGCTTTGAATGATCTAGAAGAAAATATGGACGAAAAAAGCTTTGAAAATTTTGTGAGAATAAAAAAAGAAAGTATTAACAAAAAATAATATGAAGAAGAGAGGCAGAAAAAAAAAGCAAGTCAAAAGTGATATTGATATCTTGCAGGTTCAATCAACTGATCAAGATGGTCCAGTATTAGATTTAGAAAAATCAATAATAAAAAAACTAATCAAAAAAGGTAAAAAAGACGGATATCTTACTAATGAATTGATAAAAAAATCATTTCCTGAAGACAAATTTACATCTGAACAAATCGAACAATATACAACCAAGTTATCGCAAGTTGGATTTGATATCATTGACTCTGATGACTCAGATAATGACGATGATAAAGATGACGAGACATCTGGAACGAAGTCAGGCACAGAAAAAACTGATGACCCAGTTAAATTATATCTCAGGGAAATGGGAACAGTTGATTTATTGTCTCGTGAAGGTGAGATTGCAATTGCAAAAAGAATTGAGGCTGGCCAGGAAGCAATGATATCAGGATTATGTGAGAGCCCTCTAACTCTTCAAGCAATATTAGACTGGAGAGATGATATTATTGCTGAAAAAATTACTTTACGAGAAGTAATTGATCTTGAGTCCTTGTTTGAAGAGTCTCCGAATAAAAAAGAGTTGAGTAAAAAAATAAAGGAGGCAAAAAAAAGAAAAGAACAAGAGGAAAAAGAAGAAATTAGAAAGCGAAAAGAAGCTGAAAAAAAATCTTCCACTTATGGTGATGATACAGAGCCAATGATTGAGAGTTCTTCTGATCAGGTAATTGAGGAATATGAAGATGCCGATGATGAACTAAATGTTTCTATTGCAATAATGGAAGAAGAATTGAAGCCACAGATCCTTGAAACATTTAAAAAGCTAAATAAAAGTTTTAAAAAGTTACAAAAGTTACAGAAAGACAAAATTGCTTTCCAAGAAAAAGGGAGAGAATTTCCATCAAGATCTGAAAAAAGCTACCAGACATCCAAAGCTGTTGTAGTTGAACTTATAAAAGGCCTGCAAATAAATACTAATAAAATTGAGGAGTTAATTAATAGACTATATGTGATTAATAAGGAGATTATTTCTTTGGAAGGAAAGTTATTAAGACTTGCGGTCCAATATAAAATATCCAGAGATGAATTTTTAGACAAATATATTGGAAATGAAAATAATCCATATTGGTTGAGAAAAATTACAAGATTGTCGGGATGGGAAAAATTTGTAAAACATGAAAAGAATAATATTAAAAATATTATGAACGAAGTAAGAGCTGCTGCAAGTAATATAGGTCTAACATTAAACGAATTTAAGAGAATTGTAAGTAATGTCCAAAAAGGCGAGAGGGAGTCAAGTATAGCTAAAAAAGAAATGATAGAGGCCAACTTAAGGCTTGTGATTTCCATCGCAAAAAAATATACCAATAGAGGTTTACAGTTCCTCGATTTAATACAAGAAGGTAATATTGGCTTGATGAAAGCTGTAGACAAATTTGAGTATAGAAGAGGTTATAAGTTTTCAACTTATGCAACATGGTGGATTAGGCAGGCTATTACTAGATCAATAGCAGACCAAGCTAGAACAATTCGGATACCAGTACACATGATTGAAACAATTAACAAGATTGTAAGAACACAAAGATTGCTTTTAAACGAAATAGGTAGAGAGCCAACTCCTGAAGAAATTTCCAAGAAATTGAATATGCCTCTTGAGAAAGTAAGAAAAGTTTTAAAAATTGCTAAAGAGCCTGTAAGTCTTGAAACCCCAGTTGGTGATGAAGAAGATAGTCATTTAGGAGACTTTATACAGGATGAGAATGCCGTTATTCCAATTGATGCTGCAATTCACTCTAATTTGCGACAAACAACAACAAAAATTTTATCTTCTTTAACTCCGCGTGAGGAAAGGGTACTGAGAATGAGATTCGGTATTGGCATGAATTCAGATCATACACTTGAGGAAGTTGGACAACAGTTTTCTGTTACCCGGGAAAGGATTAGACAAATTGAAGCGAAAGCACTCAGAAAACTCAAGCATCCAACTAGAGCAAAGCTTCTAAAAAGCTTCTTAGACAAAAACTAGTTTGTAAGACTGCCAATCTCTGTGTATAAAAGTTTAATGGGGCCCATAGCTCAGTTGGTTAGAGCCCTCCGCTCATAACGGAGTTGTCCCAGGTTCGAGTCCTGGTGGGCCCACCAAGTAATTCAATGGCTTACGAGTCATAAATCCCATTTCTACCATTCGAAATTAAACCCGTGCGGGATCTGTGGGTAATTTTGATTCACTTAACGTCAGATAGATGCTATTATTCCCTAAAAAAGGCATATAGAAACGCTGTAAAATAATTGGAGAACATTTGATAATTTCTCATGTTTTACGTTCATAATGATGTTTTCTTAGGCTCGAGTTTTAGTAAGACAATCAAAAAAGTAAACAATACCAATGAAAAAATTTTTTTTAAATATCATCCAGCAAATTTTAAGAATATTCAATTATGAAATAAAAAAAATTCAAAGGAAAATTCTCTTCCCTCCTGAATTCGATGAAAAAGATAAGTCAATTTTTCATTATATAAGAAAAAATAAATTAAGTATGGTGAGCGATGATAGACTATTCGCAACAATTATGTCTTGTAAATATGTAATCAAAAATAATATTGATGGTGATTTTGTCGAATGTGGAACTGCGGCTGGAGGAAATGCAATAGCAGCAAAATTGATATTTAAAAAATACGATTCCAACAAAAAAGTAATTATGTTTGACACATTTGCTGGAATGACGAAGCCAAGTGATTATGATGTTCGAAATCCAGACCATTTACATGTCACGCATGAAAATAAAAACAGTGTTAGACAGCAATATTTAGATAATCAAAAAGAGGGTTATAATTCATGGACTTATTACCCTATCGACGAAGTAAAGAATAACTTTGAAAATGCTGGAATACAAATTGATGAATCAATTAAATTTGTTAAAGGAGATGTTGGTCAAACGCTAAAAAAATCTGAAAATATACCGGGTAGTATAGCAATTTTAAGATTAGATACTGATTTTTATGAGTCAACGTTAATTGAACTGGAATACCTCTACCCTAAATTAAAAAAAAATGGAATTTTACTAATTGATGATTATGGGCATTTCTTAGGCGCTAAGAAAGCAGTTGATGAATACTTTGAAAAAATAAATCAACAACCTTATATGAATATTACCGATTATACAGGAAGGTCAATCATTAAAACGATTTAAAGTGGCCTAATTTTAAGCTAAGTAATAGAGGCATCAATCATACGCTACGCTCATGACGGAGTTGTCCTAGGTTCGAGTCCTAGTGGGCCCACCAAATAATTCAATGACTTAAGTCATATATTCCCGACTTTAATCTTTCAAAATCAAGCTGTGCAGTCATTGTGCAGTAAATTCTTTTATTCAAGAACTTTAAAAGTATAATAGTTTCATGAGACTTAGTAAAATATCCTCGATATTTATAATAACTATTTTTTTAAATGGGTGTGGATTATCTGCACAAGAATGGCAAGCTATTTCCGACGGATTATATGATATGGAACGGGCAATTTATGGAAATAATTTGTACCCCAGAACAGGTAATACCAATTATAACAAATCTAGCAAATCATCATTTACCAAAGTCTGTGACTATACTTGCTTAGGAAGTGCTTATAGTATAACTGTGGGATCAACTGAGCTGTGTCCTATTAATCCACCATGTGACCCTAGTGCTGGATCAGCAAGTCAATCGTATACTTCATCAGGTTCAACTACATGCTTTAAAGATTATGAATATACTAGTGGTATGAACAAAGTATGCAGATATGATTGTTTGGGACAGGATCATGCTATAACAATAGGTGCGACATATCTGTGTCCTTTGACAGTTAAAAGATAATTAATGATTTTGCTTTATGTGCAGTAATTCTGCAGTAATCAATTCTTAAAACTAAGTATTTACGCAATAAAACTTATTACATATCCTAGCCAAAAGGTTAAAGCTCACAGCTCATAACGGAGTTGTCCTAGGTTCGAGTCCTAGTGGGCCCACCAAAAATTATCTAAAATACCGTATTAGACTAAAATTTGATTTAAGTAGATACAGCTATATCTATATAAAATGGCTTCTAATAGAACAGATTTAATAATTTTTCATAGAAATTTAAGAACAAAAGACAATGAGGCTTTATATCATGGATCTATTAGACAAAAATATAGATGTATTTATATATTTGATCCAAAATATTGGCAGGGGAATGGAAAATCAATTCGGCAATTGTATTTTTTGAAAGATTGTCTCATAGAGCTGGATCAAAATTTAAAAAAACTGAATTCAAGACTTGAGATATTTATTGGAGATTACAAAGAATTTTATAAATCTTTGGTGAACAGCAACGGTCAATATAATTTATATTTTAATCATTCTACTGATATCAATTACTATAATTCTCAAATCAGTAGCCTTATTAATAATGCAATTAAGAAATATGACGTCAATGTATTTAGAGATTTTGGAGTTCAAAGAACTAATATTAATCGCGATCAATGGTCAAGGTTATGGGATTCTCAAATGAATGAAAATATGTGCGATAACCCAATGCCTAATAAAGATTATAGAATTGACAATAAATTTTTCACAATCTCACTTGATAAACTAATTAAAATTAAAATTGACTCACATCAAAGAGATTTTATTAAAATTCAACCCGGTGGATCCGAAGCTGCTGAAAAACTACTAAACACTTTTTTTCAAGAAAGGTGTCATAATTATAAAATAAAGATGTCAAGCCCTATGGATGCTGTTGATCACTGCTCAAGACTTTCCTCGCACTTCGCATTTGGAACAATTTCCTTGAGATATGTCTATAAAAAATTAAAAAGAGAATTATTAACTTCTAAATATAAATCAGACTTATATTCATTTAAAAAAAGACTTTATTGGCACTGCCATTTTATCCAGAAATTAGAAACTGAGCCAAACATAGAATTTAATAGTATGCATGCAATGTGCGATACACTCAGATTAACTGAAAACAAAGAATTAATTGAAAAATGGATCCTAGGTGAGACTGGTTTCCCTTTTCTTGATGCGTGCATACAATACCTTAGAAAATATGGTTGGATTAATTTTAGAATGAGAGCGATGATTATGTCTTTTGCCTCATATAACCTCTGGCAGCCTTGGCAAAAAACTTCTCCACTTTTAGCGGAGCTGTTCGTTGATTATGAGCCTGGAATACACATAAGCCAAGTTCAAATGCAAAGTGGTGTAACTGGAATTAATCTTCCAAGAATTTATTCAGTTTTAAAACAAAGCATTGATCAGGATCCTGAAGCAAAGTTTATTTTAGAGGAATTTCCTCAACTCAAATTTGAGAATATTGAAAATATTCATAGCGCTAGCATAAAATCAAAATATCCTGAAAAAATTGTCGACCCTAAATTATCTGCTGACTTTGCTCGAAATGAAATCTGGAATATTAGAAAAAGTGATCAATTTAAGAGTATAGCAAAACAAGTCTATCTTAAACATGGAAGCCGACTTGGAAGAAGAAGTAGATGAGAGATAATATTATTAAAATTTTAGTAATTATCTTTTTAATGTTTACAATGAATGTAAAAGCTGATGATAATTTAGAGACTGCTGAAATAGGTCAAAAATATTATGAAAAACTGCTTGAGTCGTGGAATAGTATATTTCCTGACAAGAATAGAAACGCCGCTGGTCCAAAATTTTTTAATTTTGCATTAAAACAGAGTTTAGCGATCGATGATTTCATAGAGTACAATAAACTTTACTGCGCTGTATCTGGTTCATTAATTGATCCAGGTGAAATACCTGATTTAGTAAAAATTTATGAGGAGGAGACTAACAAATTAATGTGTGGAGAATATTATAGATGTTGTTTACCTTGTTCATGTGATCTTATGAAATACGCAAAGACAAGAAAAGTAAAATTCACTTTCGATAAAACAGATTTTGAATTAAATGTTTTAACGATTAAAGATCCCTGTCAAAAGGATAACTTTCCAATTGAAGTAAATAGAAACTACTTCTGCAAGGAAAACAAACTTGATAAGAACCAAGTATTTACAGTAGATGACGATCTTGTAATCGGACTATTACACAATGCAGCAGAATGTACCGAGAGCCAACTTATTTCTATTGCTTCAAATGAAACGACAGGACAATTTTGTGAATTTAGAAATAATCAGCCAATTGAGGAAGTAAAAGGTGGTATGGGAGACATTTTTATCCAGATGGCAAACTAAGGAGCCGTGTCTTGCCTGACTTCTATAGTTTGATTTAAATCAAATTCACCAATCTCTGAAGAAGTACCATCAGTCCAAGTAACAACTATCTTTTCTATAATCTCTTCATTTCTAATACCATAATGAGCTATTGGCTCCATCTGGCAAAGATAACCTGAGCCTGCATCTATAGTTTTTGCATGAGTTCGTTGATTTGTATATAGAGTTACAGTTCCACCTCTTGCAGGGGCACCAAAAATATTTTTTGGTAAAATCCTGATCCATTTATGGTTTTTTTGCACATTAGCCCTAAACAATGAGAGTGGCTGTTCAGCTGTTTCACCATGTGAAATTAATAATTCTAATACACCATCATTATTAATATCAGCTACTGCGGCACCTGTACCTAACCCATTGGGCTCTAACGCTTCATTGAGTTGTAACTCTAAAAATTCACCATTGTCGTTAATTCTAAAAAGCTTATTCGGCTCTCCAATGTTGTTAAAAAATATTTCGTCATATCCGTCATTATCAAAGTCAGCAGATATTACTGTCCTCACTTTTGTTGGAGCTCTAAAATCTTTATTAGCTATATCTATGAATTTATCATTATTTTTGACATAAGCGCGGTGATATCCTCTCCAATTTCCATTAATAATATCCAACTCTCCATCATAAAAAATATCTGATAGTGTAGTGCCACGTCCATTTTGTAATTCATCGTCAATTCCATAATTTTTCGCAACTTCGATAAATTTCCCATTATTATTTACATACAGAAAATTTGATCCACGTTCATTAGCTGCAAAAATATCACTCTTTTCAGATATAATATTTCCAACAACAACTGCTCTACCACCTGTAACCCTATTTATTTGTAAATTTGGTGCTTGATCAACTATTGTATTGTTTTCAAGTTCGTAAAAACGTGTAGGTCCACCATAGTTTGAAACATATATTCCGTATTTACCATTTCCTTGACGATCTACGCATGCAACTGATCTGCCAGCGGTATAATTTAGGTCCTTCTTATTCTTTTCTAATGAAAATAAGTCTTTTAATTCACTATTTTCAAAATCTAGAAGTCGATCTGAATACAATTTATTTCCACTGTATGTATCTGTATTAAGAAAATAAATCTCTTCATAACCATCTTGATCAATATCGCAAGCTACTACTCCAATAGTTTTGCGATTAGAGTCAGAAAAACTTTCGTCTTTTATAATATTTTTCAGTGCCCCATCTCGATAACTTAGAGCAAGATTATCTGTACCAAATCCAGTAACGACTAGTTCATAATTGCCGTCGTTTGTGATGTCATTCACTGAAATCCCGTAGCTTAGACGTTCATCATTATCTTCTATTATACCTGTTATATTTTCAAAAAAATCTGCTCTGGCAATATTACTAATAATTATTAGAACAAGAATATAAATTAAAAATTTTTTGATATTTATTATATTACTGTACAACATTAAAACCCTCAAATTGAGGATTACCGAGATAGAGATCTTTATTAGTTCCTGCATCTTTGTGAGCTTTTCTGAATGACTCAGATTTTGTCCAAGATATAAAATCTTCTTCACTTTTCCAAGTACTGTGAGATGCATAAAGAGTATGATCGCTGAGAGATTTACCTTTTATAAGATTAAAACTAAGGAATCCTTCTACTTCATCAAGGTAGGACTCCCTATTTTTCCAAAGGCTCTCGAAAGTATCTTCGTTTCCTTTAATAATTTTAAACCTATTCATTGCGATATACATAATAAACTAATTATGCTCACACATGTCTATTTCAATAGCTATTTCATATTGGCAAAGTATACTTAGTTATGAGTTTAAAAGTGGAAAAATTAGGCCAATCTTGTGGCGCTCAGATCTCAGGAATTGATTTAAAAAAAGACCTATCTGAAAGTACAATTAAAGTAATAAGAGAGCATTGGCTGAAATATCATGTACTGAGTTTCCCAAATCAAGCTTTATCTGATGATGATTTAGAACGTTTCACCCTATGTTTTGGATCATTTGGAGATGACCCGTTTATTGCTTCAATACCAGGAAGAGAAAATATAATTGCTGTTAAAAGAACAGCAAATGAAAAAGTTCCAATTTTTGCAGATAATTGGCACACAGATTGGAGTTTTCAAAAAAACCCGCCAGCAGGTACATGTTTATTTGGAAAAATAATTCCATCAGAAGGCGGTGATACGTTGTTTGCGAACCAACATTTAGCATTAGAGCGCATGCCTTCAGAATTAAGAAAAAAGTTGGAGGGTAAAAAAGCAATTCACTCAGCTCTCGTACCCTATTCACCAGGGGGTGGTTATGGAGATAAGGACAGAGAAATGGGAAGAAGCATGGATATAAGAGCATCGGATGATGCTTTTGCTCAACAAATACATCCAATTATTAAGAAACATCCTGAAACAAATAAAGAGGGTATTTATGGTACAGTTGGTTATATCATTGGTATTGAGGGTATGGATAACCAGGAAGCTATGAAACTGCTTATGGAATTGAGTGCTTGGCAGTGTAAAGAGGAATTTGTTTACCGTCACAAATGGAAAAAAGATATGTTAATTATGTGGGATAACAGAAGTGTTCTACACCGAGCAACCGGCGGTTATGAAGGGCAAGAACGTCTTTTACACCGTACAACCATTGCAGCCTACGGAATGTAAAATATATTTTATGGTAATATTTAAAAAAATTTTAAAATACTTTCTGTTACTCATACTAATTTTATTAGCATTCATCATCTATAATTCTGTATACTTTGATATACCAAAAGAAAATGTTATTGCGAAACATGCAAAGGGGGCCTCAGAATTTATAGAACTCAAAGATGGATCGTTAATTCATGTAAGGGATGAAGGAAATAAAAATGGAAGTACTTTAGTTTTAATACACGGATTTAATGGATCACTTTTTAATTTCGAAAGTATGAATAAATTTTTATTAGATGATTTTAGAATAATATCATTGGACTTGCCAGCTCATGGATTAACAGGACCAGTCAATAGTGATAATTATTCTATTGATGGATTTATTAGAGTTATTAACGAAGTATTAGAAATTAAAAATATAAATGAATTTTTTCTTGCAGGCCACTCTATGGGTGGAAGAGTTGTATGGGATTATACAATTGACTATCCAGAAGAAGTGAGTGGTTTACTGATTATAGGCTCAGCTTTTTTAGCAAGCGAGGAAGAATATAGAGAATTTCAGTCAGAGAATGCCCCGCCAATTGCATTTAAACTCTTAGAAATTCCATTTTTCAGGCAAATGCTTGGCTATATAACGCCAAGATTTATTGTAACTCAGGCCGCTTACCAAACGGTTTATAACCAGAATATCATAACTGAGGAATTAATTGATCAATTTCATGAAATAATTTTACTTGAAGGCTCTAGAGAGGCAATTGGTAATCTGATCGTTAATAATGAAAAAGACTTTATTACTGACCCTAAATTACTGCAAAACATAAAAATTCCAACTTTAATACTTCATGGTGAAGAGGATAATTTAGTTGATGTAAGATTTAATAGACACTTTTTAGAAAATATTCCTAATATAAATTTAATTTTATACCCTAAAGTTGGTCATATGCCTCCAATGGAAATACCGGAAATAATAGCTGAAGATATCAAAAATTTTATAGTAAATTAAATTTGTTGAAAGTTATGATAAATGAAAAATTGATACTACCTTGTGGCGCTGAAATTAAAAATAGATTTCTTAAATCAGCAATGACTGAGGGTTTAGCAAAAAGTGATGCGACAGCAAATAAAAGACATAATAATCTCTATGAAAGATGGGCTAAAGGTGGAATAGGAATTTCTGTTACAGGTAATGTTCAAGTTGATCATCGATATATTGAACGAGCTGGTAATGTTGTAATAGAAGGAAAACAGTCTAATGAAAGTTTAGCTGCTTTAGCCGACTGGTCAAAAGCTGGAACGCAAAATAATACTCACCTATGGATGCAATTAAGTCATGCCGGCAGGCAGACGCCTTTTAGTATTAACAAAGAGAGCAGGGCGCCCTCAGTTCAACCTTTACCTACCTTGGGAGGAGTTCTAAAGTTTGGAGTGCCAAAAGAGCTCAGCCAATCTGAAATCTTGAATATAATTGATCAATTTGTAAATGCCGCTGAGGTTGCAAAGCAAACAGGGTTCACTGGCGTTCAACTGCATTCAGCACACGGCTATCTTCTCTCAGAATTCTTATCACCAAATGTTAATCAACGAACTGATGAGTGGGGAGGTAGCATTGAAAATCGATCCAGATTACTAATTACAACAATTGAAGCGATCCGAGATAAAGTTGGAAGTAATTTTCCTATTTCAGTAAAACTTAATTCAAGTGATTTTCAAAAGGGTGGATTTACTCACGAGGAAAGTATTAAAGTTGCAAGGATACTGAATAATACCTCTCTTGACTTACTTGAAATTTCTGGTGGAACTTATGAAAATTTTACTGCATTGGAAATGGATTCATTTAACTTAAAGAAAGCAAAAACAATAAAACCCCAGCGTAGCACGAAAGTAAGAGAAGCTTATTTCTTGAAATACGCTGAAGCTATTAAAGATGTAATTTCAATTCCTTTAGCAGTTACAGGAGGCTTTCGCTCTGCAGAGGGCATGAACAATGCGCTTCAAAGCGGAGCTTGTGATGTAATTGGTTTGGGAAGGCCGCTTTGCTCAGAACCGGACATTGTAAATAAATTAATTAGTGGTGAAAAAAAATCAGCAATTCTATATGAAAATATGCTGGAATTTGGTCCGTGGATACTTGGCTTAAACAGCCCGATATCACTTATGCGTTCTAATAATAAAGCTGCTCAAGTTTATTGGTGTTATCGTCAAATATTAAAAATCGCTGACGGCAATGAAGTTGATACAAAGCTAGGACTTTTTAAGGCATTTCTTGATCACTTCAGAGATGACTCCGCTAACAGCAAAAAATATAAAGCCTATTGGAAAGATCTGGATTGAAAAAAATTATTTTAATACTGGTACTTTTTCATTCATCTTTTGTTTTTGCAGACCAAAAAGACAGTCGATTGAACAGTTTGTTTGATGAGTTATTTCTAAGTAATGACAATATGCAAGCCAGTTCTATTTTAGCTGACATTTGGAATATATGGTCTATTGCAGAAAATGTTGAAGCCCAAAAAATATTTGATGAAGGCAACAAAATGATGGATCGTGGAAGTTTAGAAGAAGCAATAGCTTTATTTACGCAGGTAATTGATCTTAAACCTGATTTTGCAGAAGGTTGGAACAAAAGAGCTACTGTTCTCTTTTTAAAAGGTGATTTAGAGGCTTCAATTTCTGATATCCAAAAAACTCTTGAACTAGAACCAAGACACTTTGGAGCACTTGATGGACTTGCGGAAATCTATTTAATTCAGGATGATCTTTTGGGAGCTGCAGCAACGTATAAAAGAATTCTGGAAATTATCCCAACAAGTAAAAAATCTCAAGACCGACTCAAATTAATTAACGAACTTATTGTTTAATTATGTGTGGGCGTTTTGTTCTCTCTGACAAAAAAGTTATTAAAGATAAATTTAATGTTGAACTAGCACCCTCATATAATGTAGCTCCTTCACAAGATGTACTGGTTATAAAACCAGATCCCGTTTTTATGAAATGGTCATATTCACCAAAATGGAAAGATGATATGAACTTGATTAATTGTCGTCACGAAACATTACTAGAAAAGCCTTCTTTTAAGGGATCACTTAGATGTGTTTTTCTTGCAAATGGGTGGTATGAATGGCAAAGGCAAAACAATACTAAAACGCCTTTTTTCCATTATATTGAAAATGAATTGCTGTATTTCGCTGGTATTTATAATTTGAATAGTGGATGTGCAGTTGTAACTTGCCAGTCAAGTGAAACTGTCTCTCATGTGCATCATAGACAACCTTTGCTTTTAGATGAATCTCAAACAACTGAATGGATAGAAGGAAAGCATGAAATTAAAAGAAAAAAAGACGATCAAGTTCAAGTTTATGAAGTCTCAAAAAATGTTAATAGTCCTCGTAACAATAGCCCTGAGTTGTTAGATAAATCTTAATCTGTATAATTACAGAATGAGTAAATTTTATGCGTTCATAGACAGCACTTTTATTGATTTAGGTAGGCAATTTAAATTAAGTTATATACCGCCCTTGATGATATATGTTGCTGCCGGTGTTTCGGGTTTAACCGGAATCGTTGGAACCTTTTTTGTAAAAGATTATCTAAATCTTTCGGCTGCTTTTTTGGCAGGACTTGGTTTTTGGGCAGGAATTCCATGGGCATTAAAGATGCCACTTGGTCATTTAGTTGACATAATCTGGGAAAGAAAAAATTATCTTGTTTATGTAGGCGCATCACTCATTGCTTTAAGTCTTGCTATCATGTACGGCCTTATTATTCATACTGACTTTATGGTAAGGTACTTAAGTGTTGAAACTTGGTATGTTATCAGCGTTCTCTTAGCTCCGATAGGTTATGTGGTCCAAGACGTTGTTGCTGATGCAATGACGGTTGAAGCAGTTCCAAACATAGATCCGAAAGGAAACCAATACTCACCTGATGTAATAAAAAATATGCATACCACCATGCAGACACTTGGTAGATTTGCTATTATTGGTGGTACAGTAATTGTTGCATTAATTAATGTTGTTATTTTCAGTAGTGTTGAGGCTGAAACAGAACAAGAAAAAATAATTTTGTACGGGAATATTTACCTCTTCGCATTGATCATTCCGATCATATCAGTATTAGGGGTATTGCTTTCAATTTATTTAAAAAAGAAAAAAAACGATCAACTTTTAAAGTTGGGAATAGATCATCAAATCGAAATTGAAAAAACTAAGGTTGATTGGTGGATACTTGGAGGCTCTCTCGTTTTTGTAATTTTTACACTTAGCGTGGGAGGATTTAATCTTCCGTATGCGCAAGAGATCGTATTCTTTGGATCAGTAAGTATTATATTTTTTCTGATGGCTAAACTAATGCGTGAACTTCCAGAGTCGATGCGACTCACAATTTTGGGAACTGCAATTATAATATTTATTTTCAGAGCCATGCCAGGCCCAGGCCCAGGACTTACCTGGTTTGAGATTGATAATTTAGGATTTGATGAGCAGTTCTTTTCTGTGCTTTCTCTTCTTGCTTCCTGTTTGACTTTACTTGGCATCATTATTTTAAGGCCTTTCATGGTCAATAACTCAATTGCAAAAATTATAGTGATATTATCAATTGCTGGAGCAATATTATTTTTGCCAAGTGTTGGCATGTATTATGGATTTCATGAATGGACCTCGTCATTAACAAATGATGTTGTGGATGCGCGATTTATTGCAATATTTAATACAGCTTTAGAGTCACCTTTGGGACAAGTTTCAATGATTCCACTTCTTGCGTGGATTGCAAGAAATGCTCCAGCTCATCTAAAGGCTACATTTTTTGCTGTCTTTGCATCGTTTACCAATTTAGCTCTATCCGCAAGTGCGTTGCTTACAAAGTATCTCAATCAAATTTACGAAGTAACGAGGGAAGTCAAGGATAAAGTCACAAATGAAATACTCTCCATAGCTGATTATTCTGACCTTGGTGTTTTATTGATTGTTGTAACTCTGCTCACACTTTTGATACCAACAATTTCTGTTATAATCATTCAGAAAACTAGTCTAAAAACGAATGAATAATTAATGAAAAATGTATTACAGATTCTTGGCGTATTTTTTGTAGGTGCCCTAATAGGTTTTATTTTATTAAGCTTTGGTCTGTCGGTAGATATTTCAATGATGACAGGTACGGTTGTAATTCTTGTACTGGCTTACCTTGTTACTAAACAAAACAATAAGGAAGGAAAATAATGGTTCAAATTCCAAGCGATCAAATCAAAACTAGAGAAATACTAAATTGGAAGGGTTTGCATTTGTTTCATTTTAGAACTTCATCATGTTCACAAAAACTTAGGATCTATTTAAACTTAAAAAAAATTTCATGGACACCTCACAGCATTAATCTTGCTACAGGTAAAAACTATTCAGAATTTTTTCTAGGTATCAATCCTAAAGGCCTGATTCCTGTTCTCGTGGATGATGGTCGTGTAGAAATTGAGAGTAATGATATTCTTATGTATCTCGAGAATAAATTCCCTGAAATCTCACTTGTTCCTGACTCTGATACAACAGAAATTAGCACGTTACTGAAAGAAGAAGATGATTTGCATGAGGATATAAGAAATATTGCTTATCGATACATGTTTGGTGGACTTGGCAAAAAAGACCCTAATAAATTAGATGCCTTTGCGAAATATAAATCATCTAATAGTGAGTTGGACTATCTAAAATTAAAAGAAGTAAAGTTTTATAAGTCATTTAGTGAAAATGGAATAACTGATGAAGCGGTTAGAAACTCGCTCAATAATTTTTGTAAATGTTATGATAAATATGAATCACTTTTAAATAAGCAAAAATACTTAATGGGCAGTGATCTTTCAATGCTTGATCTTGCCTGGTTTATTTATACATACAGACTTTATGTCTCAGGATTTCCATTTAAAGAACGTTATCCAAAAATATCTGCATGGTTTCTTGACCTTTATTCTCGAAAAGAATTTTTTAAAGAGGTTAATGATCCGCTCCCTCTAAAGCTAATTAGGCTTTACGCTAAGACATCAACATCTTTAAGCGGAAAGTCAATTAAAGCTCTGCTTTCAAAATAATGACTGCCCAAGACAGATCATCCATACTTGAGGGATACTATAAATCTCATTGGCCTGTTGAATGTGGCGGAAATCGACGCCAAAAGGCAACCAAAGGATCGTTAAACGCTCGAGAAAAAAAAGCTGTTGTACAAAGCATACGAAATGAACGGTGGAATGTTATGACAATTTATCGCGATAATAATGAAATTTTTTTAGGCGGTACGATGCCAAGCTTTACTGGTCCAGAACCATTTGGATGGCTTCAAAAAATTGAACCTGAATCTTTGGAAATATTAGGTGAAACACCAAAATTACCATGCGGTGATCACGTCTGGTGCGGCGCTATCGCAGCACATCAAAATGGCAATATCATCAAGGTTAATGGAAACTACATGCATAGTATTTCAAAAGATTGCGAAGTGATTAAAGAAACAAAATTACCCATTAATCAGGCACATAACGGTTTACTAGTATTATCAGATGGAACAATCGTAACTAAAGATTTGCGTTTAGAAGGTCAAGGTTGTTCCACAATTACAAGATTAGATCAAAATCTAGATGTTTTACATGAACCCATACAATTGCCTGAAGGATCTATGGGAAGAATTGCCTCAGACAAAACAGAGGATGGTGAGTTCATTTTTATTCCAGGTATCGAAAAAATATGGAAAATAAAAGTTCTACCTAACGATCTAGAAGTTACTTCAGAATGGTCACCTAATTATAGGAAATCAAATGATGATCAAGGGTTATCATGGGATGGTTGTATATCAGATGGATCACTCTGGCTGATGAATAACGGTGACATCGACTCATTAAGAGCGATTTATTCAACTCATCCAAATGGTAGATTTAAAACTGCACCAAAAGAATTAAGTTGGAGACGTCCTGCTCCTTGGTCATGCAAGCAAAGGCTTTATAGATTTGATTTAAAGTCAGAACAATTTGAATATATCGAACCATTTGAACATCGTGGAGGGGGTATTATTGCACCACCCGTAAATATTCCCGAATGCAATATCTGTGTATGCTGGGATAGTATAAATGGTGGCATAGCAGGCATTGATACGTCAAATAAATCGTTAAAAATATCATGGAAGATTGATAGTCTTAGACCAACAATGCAACCAGTTGTGTTTCCTGAAAGCAAAGAGTTAGTAATTAATAGTTTCGAAAATAATGACGATCACTTAGTGGTAATAGACCTATCTAGTGGAGAAATACTCTCAAAGGTTGCACTCAATTCACCTCTCGCCAATGGCATGTTTTTAACACCAGGCTTAAACAATGACATTTTTTATTGCTCAACAAGAACATTTGCTCGCGTATCATGGAAATAAATTAGACTGAATATTTATCCTTTCAAAAAACAACTATTTTTGTAAAATTTTTGAATGTTTGAGAAAGTTCAAAAATTATTCAATGAAAATTCAGTAAAGAATTGCCATTTTATATATCTAAAAAAAAATGGTAATGAATTTGAGAGTAATTCTATTTCTTTAGGCAAATCTCATTGGAACAATAACCAGGATTTAAATGGTGACTATATATTTAGGTTGATGTCGATGAGTAAGCCGATTACAGCTTTGGCCGCAATGCAATTAGTAGAAAAAGGTAAGTTAAATTTAGACTCGCCTGTTGAAGAGGTTCTTCCAGAGATTAAAGAAATACCAGTACTAAACGCTGATAGTAAATTGGTTAAGCAATCTAAATCAATAACATTACGTCATCTAATGTCGCATACATCAGGTTTCGCGTATAATTCATTGATGATGATTACTTCTAAGAAAATAAAAGATTTATCAATTTCTATGAAAATATTATTATTTTTAAAAGGTATAATCACATACATTTATCCTTTTTCAAAAGGACCAAGACTCTTCGAAGCAGGAACAGATTTTAAATATGGAACTGGTCTTGGTTTTGTAGGCATGATGATTGAAAAAGTTACAGGTCAGTCGTTAGAAGAATATTGCAAAGAAAATATTTTTAATCCATTGGATATGAAAAATACATTTTTTACCATTCCTAGAGAAAAGAGAGATAAAATTGTACCTTTAGGAATCAGACAGGGAAAAAAATCTAAAGTGATAAGAAAAATGCCTTTCAAAGGTCAGCCTTATCTCAGGTTTTGGAGAAAATCTTACTATGGGGGAACTGAAATATTTAGTTCGCCTAATGACTATGCAAATTTTGTGAAATGTTTAATGAACAAAGGCAGCTATAACAATAAGCAAATTATTTCTGAGTCAAGTTTTAATGAAATGATAAAGCCAGGAAAATTTGATCAAATGTTTGAGAGAGATGATAATTATAATTTCATAATGGGTGAAAATGGGAGATTAAAAAATAAAATGAATAGATATGGGTTAGGTTTAACAATTTCTTTCGATCCAAATGACTCAAGGCCCGTTGGATCCATTGCTCATGGAGGCGCTGCATGCACATTCTTTAGTTTTAATTTAGAAAAACAGAAGGGAGCCTTGATCTTTTCTAACTTCTATCCCTATAATGACAAAGAATGGCATGAAATGGTTGTTGCTTTTGAGAACGAAATTTATGCATAATTTAATAAATTAAAAATAAAGGAGTAATAATATGGAATTTTGTAATGCCGTGAGGTTTAAAGTTAAAGAAGGTTGTGAAGAAGAATACTTAGAAATAAACAAAAGTTTTGAAAATTTACCAGGGCAGAAAATGAGTCGTCTTTTCAAAACAGGAGACCGTACATATTGTTTTATTGGTATTTGGGAATCGGAAGAAGCCATTGCCTCGCAAAGAGAAAATATGATTGGAAACTTAGATAAAGTGAGACACTTACTAGAGGAATTATCTCCTGAATTAGGTGTAACTGATCCTGTTTCAGGAACGGTTGTTCTTGATTATAGCTGATAAATCAGGTTAAAATCTTTTTATGCATTTAGATCTACCAGAGCTGTTATTTGGCATACCATTGCACTTAACGCTTTTATGTATTTCTAAATTTTACGCAAATAGGTCATATGATGAAGCAGCAAGATATTTTAGTAAGGCGAGTAAAGTTTAAAAATTTACTTCCACCTGTAATTAAGCTAGTCATCAAAAGAAAATGTAATTTAAGTTTAATTGACTTAAACAAAACAATTAGATCATCTAAAACATATCATTAATAATATGAGCTTAACTGATGAAGGACATTACGGCCCCAAACAACTTAATATGCTCAAAACTGTTTGGGGCGAGGGTTTTCTATCACCTGGCGGGACAGAAGAAATTGATCAGATTTTAAAAGGATTAAATCTAAAAAATAAAAAAGTTCTGGATATTGGATGTGGAACGGGCGGTGCAGTCTTTCATATGATTGAAAAATATGGTGCAAAGGAAGTTATTGGAATAGATCCAGAACCGTTAGTAATTGAAACAGCAAATAATTTAGCGTTAAAGAAAAATTTATCTGATAAAGCAAAATTTATTTGTACGAAGCCAGGTGAATATAAATTTGAAGATAAAAGTTTTGAGACGGTATTTAGTAAAGAAGCATTTTTACATATTATCGATAAAAAAAACTTGCTCAAAGAGATAAATGAGATCTTAGCTGACGATGGTATTCTTGCGGTTGGTGATTGGATGAGAAATGATGACAACGAACCATCGGAGCAGATGAAAGAATATATTGCTGCAGAAGGCCTCGATATGTTTATGTGCTCATTAGAAAAGTACGAAAGTCTTTTAAAAGAAACAGGATTTAAAGTTCTCTCACTAAATGATCGTAATAAATGGTACCTCGAAAAAGTTAAGACTGAAATATCAGATATAAGAGGGCCACTTTATGATGATGTTGTAAATCTAATAGGAAAAGAAGAGGCAGACGGTGCACTGGAAATATGGGAAAAACTTCTTGGCGTTGTGGAAAAAGGGGAACATCGCCCTGGTAATTTTCAAGCTGTAAAAATTGCAACCTAAAATGGACAATAAACTATCGCAGTCAGACATCGATCGCGTTATAGAAATGGCCTGGGAAGATAGAACAACTTTCGCTGATATTAGGAAACAATTTGGAATACAAGAGAAAGAAGTTATTAAATTAATGAAAGAAAATATGAAAAGGTCCTCTTTTTTAATGTGGAGAAAGCGAGTAAGGGGGAGAAAAACTAAAATTAGTCCAATTTCAGATCGATTTAAATCATCTAATCAGAAATCATAGTAATGAGTAATATAAAAAATATATCTGCAGAAAATTGTTATAGCACAATTAAAGAAAATAAAGATGCATATCTAGTTGATGTACGCACACCTTACGAATGGGAAACATTTGGAAGAGTAGATGAAGACTCTTTTGATGCTCGATATATAGAATTAACACTCATTAATGAAGAAGGTGATGAAAACACTAATTTTTTGGATCAATTCAATTCTTATGGAATTTTAAAAAATTCAGAAATTTACTTTATTTGTAAGTCAGGAGCAAGGTCCATGCATGCTGCTTTAATATTAGAGTCAAATGGTTATCAAAATCTTTACAATGTTGAGGATGGATTTGTTATTGGTTGGAAACCAAGTGGCTTGCCGTCAAAATAATTTCGAAGAATTAATCAGAAACAGTAATAATCTTATCGATTAATTTCTCAATATCATTATCGTTATTTGCTAGAAATGACTGAAACTCTTCTCTTTGTGCAATTACAAGACTGATACCTTCAATATTCAGATCAATTATCTTTATATCACCGTCTCTATTAATCAGTCTCCATTTTAAATTTATTTTTAAAGTATCAGTTCCTTCTCGTACAATATTACTTTCAACAATTACGTATTTTCCTGCAGCTTCAGACCCAACAATTTGAACTTGCTCTCCAGAGTACTGATCAAGCTTATTTGCATAGGAGTTGATAAAATAATCTTTAAATGCAATCAAATATCTTTCTTTTTGTTCATCTGTTGAATTTTTCCAAGTTTTAGAGAGTACGAATTTTGAAATTAAATTTAGGTCAATTGCATTCATTACCACATTGGTGAAACGAGACGTTTTATCATTTTCGCTAATACCCTCGTCACTCAAAATCTCAATCGCTTGATCTGCAAAGTTTGAAACAAACTCTTCTTCTTGAGCGAACTCTGAGCTTTGGGCGTAAGCCGCAAAAGAAAGCAAAAAAATTAGAATCCAACTATAATATTTAATTTTAATCATAAATAATCTCAATATCCGGTCCTACATAACTTTCATCAATATCAAAGTCATCAAAAATATCATTTTCTTGATCTTGAGTATTACTTTCTAAGTTATTTGAGGCCTGACTTTCTCTTCCTTGCGAATAAAAGCTTCTTACTGCTGCATAGTAATCAATTGAATTATTTTGAAGATCATCAAGAATTTCTATGTTTTGGGATCTAAAGTCAACTGCGCCAGTGCCCATCCTGTAAGTTCTTAGAGAGTCAGGAGCAGACCCACCTCCCACTTGATACATTGGATCTAGCAGTGAGGTTGATAACATTCCTGCAAAGTCTCTTGGTGTGGAAGGTCCTAAGAAAGGTAAAACTAAGTATGGACCAGACTCAACACCCCATACACTCAAAGTTTGTCCAAAGTCTTCGTTTTCGGATACAAGACCCATACTTGCTGCTGGATCAAAGAATCCAAGTATTCCAACAGTTGAGTTAATAATAAATCGAGATGTTGATACTCCGGCTTTTCTTAACTCGCCTTGCAATACATTATTCACAGCTGTGATTGGCATACCTAAATTATTTAATGAATATGTAACTCTGTTTCGAACAAACTCTGGAACAATGGCTCTGTAGGTGACGGCAATTGGCCTTAAGATGAGCTTATCAAAAATAATATTAAATTGAAACACCACACGATTTACTTTTTCAAGTGGGTCATTAACGCTAACTATTTCAGTTTCAGAATTGCTATAGTTCACCGAAGCTTCTTTTGAAGCACATCCTTGTAACACAAGAACAGAACTTAGAAATAAAACTATTAATATTCTATATTTCATTGAAATAATGCTATTCTATATGAATTTTCTAATCAAATTAATATTTTAGTGTAATCGTATTATAGTTAGAAAATGATACAGAAATGAGCCAGTATTGAGAACAATTGACATATTCATTGTATTATCCATTAATCTAGCGTGGGGACTGGCATTTATTTCTGCAAAAATTGGTGTAAATGAATTTCCACCATTTTTATTTACGACAATGAGATTTCTAATCATTGCAGTTTTACTCATACCTTTTTTGAAAATTCACCGAGGCCAAATGACCAATATTTTAATTATTTCTATATTAGGAGGAGGCATTCATTTTGCATTTTTCTATCTTGCTCTTGATAATTCTCAATTTATTTCCTCTGTTGCTGTGGTTCTCCAATTAGGTGTACCATTTGCAACAATATTATCCGTTATATTTTTAGGTGAGGTGATTAAGTGGAGGCGTATTCTTGGAATAGCACTTGCATTTGGTGGAGTTATTATTTTGATTTTTGAGCCTACAATATTTTCTGATCTCGGTGGCGTTTATTATGCATTATTAGCAGCTTTATCTATTGCTATCAGTCTTCTTTTTATGAAGAAGTTAAAAGATGTTAAAGTGTTTGATCTACAGGCTTGGATTGCTTTTATAAGCTTTTTATTCTTGGCAACGATTTCTTTTTTAGTTGAGGAAAATCAATTAGACTTAATTTTAAATGCATCCATAATTGGTTGGATAGCTATATTGTTTACTGCATTTGCCGCAACTGCTATCGGCCATGCAGGTTTTTATTACTTAATAACAAAATATGAATTATCAAAAATTACACCTCTAACGCTCCTTGCTCCAGTACTTGCGATAATAAATGCACTAATTATTTCTTATTTTTCTCTTTATGAAGGATTTAATGAAGTGCTGACATTTAAAATCATCTTTGGCGCAACCATGTCATTCACGGGAGTTGCTATTGTAATGATGAGAGAACCAGAAGAAGAAAAGGTATCGAGTTCTCCATGAAAATTGAATATCTAAAATCCCCAAATTATGAACAAGTAAAAAGAAGAAATATAAAATATATAATCATACATTATACAGGAATGAAAACAGCGCAGGAGTCAATTAAAAGACTTAGATCAAAAAAACATAAAGTAAGCTCACATTATTTTGTTAATGAAAGAGGAAAAATTACTCAACTCGTAAATGATAAAGATATTGCTTGGCACGCAGGAATATCTAATTGGAAAAAAGATAGAAATTTAAACTCAAAGTCTATAGGCATAGAGTTGCAAAACAAAGGCCAAGAATTTGGATATCACAAATTCAAGTTATCTCAGATAAAATCACTTATATCATTAATCGAAAGTCTACAGACAAAGTACAAAATAAAAAAAAGTAATATTTTGGGCCACTCAGATATTGCTCCGCTGCGAAAGGTAGATCCGGGATATTTATTCCCTTGGCATAAATTGGCTGCAAAAGGCTTAGTAATTTTACCAAAGAAAAATAATTCTAAAACGCCACTTAGAGCTTCAGAGATTAAATCTTTACAACAATTACTAAGAGATTTTGGCTATAAAATTACTTTATCGAGTTTAATGGATAAAGAAACACTCCAAGTTATTTACGCTTTTGAAAGTCACTATTGCCCCGAAGAGTTAGAGGATTTTACAGTTAAGCGCAAATTGTTGGGATATCTGAGAGAACTTATATCTCTTCAAAGAGGGACTTGACCAATATCTTTTAAGAGGATAAACCCTTTCAGCCAGATAATTGGATAACTGCTTGGCTTGATCAAGAGGAAAGTCCGGGCTCCACAAGGCAACAGTGCCGGGTAATACCCGGCGGAGGCAACTCTAGGGAAAGTGCCGCAGAAAATAGACCGCCCTAATTGAAATTTTAAGGGTAAGGGTGAAAAGGTGAGGTAAGAGCTCACCGCTTTTTTGGTAACAAAAAAGGCATGGTAAACCCCACTGGGAGCAAGATCAAATAGGGTTACATTGGCTTGTCTTGGCTGTAACCGGGTTGATCGCACGACTC
Organism: uncultured Pelagibacteraceae bacterium; assembly: GCA_902598405.1. Lineage (GTDB taxonomy): Bacteria > Pseudomonadota > Alphaproteobacteria > Pelagibacterales > AG-422-B15 > CACNXQ01. The sequence goes on along the minus strand of CACKBQ010000005.1, from coordinate 145 downwards.
AATTGGTAACAATTGAGCTAGATGAATAGTTATCGGTTTTTTGTAAAAAAATCACAGAACCCGGCTTATAAATTATCTGGCAAAATTTCTCATTTATTTTCAATAGTTTATAAATAAAGGCTAATGTATAATATTAGTTAAATAA
>CACKBQ010000004.1 GCA_902598405.1 uncultured Pelagibacteraceae bacterium | reverse complement strand
TTATACAAAATATCTAAGGGAGCTAAAACGTATTACGCTGTGAATGATAAGCATAAAGATGAGATAATAAAAAAAGAATTTAAAAATTCAGACGTAACAATTAATAGATTTAAAGGATTGGGGGAAATGATGCCCGCTCAACTGAAAGAGACAACTATGTCACAGGAAAATAGAACCTTATTAAAAGTTCAAATTGCATCAAAAGACAAAAAGAAAACCCATAAATCTGTAGATTCTTTGATGGGCAAAAAACCTGAGTTGAGATTTAAGTTTATTGTCGAAAACTCAAAAAAAATAGCAGCTGAGAGTATTCTCTAAGACAGCCTTTTTATATTTTTTTCCGTAGATTCAGTAAATGGAGCTGTAATCATCTTACCCGCATCTAAGATATTTTGACCCTTAAGAACTGATCTCTTATGACTAAAGTTCTTAAAGCCATCGTAACCATGATAAGAGCCCATTCCACTAGGACCAACCCCTCCAAAGGGTAGATCATGCATAGAAAATTGGAATAAGACATCGTTTATAACCGCTTGACCAGATGAAGTATTGTTTAACACAGTATCAATTTCTTTTTTGTCATCACCAAAATAATATATTGCAAGTGCTTTAGGGTTCTTATTTATGAACTCTATTGTTTCATTAAAGCTTTTGTATGTTTTTACAGGCAATAAAGGTCCAAAAATTTCTTCCTGCATAATCTTCATATCATCAGTTGGATTTAAAACCAATGTTGGTAATATAATGATGGGAAAGCTCTTAAATGGAGGGCAAATTTGCATTGTTGTGAAAGGTCTTCATTTGCGGGGTTTATTTCTACAATAGTAGCTCCCTTTGACTCAGCATCTTTTACTAGTTCACGAAGTCTCTCGTAGTGATTCAAATGAATTATGGATGTATAATCGGGATTATTTTTTATCGTTGGATAATTTTCACTAACATGGGATTTTGCGTGATCAACAAATTCATCTGTTTGCCCCTCAGGAACCATTACATAATCAGGTGATATGCAAATTTGCCCTCCATTTAAGAGCTTTCCCATCATTATCTTATCAACACTTTTTTTCATTTTGGCATTTGGACCAACTATTACTGGTGACTTGCCACCTAATTCAAGAGTAAGCGGCACTAAATTTGATGCTGCCTCAGATGCAACTTTTTTAGCTACATTTGTTGATCCAGTGAAAAGCAGATGATCAAATGGTAATCCTGCAAAATCTTGAGAGGTTTGAGGGCCTCCATTTACTATAACAACTTCTTCATCACTAAAAAATTTATTAATAAGTTCTTCAGTTAATTCAGAGGTTGCTGGAACGAACTCTGAGAGCTTCATCATTGCATTATTTCCAGCTGCAAATATTTCTATTAAAGGCGCAATACTTAGAGTTAGTGGGAAGTTCCAAGGAGAAATAACACCAACTACTCCATAAGGCTGGAATTGAACATAAGCTTTTGCGCCAAGTAATCCCAATGGAAAGTTAGGTTTTCGCTTATCAGGCTTAACCCATCTTTTAATGTTTTTTAAGGCGTCTTTTGCATTATTAATTACAGGCATTGTGTCAGCCATTAGGCTTAACTGTTCATGTCGTGTGCCAAAATCAGATCTTAACGCGTCGTGAAAAGCATCTATATTTTCCTCAACTAAAGTTTGTATTCTTTTTATACGATCAATACGTACATTTAAATCTGGGTTGAAGTTTTTTAAAAATGGTTGTTTTAATTTATTTAATTTTGAGAGCATTTCGTCTCTACTTACCTCTGGATAAGTGCTCCCTATAGATACGTTTCCTAATCCCATATTTTATCCTTTATTAAACAAGTTTTATAAACTAATCCAAAATAACAAAAAAATATACTTTTTTGTTTTCTCATATGCATGTATTACTTAATAAATGACCAATGTTTTAAAAACTGAAATCGTTGATGATATAGCTATTTTAACGCTGAATGACCCTGAAAGGCTAAACGCACTTTCTATGGACATGATTTCAGAGCTTCATAAGCAAGTAAAATCTATAAATAGTGGAGAATTAAAAGTTCGATGTGCCGTCCTAACAGGAGCTGGAAGAGGTTTTTGTGCGGGCGCAAACCTTGTTGAAGGAGCAAGCTTAGGCGATAATATAGATCCGGGAGAAACCTTAGAAAAAGTTTACCATCCTTTTTTAATAGATTTAAAAAATCTAAATGTTCCGTTGATTACGGCTGTTAATGGAGTGGCTGCTGGCGCAGGTTGTTCATTGGGTGTATTTGGAGATTTAGTTTATGCCTCTAAATCTGCATACTTTTATCAAGCGTTCAAATTTATAGGACTTGTACCAGATGCTAGCTCTACGTATTTAATTCCTCGAAAAATAGGTATGGCAAGAGCAATGGAATTTTCATTAATTGGTGAAAAAGTTTTAGCTGATAAAGCTCTTGAATGGGGTCTTGTAAATCATGTTGTTGAAGATGACAAACTAATGGAAGAAGTAATGAGTACAGCAAGAACATTAGCTTCAGGACCAACTGTAGCTTTAAAATTAATTAAACAGTTATATTGGGATAGTTTTTCGAATAACTTTGAAGGTCAGCTTGCTGCTGAAAGCTCAGCACAAACAATTGCTGGCAAAACTGAGGATAGCAAAATTGGAGTAATGTCGTTCATTCAAAAGAAAAAAGCTGAATTCAAAGGTAAGTAACTAAGATTTATAACTTTCAAGAAATTCTTTTGAAAAAGACATAAAGCGATCCTCCTCTATAGATTTTCTAATATCCGACATAAGACTCTGATAAAAATATATATTGTGCAAAGAAAGCAACATGCCACCTAGCATCTCCTTTGCATTAAATAAATGATGTATATACCCAGCAGAGTAATTTTTACATACAGGATTATCTGAGTTTTTATCAATTGGATCATCTAAATTTTTGTATTTTGCATTTCTAATATTAATTGGTCCATGACGAGTAAAGGCTTGTCCATTCCTACCACTTCTAGTTGGCAATACGCAATCAAACATATCAATTCCTCTAGCAACACTACCAAGAATATCATCTGGCTTGCCCACACCCATTAAATAATGTGGTTTGTCGTCAGGTAAATGAGGCGAAGTAAATTCAAGAACCTCAAACATTTGAGCTTGACTTTCACCTACTGCAAGACCCCCTACTGCATAACCATCAAAATTCAGATCTTCAAGAATTTTAACAGACTCTTTTCTTAAATCCTCAAACACGCTTCCCTGAACGATGCCAAATAATTTGTTGTTATTTCTTTCTATGAAATAATCTTTACATCTTTTTGCCCATCTCATAGATAATTCCATTGAGTTTTTTGCTTGATCATGGGTACAAGGAAAAGATGTACATTCATCAAACGACATTACAATATCTGAGTTTAAGTTAGTTTGTATTTCCATTGAACTTTCTGGAGTAAGCATTACTTCTTTTCCATCAATATGTGATGAAAACTTAACACCTTCCTCACTAATCTTTCTTAATTTAGATAGAGAAAATACTTGGTATCCACCAGAATCTGTGAGTATAGGTTTGTCCCAATTCATAAACTTGTGAAGCCCGCCGAATTCTTTTATTAGTTCGGATCCTGGTCTGAGCATTAAATGGTAAGTATTGCCCAAAAGGATTTCCGAGCCTGTTTCAATTAGGTCCTTTGTAAAGACACCTTTGACGGTTGCAGCTGTACCAACTGGCATAAAAGCAGGCGTATTTATCTCCCCATGAGAGGTTATTAATTTACCCCTTCTGGCATTTCCATCTGTTTTTAGTATTTTAAAATCACTCATTTCTTAAATAGTAAACTAACATCACCGTATGAAAAGAAACGGTATTTAGTTGTTACGGCGTGTTTATAAATTTTAAATATTTCTTCAGTGCCTGCAAATGCAGAAACTAACAGTAATAAAGTAGATTTTGGCAAATGAAAGTTAGTCAAGAGCATATCAACAATTTGAAATTTATATCCAGGCTTTATAAATATATTAGTTTCTCTATTAAATTTCTCCACTACATTATTTTTTGCGGCACTTTCTAAAAGTCTTAGTGTCGTTGTTCCAACAGCAATAATTTTTCCACCTTTTTTCTTACATTGATTAATTTTCAGTGCAGTTTTTTCATCAATTATACCGTACTCAGAATGCATTACATGATTATCAACATCCTCGTTTCTTATAGGTAAGAACGTGCCGGCCCCAACATGTAAAGTAATCTCCACTAATTGATCTCTCTCAACCAGTTTGTTTATTATTTCATCATTAAAATGTAAACCAGCAGTAGGAGCTGCTACAGAACCTTTTTCTTTTGCATATACAGTTTGATAATCAGTAAAATCCTTTTTATCACTTTTCCTTTTTTTTTGAATATATGGTGGCAGCGGCATAAGTCCAAATTGACTCAAATAATTATCAAATTCTTCCTCACTACAATTAAATTCTAATTCAACCTCACCATAATCTGATTTTTTTCTAATTATACAAGAGATCTCATTATTGAAACTGATTATACTATTTTCATTTACTTTCTTTGCAGGTTTCAAAAATGCAAGCCACTTATTGCTTGATAGTTTTTTATGAAGCGTAACCTTAATGTTTTTTTTTGAGTGAAATCCTTCAAGGAAAATAGGGATAACTTTTGTGTTGTTAATCACAACCAAGTCATTATGGCCAATATAATCAATAAATTTACTGAAGTTAGTATCAGATATCTCATTTTTATAAACCAACATCCTCGATTCTTCTCGAGGCTCACATGGTCTTTCAGCGATCAGATTATCTGGTAGTTCAAAGTCAAATTGACTTAATTTCATGAAAATTATAGATCTGAAATGACCCTTACAGTTATCATTTCATCTGGGTTATCTACACTTCCAGAGCCTGGCTCTCCACGTTTAATCTTGTCAACAAACTCCATCCCTTCTACGACTTGACCAAAAACAGTATACTGGCCGTCTAGATGTGGAGCCTCAGCAAAACATATAAAAAATTGACTATTAGCTGAATCCGGATCGGCTGTTCTTGCCATTGATACTGTTCCACGAAGATGGGGTGTATCACCAAATTCATTTTTCAAATCAGGTTTGGTTGATCCGCCTGTTCCATTTCTATTTTCACCATCACCAGTTTGAGCCATAAAGCCCTCTATAACACGGTGAAAGGGTACTCCGTCATAAAAGCCCTCTCTTGCAAGTTCTTTAATTCTATTTACGTGATTTGGAGCGATATCAGGTAGTAGTTCTATTATTACATTACCATCTTTAAGCTCTATTTGGATTGAATTTTCTGGGTCATTTGCCATGACAACTCCTTCTGCGATTAACGCTATAAAAAATGAAAATACAAAGATTAAAGTTCTTATTAATTTCATTTTATTTATTTGAATTTATCTTTTAATTTTTGCTCAACAAACTTATTTGTAAAATTACCAATATTTCCTCCCAAACGTGCAATTTCTTTTACAAAATTAGAGGAAATTGATTGCCGTTGAGCGTCTGCCATTAAGAATACTGTTTCAATATTATTATCTAATTGTCTATTCATGCCCAACATCTGAAACTCATATTCAAAATCAGAAACAACACGAAGACCTCTTATGAGTATCTTTGCATCTAGTGAATTAGCTAAATCAATCAATAAATTATCAAATGCAATTACTTCAATTTTATCATTTGATGAAAACTCATTTTCTATCATTTCTTTTCTTTCATCTAAATCAAATAAAGGTGATTTATGCTGGCTGTCAGCAACTGCGATATATAATTTATCAACAAGTTTTGTAGCCCTATTGATAATATCAATGTGCCCTTTATGAATGGGATCAAAGCTTCCAGGATATATGCCAGTTCTACTCATGTTTGGAATATATAATGATTATTTAAAGACCTCTAGTAATTTATTAACTATCTAGCTCAACTCTGCTTGCAGAAACAACTTTTTCTTCTTTTGTTGTTTTAAATATACTTACTCCCTGCGTATTTCTACCAGCTACGCGAACATCTTTTACTGGGCAGCGAATTAATTGACCTGTTTTAGTTATCAGCATTATATCATCATCATTATTGACTGGAAAAGAAGCTAAAACATTGCCATTTCTATTTGATGTCGCAATACACATAATGCCCGATCCTCCGCGATTAGAAACTCTAAACTGGTAAGAAGAAGATCTTTTACCAAAGCCATTTTCAGTAACGGTTAAAATGAATTGTTCTCTCGCTTTTAATTCATCATATCGATCCTTAGATATTTCAATGTCAGAAACAGAGTTATCAGTATCATTATCGTCACTCTCGGTTTCTTCTTGCATTCCTTTTTCCTTTGAAATCATTTTTAAGTAAGCTTTTGCTTCTGCTGACGATACATCAGTATGAGAAATGACAGAAATTGAAATAATTTTATCATCTTTTGTTAGCCTGATGCCCCTTACACCCACCGAACTTCTACTTTTAGTTGTTCTCAATTTTGAAACAGGAGTTCGAATACACTTTCCATGTTTTGTTGATAGTAAAATATCGTCTTCATCATTACAAAGTTTTACACCAACGATTGCATTATTATTATCTAGTTTCATTGCAATTTTACCATTTGCTTGAATCCTTTTGAAATCTTCTAAACTATTTTTTCTGATGCTGCCGTCTGATGTAGCAAATATTAAATACTCATTTCCATTTGATTGTTTATTTTCTGGCAACACAAGGATACTTGATAGACTTTCAGTGTCTTTAAGATTTAAGAGATTGATTATTGCTTTGCCCTTAGCTTGGGGTGATGACTCAGGAATCTTCCATGTCTTAAGTTTGTAAGCTATTCCTCCAGACGAGAAAAACAACATATTGTCATGAGTACTTGATGTAAAAACTTGAGTTACAAAATCTTCTTCATTGGTTTTCATTCCTGCTCTTCCTTTGCCACCTCTTTTCTGTGCTCTGTACATATTTAAAGGAACCCTTTTTATATAACCTGAGTTTGTTACACTTACGACCATATCACTTCTTTGAACAAGGTCTTCTTGATCAATATCTGTAGCCTCGCCCTCATTAATTTCTGTTCTTCTTGGTATTGCAAATTGATTTTTAATTTCATTTAGCTCAACATTTATTTCATCATTCAATACCTCAGTATCCCTTAATATTGAGAGGAATTTGTTTATTTGATTGGAAAGATCTGATAACTCTGACTTGATCTCATCTTTACCTAGAGCAGTCAAACGTTGCAACCTTAACTCTAATATCGCTTTGGCCTGCTCGTCTGTTAAATAAATTTCTTTTTCATTTTTAATTTGCCTTGGGTCATCAACTAACTTTAACAAATCATCAATATCCTTACTTAGCCACTTAGTTTTAAGAAGCGAGGTTCTTGCCTCATTAGGATCTTTGGAGCTTTTAATTATTTCTATTATTTGATCAACATTAGCAACAGCAACTGCTAGGCCAATTAATACATGGGCCCTATCTCTTGCTTTGCCGAGATCATGACGAGTCCTGTTTCTGATAATTTCTTTTCTGAATTCTATAAAATGGTGAATGAATTCTTTTATATTCATTAATTTTGGTTTTCCGTTTACCAACGCTAATGAATTAACACCGTAAGAACTTTGTAGTGCAGTAAATTTATATAATTTATTTAATACAACTTGTGATATTACCCCTTTTTTTAATTCAACAACAACCCTCACTCCTTGGCGGTCAGACTCATCTCTTAAATCACTTATACCATCAATTTTTTTATCTCTGACAAGTTCAGCTATTTTCTCAAGCAAAGATGATTTGTTAACTTGGTAAGGTACTTCGGTAAATACGATTGCTTCTCGATCTGTTTTAAATTCCTCTATGTTTGATTTTGCCTGAACAATGATTGAGCCTCTTCCTGATGACTGAGAGTCTTTTATGCCTTTTATACCAATAATTGTTCCACCCGTAGGAAAGTCTGGACCTTTTATAATTTGATTTATTTCCTCAAAAGTTACATCGGTATTTTTAAGGTAAGCAATACTAGCATCAATGACCTCTCCTAAATTATGAGGTAAAATGTTAGTCGCCATACCAACGGCTATACCACCTGCACCGTTGACAAGTAGGTTTGGATATTTTGCAGGAAGAACAGATGGCTCACTTTCAGTTTCATCATAATTAGGTCTAAAGTCGACCGTTTCTTTTTCTATATCTTCAAGAAGGAAACTAGCAATTTTTGCCATTCTAACTTCCGTGTATCTCATTGCAGCAGCCCTATCACCGTCCATTGATCCAAAATTGCCTTGACCATCTAATAGTGGCACGCTCATTGAGAAGTCTTGGGCAAGTCTGACCAACGCATCATAAACAGCTTGATCTCCATGCGGATGGTATTTACCAATAACATCACCGACAACTCGAGCACTCTTTCTATGTTGTTTATTCCACTCATAGCCTGACTCATGCATTGCATATAAAATCCTTCTATGAACTGGTTTAAGTCCGTCTCTAACATCGGGTAATGCCCTACTAACGATTACGCTCATAGCGTAATCGAGGTAAGAATTTTGCATTTCTGTATCGATTAATATGGGGATTACAGATTGCTCTTTACCTGTTTTAAGATCTTCATTTTGATCCTTGGAATCAGTCAATTCTACTACCTATTGAAGCGCTAAAAATCCCTAAAAAATAGGAAAAATAAGCACGATTTTGTTATAAAAATTAAGAATATTATATCAGAAATTTGCCCAGTTTTCGATTGAAAAAAGTAGACTTAAAAGGGTATTTCGTCGTCTATATCAAGGTCAGGTGGAGCACTGTCTCCCATGTCTTGATTTATATCTGAACCCATATCTGGAATTGAATCGCCGCCTCCCGAGTTCCTTGAGTCAAGCATGGTAAGTACGCCATTATAGTTTCCAAGAACTATTTCTGTCGTATATTTTTCAACTCCGCTCTGATCTGTAAATTTCCTAGTTTGTAGTTGGCCTTCAATGTAAATTTTTGAGCCTTTCTTAAGGTAACTCTCAACAACACCAGCTAAACCATCGTTAAATATGACTATTCTATGCCAACTGGTTTTTTCTTTTTTCTCTCCTGTTGCCTTGTCTTTCCATGACTCGGATGTGGCTAAGCTAAGTTGGGCAAGCCTTTTCCCATCTTGAGTCTGACGAATTACGGGATCTGCTCCAAGATTACCTATGAGCATTACTTTATTTAAACTAGCAGCCATATACTGTAATTTATCCAGATATTGATGCACTGTACATACAAAAATCCCTATTTTGCTGTTTATGCACAGGTTATCTTTAAATCAGGAGTGTTAAGATTAATTAATTCTTATGAGTAAGACAATTTCAGTACAAGGAGCCCGTGAACATAATTTAAAAAATGTTAACGTCAAAATACCCCGTGAGAAGCTAACAATAATAACTGGTTTGTCTGGCTCAGGTAAATCTTCCCTTGCATTTGATACTATTTATGCCGAAGGCCAAAGAAGATACGTTGAGAGCTTATCAGCTTATGCAAGACAGTTTTTGCAAATGATGCAAAAACCAAATGTTGATTTAATAGAAGGGTTAAGTCCCGCAATTTCCATCGAACAAAAAACAACATCAAAAAATCCTAGGTCAACAGTTGGTACTGTTACTGAGGTGTATGATTATCTTCGTCTTCTTTTTGCGAGAGTTGGAATACCCTATTCTCCTGCAACCGGATTACCCATTAAAAGTCAGACAGTGACCCAAATAGTTGATCGAATAAAAGAAAGAGAAATAGGTTCAAAGTTTCTAATATTGTCTCCAATTATCAGAGGAAGAAAAGGTGAGTACAAAAAGGAATTACAAGAATTGCACAAGAAAGGTTTTCAAAGAGTAAAGATTGATGGGGAATTATACGAATTCGACTCTTTACCTGAAATTGATAAAAAAAAGAAACATGACATCGAGGTTGTAGTAGACCGTATCGTACTAAACGATGAAATAGGTAACAGGTTGGCGGATAGTGTCGAAACTGCCCTCAATTTAAGTGATGGATTGGTGATCGTTGAAAACTTCGAAATGAAAAATGGTAAAGTAGATAATGAACTATTTTCATCAAAATTTGCTTGTCCTGTATCTGGTTTCACAATTGACGAAATTGAACCAAGGTTATTTTCTTTTAATAATCCTTATGGAGCGTGTGAAGAGTGTGATGGAATTGGTACCGATTTATCAATTGATCCTAATTTAGTTGTTCCAAATAAAAACCTTTCAATAAATGAGGATGCACTTGCTCCTTGGCCAGTCTCGAGATACGGGTATTTTAGAAATATTTTAAAGGTTGTAGCTAGAAAATATAAATTTTCACTTGATACACCCTGGAAATCACTAGGAAAAAAAATTCAAAACATAATTCTTTATGGCTCTGGTGAAACAGAATTAAAGTTTACTTATGATGACGGTTATGAGTATGAAAGACCTTTCGAAGGAGTAATCAATAATCTTGAGCGCAGATATCTAGAGACAGAAAGTGATTGGATGCGCGGAAGAATTGAGAGATATCAGAGTGAAGTAAGATGCCATGCATGCAATGGTTTTAGGCTTAAAGAGACTGCATTGGCTGTAAAGATAGACAAGCTGCACATAGGTGAAGTATGCGACAAATCTATTAAAGAACTTGTTATTTGGTTTCAGAAACTTGAAAAAAAATTAACTAAAAAAGAAAAAGAAATTGCATTTAGAATTCTTAAGGAACTCAATGAAAGGATACTTTTTTTAAATAATGTAGGTCTTGAATATCTAACTCTTTCAAGAGGTTCGGGTAGTTTATCAGGCGGTGAGTCACAACGTATTCGTCTTGCATCACAAATTGGATCAGGTTTGACAGGAGTTCTCTATGTGCTAGACGAACCCTCGATTGGCTTGCATCAGCGTGATAATGAAAGATTGTTAAAAACTCTTAAAAGATTAAGAGATCTTGGAAATACAGTTATTGTCGTTGAGCATGATGAAGAGGCAATCACGACAGCTGATCATGTAGTTGACTTGGGACCAGCTGCTGGCGTTAATGGCGGAAGAGTAGTTGCTGAGGGTAATGTTACAAAAATTAAAAAAAATCAAAATAGCATAACTGGTCAATACTTATCTGGTAAACTAAAAATTGAAATACCTAGCAATAGAAGAAAAGCTCTAAATAATAAATATATAGAAATTATAAAAGCTGAGGGCAATAATCTTAAAAATGTCGACTGCGAAATTCCTCTTGGAACACTTACTTGTATTACCGGAGTTTCTGGTAGCGGTAAATCAACTTTAACAATTAATACGCTTTTTAAGTCAGTCGCACAAACGTTGAACGGGTCAAGGTACACACCTGCAAAGCATAAGGAAATAAAGGGTCTTCAAGAACTTGATAAAGTTATAGATATTGACCAATCTCCAATTGGAAGGACCCCAAGATCAAATCCCGCAACTTATACCGGAGCCTTCACTTTTATAAGAGACTGGTTTACCGGTTTGCCAGAATCAAAAGCCAGAGGTTATAAAGCTGGAAGATTTTCATTTAATGTTAAGGGCGGTAGATGTGAAGCTTGTGAAGGTGATGGTGTAATTAAGATAGAGATGCACTTTCTTCCTGATGTATATGTCACTTGCGATGAATGTGAGGGCAAAAGATACAACAGAGAAACGCTTGAAATTAAGTACAAAGATAAGAGTATTGCAGATATTTTAGATATGACAGTTGAAGAAGGATGTTCTTTTTTTGAAGCAATCCCAATGATTAAAAAGAAACTCGATACACTTCAAAATGTAGGGCTTGGCTATATAAAAATTGGTCAGCAAGCTACTACTTTATCAGGTGGTGAAGCACAAAGAATTAAACTTTCAAAAGAACTTTCAAAAAGAGCCACAGGCAAAACCTTGTACATACTTGATGAGCCAACTACAGGGCTTCATGTCCATGACATTAAGAAACTACTCGAAGTACTCCAAATTTTAGTAGATCAAGGTAACACTGTTGTTGTGATAGAGCATAATTTAGACGTCATAAAAACAGCTGATTGGATCATTGACTTGGGCCCAGAAGGGGGTGACGGTGGTGGTGAAATAATAGGAAGCGGTTCACCAGAAGATATTGCAAAACTCAAAAAAAGTTATACAGGTCAGTATTTAAATAAAATTCTCAAATAGTCACATAAATATTTTACACACACGCATAAAACATGCTATGAATCGTTAATGGCATCAATATTACAATCATTGCAAAGAACAGTCATACTTGGAACATTGTTGGCAATTCTTTTACTCATTATGGTTACAGGCCACTATGGTGGCTTTGACCAACTATATTGGGCCTCACTCTCGAGATTTCTTCACGTCATATCTGGAGTCATGTGGATTGGCCTCCTCTATTACTTTAACTTCGTACAGATTCCTAATATGCCAAATATTCCTGATGAGCAAAAGCCAGCAATAGGAAAAGTTATTGCCCCTGCGGCTCTTTTCTGGTTCAGATGGGCTGCTTTGGCAACATTAATTACAGGTCTTACAACTCTAGCTCTTTATTATGGACATGAGGGATCAGTCAATGCACTTACATTTACACTGGCTTATGGATTTAATGGTAAAGAACTTACAATAGGAATTGGTATGTGGCTTGCTATCATAATGGCTTATAATGTATGGATGGTTATTTGGCCAAATCAAAAGAAGGCATTGGGGATTGTTCAAGTTGATGCAGATACAAAAGCAAAATCAGCCAGAACAGCAATGCTATTCTCAAGAACAAACACCGTGCTTTCCATTCCTATGCTGTTAGCAATGGTAGTTGCACAAAATCTTTACTAAATTATCTAGTTGAGTCTACTGCTGACGTCGTATTCCACTCACGTTTTACATCAAGGTATCTCAGTAATGGCGCTGCTACAAAAATTGATGAATATGTTCCAACTATAACTCCCCAAATCATTGCAAACGTAAACCCTTTAATCACTTCACCTCCAAAAATGAATAACGATAACAAAGCTAAAAGCGTAGTCACAGAAGTTACAATTGTTCTTGATAAAGTATCGTTAATTGACAAATTTAATAAATCTGTAATTTCTTTAGAACGGTACTTACGTAAGTTTTCTCTGACCCTATCGTACACAACAACTGTATCGTTCATAGAGTATCCAACAATAGTAAGTATTGCGGCAATGATGGGTAAATTGAACTCTAATTGAGTTAAACAAAAAACACCTATGGTTAATATGACATCATGAACAAGTGCGAGAACTGCTCCTAGTGAAAACTGCCATTCAAACCTAAACCAAATGTAAACAAGCATTGCAAATACAGCGACAAAAATTGCTATAGCACCAGATTGTATTAATTCTCCGCTAACCTTAGGCCCTACAACCTCAGTTCTTCTAAAATTAATATCGGATGAAAGATAAGACCCTAAGCTATCTTTTACTATTTGAACAACATCTTGTTGAACTTGATCTCCACCTAATTGTTGCTCTACTCTAATTAGTAAATTTTTACTAGATCCAAATTCTTGAACTTGAACATCCCCTAATTCAAGGGTATTTAAGTTATCTCTTAAACCAGAAATTTCTATTTCTTGAGATGTTTCGATTTCAATAAGTGTACCACCCTTAAAATCAATTCCAAAATTCAATCCATTTACAAAAAAAGCCCCTATTGAAAGAAATATCAATATTGCAGAAAGAATAAAGGTAATTACCCTTACTTTTAAAAAATTAATTTGTGTTCCAGAAATATTAAACATTTTTACTTAGACCTACAAAATTTGGTTTTAATCTTTTAGCGTTGAATGAAATTAGCAATCTTGTGAAAGTAAAGGCAGTGAAAACTGATGTAAAGATTCCAATAGCCAATGTAATAGAGAAACCCCTCACTGGCCCCGAAGCCATAAAAAATAATATTATTGCAGCAATCAATGTTGTGATATTTGCATCTAATATTGTTGATAAAGCTCTTTTATACCCGTTTTCAACAGCATTCATCATATTCGATCCATTTCTAATTTCTTCTTTTACTCTCTCAAAAATTAGAACATTCGCATCCACAGCCATTCCAATTGTTAATATTATTCCAGCGATACCAGGTAATGTTAGAGTTGCTTGAAACAAAGATAAAACGCCAAGGACCATAAATAAGTTTATAATTAATGCTATATCTGCAAGCAGGCCAAAATATCTATAGACAAATATCATAAAAATAATGACAGCAATAAAACCAATTATTGCAGCAAATTGACCCGCTTCAATTGAGTCAGCGCCAAGATCAGGTCCAACCGACCTTTCTTCTAAAATAATTAGTGGGGCAGGTAAAGCACCAGCTCGCAAAAGAATAGCAAGATCATTTGCTTCTTCTGAGTCAAAACCTCCAGAAATCTGACCAGAACCACCCAAAATAGCTTCCCTTATTACTGGCGCACTTATTACTTTATTATCAAGTACAATCGCAAAAGGTTTGCCCACATTTTGCTGTGTAACCCTTCCAAACTTTGTTGCACCTATACGATCAAACCTAAAAGATACAATTGGTTCATTTGTTTGAGGATCAAAACCAGGTTGCGCATCAACAAGATTTTCACCTCCAACCATAATTCGCTTTTTTACAATGTATTTAAACTCTTCATCCGCATCAGATTCCAAAATTTCTGAACCAATTGGTGCCTTCGAGGGATTAAAAGGATCAAAATTCACAGAAGTATCAACTAATTGAAAAGTAAGTTTAGCCGTTTGGCCCAGTAAAGACTTAATACGGTCAGGGTCATCAATGCCTGGTAATTGAATTATTATCCTGGATGATCCTTGTCTTTGTATTGATGGCTCTCTTGTGCCGAGTTCATCTATTCTCCTTCGAACAATTTCTAACGATTGGGCAACTGCATTCGAAACAGATTGTTTTATAAATTCTTCAGTAAAATTTATCTGAACAGTATTTTCTTCTTGGGTGATAATTAGATTAGTTTGATCTCCCATTGCAAGAATATTTTGAGAGTTACTCATGGATAGCTCGGAAATTTCTTTTTGAATTTCGCTATTAAAACCCTCTACAATGAATTTTAGGGATTCATTTGAAACCTTGAAATTACTATAATTAAGATTGTTTTTCTTTAAGACTCTTCGTACGTCTGCGTTAAGGTTTTCTACTCTCTCCTTTATAATTTCTTCTGTATCAACCTCTAACAATAAATGTGAGCCCCCTTGAAGGTCCAAGCCGAGGTTTACTTGTTGCTTAGGAAAAAAATTTGGAAATGTTTCTAATTGATCTTTCCCAAAGAAATTGGGAACAGCAAAAAGTAAAGTAATTATGATTACAGCCAATACTGAAAATATTTTTAAATTTGAAAAGTACAGCATGAAAATTTATTGTGATGTATTTACTTTCTCTACTTCGGCAATTGTTGATTTAATCATTACAACATTTACTCCTGAGGATATTTCAACCTCCACATCAGTATCTCCGATTACTTTGACTACTTTTCCTCTGACTCCTCCTGAGCTGACGATCTTGTCACCTCGCTGAACAGCAGCAACCATCTCTCTATGTTCTTTTGCTCTTCTTTGCTGAGGTCTTATCAATAAAAAATAAAAAATCGCAAAAATTAAGAATAATGGCATTAGTTGAATGAGCATTTGTTCCATGAAATTCTCCTTTAAAATAACTTAGGCAATATACATACTTAGGTAATATTTTTGAACTAAATAATTAATTTAGATCAGTTTTTAAACCTTTTTTTAAATCACTTAGACTTTTGTGATGCGTAAGATCTAAATGAAGAGGTGTTATTGATATGTGATGATCTGCCAGTGCCTCTACATCACTCATATATCCCTCAACTGTTTCATTTAGTGGAGGAATACTTAGATTAACATTTTCTTCAAGCCGCCTCCGTAAACCGAATCTGAATTTTGACTTCTGAACTTCATTAATTATCAAGTCGTCAGTTTCCCTGTTTCCTTGTGTTGTTATCTGTATACTTTTAACTAAATTAGCTGTGCAATAAGGAAAATTAATATTCATAAATACATTATTTGGCCAGCCAAGAATTGTAAGTTCAAGTAAAATATTTTTTAAAAATTTTTTCGAAGCATCCCAAACAATTTGATTTTTTTTGCCAGCTTCATAATTTTGACTGATTGCAATTGATGGAATGCGTCTAATTAAACCTTCCATTGCTGCAGCAATTGTGCCTGAATATGTAACATCCTCTCCAACATTGCAGCCACTATTGATACCTGACAGAATTAAATCTGGTCTTTTATCTTTTAAAACATTGCTTATACCAATTGCAACACAATCGCTAGGAGTACCATTAACTGAGAATGTCTTCTCTTCGTACTTTTTAAGTGTTAATTCGTTTTGAAAAGACAAAGCATGTGATGCACCACTTTTTTCATATTCAGGTGCAACGACCCAGACATCATTTGAAAATTCATTAGCAATAGCTCTTAGTATTTTAATACCCTCTGCAGATATTCCATCATCATTTGTAATTAATATCCTCGCTTCATTAAGATTAATAACTGACATATAGATGAATTAACTTGAAATTTGATTTATTCCGCCCATGTATGGAATAAGAGCATCTGGCACCTGAATGGTCCCATCTTCATTTTGATAATTTTCAAGAATAGATATTAAGGTTCGTCCTACGGCTAAGCCTGATCCATTTAATGTATGCAAAAATTTAGTTTCTTTACCTTCTTTATAGCGAGAGTTCATTCTTCTTGCTTGAAAATCTCCGCAATTAGAGCAACTAGATATTTCTCTGTAAGCATTTTGACCAGGCAACCATACTTCAATATCATATGTTTTTTGTGCAGCAAAACCCATATCCTCAGAAGACAATATGACAACTCTATAATGAAGGTTTAATCTTTTTAAAACTTCCTCTGCGCAACTTAACATTCTTTCATGTTCATCCTTAGATTGACTTTCTGATGTTAAACTAACAAGCTCAACTTTATAAAATTGATGTTGTCTCATAATACCTCTTGTATCTTTACCTGCTGCGCCAGCTTCAGATCTGAAACATGGCGTATGAGATACATATCGTTTAGGTAAATCTAAAATATCAATAATTGACTCTCTAGTCATATTACTAAGAGGAACCTCGGCCGTTGGTATAAGCCAATAGTCATCGGTTGTTTTAAATAAATCATCTTTAAACTTAGGAAGCTGTCCCACACCATAAACTGATTGGTCTTTAACAAGTATAGGAACATTCATCTCTGTGTATCCAAATTCATTTGTATGAAGATCTAACATAAAATTAGATATTGCTCTTTCCATTTTAGCAATCAAGCCACTTTGTACAACAAACCTCGCTCCAGAGATTTTTGTGGCTTTTTCAAAACTCATCATATCGAGGTTTTCGCCTAATTCATCGTGTTCTTTTGGAGTAAAAGTAAATTCTTTTTTGTTGCCTTCCAGCTTAATTTCTTTATTTAAACTTTCATCTCCAACCGGCACATCATCTGCTGGATTATTAGGTAAAGAAGATAAAACAGTATTGAGTTCTTCTTGTTTTTCTCTTTGACTATTCTCTAACTCCTGCATTTTATCTTTTAAACTTGTAACTTCGGCCTTTAACTTAGCGGCTTCATCATTTTTACCATTAGCCGCATATTCTCCTATGAGCTTTGACTTGGCGTTTCTCTCTTCTTGAATAACTTGAAGCTCGCCAATAATTTCCCTGTTCTTTTCATCTAATTCAATTATCTGATTTGAAACTGGCGGATGTTTTCTTTTGGCTAATAACTCATCTAAACCTGAGGGATTCTCCCTTATTTTCTTAATGTCATGCATGTTTTACTCGGATTTAGGTTTTTTTCCTTCGATAAATTTTACAGCAAATATTGAAATTTCATACAGCAATAATATTGGTATTCCAAGCCCTATTTGGGAGATCGGGTCAGGTGGTGTTAAAATAGCTGCTACTGCAAAAACTCCTACAATCACATACTTTCTATTTTTTCTTAATCCTTCAGAACTGACAAAACCTACTCTTGCTAACAATGTCAAAAGAACTGGTAGTTGAAAACTGATACCGAATGCAAATATTAGACGCATAATTAAGCTTAAATACTCATTTACCTTAGCTTCTAATTGGATTGGTAATGTTCCTTGGCCACCAATCGACTCGAAAGATAGAAAGAATTTGATAGCAAGTGGCATAATAAAATAATAAACCAATGCCGCTCCTAACAAGAATAATATTGGCGTTGCAATTAAATATGGAATAACAACAGTTTTCTCATTGCGATAAAGACCAGGTGCAACAAAAATCCAAATTTGTATCAGTATAAATGGAAGAGAAACAAAAATAGAGGCAAATAGTGCTACTTTTAAATAAGTAAAAAAGGTTTCGTGTAAAGCAGTAAATATAAGCCTTCTGCCAGATTCACCTTGTACAGCATCGGCATATGGTTGAACTAAAAAGTTATAAATTGTGTCTGCAAAGATATATGCAACAACAAACATAACAGTAATCAAAATTAGTGATTTAATAAGTCTGCTTCTTAGTTCTACAAGATGTTGAATTAAAGGTTGCTTTCCTTCATCAAGTGTTTCATTTGTATCACTCATTTTCTTTTTTCTGATTTTCTGACTGAATAATATTTTTATTTATCGAGTCACGCATCTCGTCTGTAAAGTTTTTGGGATTTGTATTTTCAACTTTAGACTTAATATCATCTACACCTGTTTCTTTTGCTATCTCATTGATACTAGATCTAAATTCTCTTGAGAAGTTTCTAATTTTACCCCACCACCTGCCAAAAGTTCTTAATACTGCCGGCAAATCTTTCGGTCCAACAAAAATGATAATTAATGCTGCAATGACAAGATACTCTACTCCTCCGATACCAGGTAACATAACAATTACTTAAGGTTAATCTTTGGAGTCTTCGTCTGATTTATTTATTGACTTTGGTTCATCATCGTCGTTGATGCCTTTTTTAAAACTTTTTACACCTTTAGCTACGTCACCCATTAATTCAGATATTTTTCCTCTACCGAAAAGTATAACAAGAAGCGCTACAACGATTAATATTTGCCAAAAACTAATACCCATTTGTTCCTCAATTATTTCTAATAATATATATATATTAATACCTTATTAGTAAAAGTTAAAAATTACCATCAAATAAAAGGTAATTAAATAAGGTTTTTTTGAGATGCGGTTGAGTTTATAGAGATGACATCTTCAGGTTTGCCGTTTTGAATAAAATTACCATCTTTCATAATTAAAACTCTATCAGACATTGCTAGCGCGTCATCAGTATCGTGAGAAACAATGATAGTTGTAGTGAGGTTATCTCGAAGAATTTTATTTGTTTCAGATCTCAATCTTACTTTTAATTCCTTATCCAAAGCTCCAAAAGGTTCATCCATTAACAAAATTTTTGGATTTGGCGCCATTGCTCTTGCTAATGCAACCCTTTGTTGTTCACCGCTTGATATTTCATGAGGATAGTTTTTTGCATATCTCTCAACACTAAATAGCTTTAATAAACTCATAGCTCTCTCGGTATTATATTTGTTATTACCTTTTATTCCAAATTTTACATTATTCACAATCGAGAGGTGTGGAAACAATGCTCTTTCCTGAACAACCAATCCAATATTTCGTTCCTCAGTATTTACATGATTTAAATGCCCTGAAACAATTTCATTATCTATCGATACTGTACCTGCTGATTGTTCTTCTAGACCTGCAATAATTCTTAGCAAAGTAGTTTTGCCACATCCAGAAGGTCCTAAGATTGTAATTATCTCCCCTCGATTTACTTGTAGAGAAACATCTTTTAAAACTTCATTATCTCTTGTGAAGCTGTGTTTTATATTTTTTAGTTCAAGAATTATATCCATTTTTAATCTCTTGATGCAGGTCTAGAACTTCTGATCATTCTAGTCAATATTATTATTGGAATAAGCCCTACCATAACTATTGCAATAGAAGGTGCAGCAGCATCGTACATTCTTTCTTCTGCTGCATAAATATAAGTATATACGGCTAATGTATCAAAATTAAATGGTCTCAAAATAAGCGTTGCGGGAAGTTCTTTTATGACTTCTGAAACTACCAATAACATGCTTGTTAGAAAACTAGTTTTTAATAATGGCAAATGAACTGAAGATAAGAGAGACCAGCCTGATGTTTTAAGTGTTTTTGCTACATCATCAATTCTCATATTTATACGCTGATATCCAGCTTCAATCGTAGAACTTGAGAGCGCATAGGATTTTATTATATAAGCTAAAACTAATCCAACTAGACTACCTGTAAGTACAAAATCAAAATAATAATCTCCAATGTTTCTGTCTAAAAATGTAAGTAGCTGCATAACGCCAATTGCAAGTATCAAACCTGGCACCGCATATCCAACAGTCAAAAATGAACTCATAGACTTCAGATAATTATTTTTTTTATATCTAATTGAAAAATTTATAAGAACAGCTAATAGACTGCATAAGAAAGCTGCTATTATTGCTAAGTAAAATGTATTCCATGCAGTCGTAAGAAACTTATCATTAAAAAAATCTAACTTGTAATTAAATGCCCAGTACCCAAGTTCCATCACAGGCAATAAAAAACCAACAAAGATTGGAACGAAACAGATTAATATTGCTAAAATATTTGAACTACCTTTCAGCCTAGCTAAATAAAGCGGCTTAAAGACTGAGCTGGCATTTGAATATCTAGCATTTTTTCGAGAGTAACGTTCAGATATAATTAATAAAATTGCAAATATGAGTAACAATGAAGCTAACTGCTTTGCAGTTTCAATATCATACATGCCGTACCATGTTCTGAATATTCCAGTTGTAAAAGTTGAAATAGCGAAGTGATCAACTGCTCCGAAATCAGATAAAGTTTCCATGATTACGAGCATGAGGCCCC
Organism: uncultured Pelagibacteraceae bacterium; assembly: GCA_902598405.1. Taxonomy (GTDB): domain Bacteria; phylum Pseudomonadota; class Alphaproteobacteria; order Pelagibacterales; family AG-422-B15; genus CACNXQ01. Next base: position 46,599 of record CACKBQ010000004.1, on the reverse strand, counting down.
CAATAATTGCAGGTCTAATCATTGGAACAGCTAATTTATAAAATACTTCTAGTTTACCAAGTCCAAGAGTTCTACCCGCTTCAAGAATTGATCTAGATTGATTTATAAAGGCCATTCTGCTCACAAGATATACATATGGGTATAGGGTGAAGGAAAATACTACAATCGCTCCAGGAACATTTCTTACTTTAGGAAAAAAAATAAAATCTGCACCGAGCCCAAAAAGATCCCTTATTAAATTATTCGCAGTACCAAAGGTATCGAATAAACCAGTAAAAGTGTAAGCAAGTATATATGGAGGTACAGCAAGTGGTAAAATTAACGCCCATTCAAAAATATTTTTTCCTGTAAAATTATAGTTGGTTACCAGCCAGGCAGTGCCAACACCAATTATGGCAACCATAATTGAGACCCCAAGAACTAAATAAATAGAATTTTCTATATAACCAAAAAGTACATGGTTATACAAATGTGTCCAGTTTTCAGAGTAATCACCAGCAAGACTGAATAGCACAATAAATACAGGAGCAATAAAAATTGCAAATGTTGCAACCGGAGTAATTTGCCAAAAATCTAACTTCATAAATAGTTGCTGTTATCTATACTATTTATTTAAGAAACTCTAATATATTATCAGGATTTGTTTCAATATAAGGATCATCATCATTTCCTGTATCATTAAGACCTGGCTCGATAAACATCTGTTCAATTTCCATATTATTTGCAACAACTGCATATCTCCAAGACCTCATACCGAATCCATTATGATCTTTATTAATAAGCATGCCCATCATCCTTGTAAATTGACCCGTTCCATCTGGAATCATTTGCACATTTTTAACGCCCATATAGTTACTCCAAGCGTTCATGACATATGAATCATTAACGGAGACACAAAATACTTCATCAATTCCTAAGTTTTTAAAAGCTTCAAATTTCTCATCAAATGCAGGCAATTGCTGTGATGAACAAGTTGGAGTAAAGGCGCCCGGTAATGAAAATATTAAAACTCTTTTTTCTGAGAATAAATCGCTAGAGGAAATTGACATCCATGCCTTGTCTCCTTCAAGATAACACATTTCCCCAGTCTCAAATTCATTTTGAGACCTGATCTTAAATGTTACATTTGGTAATCTATTCATAAATATAACCTCAATTTAGTTGAGGTAATTTGACCTTGGATACTAATGAGAAGAAGAGACGGTGGCCAAATTACCTCAAACTGGTTAGCGATAAATTATTGCCAACCAACTCTATCCATCAACTTAACAGCATCAGGATTGAATTCACCATAGCTTGCAACTGAAGTCTGATCTTCTTTAAAACCAGAACCAAATTGAGCTATTAAATCACTAGGTGCAACACCTTCAAGCATAGGAAACTCGTAAGTGTTATTAACTATGTGACTTTGAGCTTCTTCACTAAGCAAGAACTCTATGAACTTAACAGCATTACCTGCATTTGGAGCATTTTTCATAAGACCAGCTCCACTTACATTAATATGAGCTCCTCGTCCATCTTGGCCTGGGAAATGAAGTTCAACTTTTCTGGCAGCGGCTTGCTGTTCTTCGCCTTTTTTACCAGATAACATCAAACCAATGTAGTAACTATTCGCTACAGCAACATCTGCTTCGCCATTTGCAACTGCCATAATTTGTGCTCTGTCATTACCTTCAGGTTTTCTTGCAAAATTGCCTACAAATCTGTGTGCCCACTTTTCGGTAGCATCGACACCATTATTAGCAATCAATGAGGCAACTAAAGACTGATTGTACATATTGCCAGAACTTCTTATTGCAACTCTGCCTTTCCATTTTGGATCTGAAAGATCTTCATACGTAAGCCCTTCCATATCCTCTGCAGAAACATTTACTGGATTATAATAAATCACTCGAGAGCGTTTAGCTATTCCCACCCACTCATTGTTTGGGCCTCTTAAGTTTTCAGGCACAATTGAATCGATAGTACTTGAGTTAATACTTTGGAACATTCCATCTTTTTGAACTTTCCATAGATTACCAGCATCAACAGTAATAAAGACATCAGCAGGAGAATTTGCTCCTTCTGAAGCAAGTCTTTCCATTAATGCTTTTCCTTTACCTGAAATAACGTTTACTTTGATGCCAGTAGCATCCGTAAACTTTTGATATAATGCATCGTCTGAATCATAATGCCTTGACGTATACAAATTGACTTCTTTAGCGAATGAACTACCAACTGTTACAAAACTAATTACAGCTATTGCTAAGAATCTTAATACTGAATTCATAAATTTTTCCCTTCTTTAGAATGATACTAAGTTTCATTCTATATATCTTATTGAGAATGATTATCAATAGCAAATATGACGCACTTTACCGATTTGATTTTATAGAGAATTTACAAAGCTAATTAATTGATTTACTTGATTTTTATCTAATGATTTGAACTCTTCTAACACTCTAGAGGCTTCCCCGCCGTGCCATAATATAGCCTCCTCAATTGTTCGAGCTCTGCCATCATGTAAAAATCCATATTCTGCAGATACCACTGATGTCAACCCTATTCCCCACAAAGGGGGTGTTCTCCACTCAGAGCCACTGGCATTGAATTCATAAACACCATCAGACAACTGTTCACCCATATCATGCAACAAAAAATCAGAATAAGGGTATATGATTTGATTGGCTAAATTTTGATGCGTACTTTCATTTTTTGTAACAAATCTCTCAGTATGACAAGAATTGCAACCAATTTTAAAAAATATTTCTTTACCTTTCACCACGTTAATATCTTTCGCGTTTCTTCTTACTGGCACACCAAGTTGCGATGAATAAAAAACCACTAGATCCAATTGATCATTAGAAACTTCATAGCCATCATAGCTTTCGCTATTTCCACTGACTGCATTTTGACAGCTTAATTGCAAATCAGTACAGTTTAATGGGTTTTCAAAAAGTTTATTTGATAAACCCATGTCATGAAAAAAGGCATCTGCAGTTTGTTGGTAAACCGTAGGTTGTGATGCTTTCCAGCCAAACCGACCAAGGGAATAATCATTTTTTTCATAATGCCAAACAATATTTGCTTTTCCAGATATTCCATCACCGTTTATGTCATTCACATCTGCATTTATTAAAATATCCGTTTCACTAATGTTTTCAATTAAACCTAGACCAATCATTGGTTGTGCGATTCTTGCTGAAAAGTTTGTATCTTCATTGATATCTCCGTAATAAAAATTTCTAATTTTAATTACAGGCTTTCTTAATTCGACTATACGACCATCATTGTAAGATATTGGAACATATTCATAATTAATAACAATGTCCGCTTCTCTTGGAATACTTTCAACCGAGAATTCACTAATTTGATTTCCGTAAATGGGATCTGGTAGGTTTTTAATACCATCTGAAATTGAGTCCTGATTTTTTGAAATTTGAATAACAACAGATACAGCGTCATCAGATTCATCTATAGGCAAATGTCCTCGTCCATCAGAAATATGACATGCTTCGCACGAACGAGCACTGAAAAAAGGCCCTAAACCATCTCTTGCAATATTTTCTGAGAATTTTGCATCTTCCCAAATTCTCTCAAATAAAGCATTTCCTACAAGAAAATTGATTTTTAAATTATCTCCTAAATTTCTTGCAACCAGTGAAAAACTATTTTTATTTTCAACCTCATTCGAGGTTTTGCCACCTGGCAGTAACGGGTCTGAGGATATTGAAGTGCAAATATAAAAAAAAATGTTTGCAAACAGGATTGCTTTAAATAGACGTTTCACAATTTAAGGCTAATTTCTATTCTGCCTCATGTCCACTTTGAATCAGATCATCTATATTTTCATCTTCTCCGAATGGTTCTATCTGGCTGTGATCAATTTCTTTTGGTTCTCTAATGTCTAAATTTGGAGGCAGGCGGCTTTCTAAAAGTCCAGCTGCTTTTAATTCTTCAAGTCCAGGTAAATCTGTTACTTGTTCTAGCTGGAAGTACTCTAAGAACCTCTCAGTTGTACCATAAATAATGGGCCTTCCTGGTACCTTCTTTCTACCGATTGGCCTCACCCAGTTTAACTCCATAAGAACATCAAGAGTTCCGGGACTAAAATGAACTCCTCTTATGTCTTCAACTTCAGCTCTTGTAACAGGTTGATGATAGGCGATTATTGCCAAAGTCTCAGTAGCAGCCTTTGATAGTTTTCTTTGAACTATTTTTTCTTTTTTCATCATTGGTGCAAGATCGGTGGCAGTTTTAAAGCTCCATTTATTGCCAGTTTTGACCAGATTAACTCCCCTATTTTTATATTGAGCTTCAATTAAATTTAGTAATTTGTTTAAATTTGTACCCTTTGGCAATCTTGCCTTTAAACTCTCTGCATCAAGGGGTTCATTTGCTGCAAATAGAAGAGCCTCGAGAATTCTAAGATTGTCCATATCCTCAGATGGAAAATTCATAACATTATTTTTTTCTATTTCATCAGACATAATTTATTTAATTAATGAATTCATCATCCTTTTTATTTTTTAAGAATACTGGTCCAAAAGGAACCAGCTGCTGCACTTCAAGTACCCCTTCTCTTACAAGTTCCATTGCTGCAGCCAGGGTTCCTGCAACACCTGATCTAGCGCTTTTACCATTTGAAAATTCATGTGGTAAAAATTTCTCAAGCCGAGTCCATTCTGGTACATCACCTATCATTCTTTGAAGCCTAACAAGCGCATCTTCCATTGCAAAAACAGGTGGTCTTTCAATAGTCATCGATGAGTAGGCAGTCCTGTACCTTTGATCTGCATATGATTTTAAAAGATCGTATAAATTCAGATAATATTCAGGCGTTCGTATCAACCTTATGCCTTCAGGCATCCCTCTATTAAAAAAATCAGTACCAAGTTTTGGTAAATTCATTAATTTTTGAGAAACTTGTCGGATCGCTTCAAGTTTCTTGAGTTGAAATTTCAATCTTTCTGCCATTTCTTCAGCACTCAATTCTTCACCTGACTCTTCTCTTGGTATTAACAAATTGGATTTTAAGTAAGCCATCCAAGCCGCCATAACAAGATAGTCAGCCGCCAACTCTAAATTGCGATTACGAACTTTTTCTATAAACTCCAAGTATTGCTCTGTAAGCTGGAGAATAGAAATTTTCATTAAATCTACTTTTTGAGATTTAGCTAATGTTAATAGCAGATCTAGGGGACCTTCAAATTCTCCCAAGTTTACAATCAAATCATCTGGGCTTGTTTGATTAGATGCTTCCTGTTCAGTATAAGTACTTGAAATATCTTCCATTTTTCAATTTTTTGATTCTTTTATTATATAACAGATGATGTTTATATACGATAAAATACATCAAAGCTGCTTTGTTAGATATTCGTAGGCTTTTAAGTTTTCTTCATGTGGGAAATCAGATTTTGTCTGATAGATATTGATAAGATCGTCAGGTATTAAAATAGGCTCAGCTTCACTCTTAATTCTTTCAGCTATCTTATTAATTTCATTGATGTTTCCATTACAATGAAGAACGAGGTCACAGCCGGCATTAAGTGATTTTAAAGCAGCAATATCAACATCATCTGAAATAGCTTTCATTGAAATATCATCAGTCATCAGTAGCCCTCTAAAGCCAATTTTATTTCTTATTATTGTTTCAATAATTTTTTTTGAAAAAGTAACAATATTTTGATCGTCTAAAGACTTAAATAGAATATGTGCTGTCATACCTAATAATGCGTCGGAATTGTTCTGAAAAGGCTTAAAATCAGTACTCATAAGTTCATCTTCAATTTCATCTACTTCAGGCATTTCAAAATGACTGTCAACTCTTGCTCGTCCGTGCCCAGGTAAATGTTTAATCACAGAAGCTATGCCGCATTTATTAATTGTTTCAATTACTATCTTACCTGCTTTAGAGACAGTCCTTTCATTTATCGAAAAAGCTCGATCTCCAATTACACCACTTTCATTTGCTGCTGGTAAATCTAAAACTGGCACTGTGTTTGTGTTAATGCCCAATTCTTTTAAAGTATGAGCTAAAATTTCAGTATTAAGTCTTAATAATTCAAACCCTAAGTCTGCATCCTTCTCAATAATTTGCCCAAAAAAAAGATTTGATTTAAATTTATTAACACCCTTAAAATTTAGTCTTGAAACTCTTCCACCTTCCTGGTCTATCAATATTGGAATATTTTGATGATTAATTTCTTTGAGTTCTTTAATTAAATTTTTTAAATTGTCTTTATTAATACAGTTTCTTTCAAATAAAATTATTCCCCAAGGTTTGTAATCTCTAAAAAATTTTATTTCTTCTGTTGTTAATTTTTCGCCAGAAATGCCACAAATTAAAGGTAGGTATTTTTTCATTTTATTAAATTAATCTCCAAGATCGTATATATTTAAGTCAGGAGTATCAACGCCTCCCTTGTCTTTTGGTATTATTCTATAATCATTTAAATTGGTTTTTATTTCGATAATCTCTTCTTCTTCTTTTTTAGTGTAAAAATAAATGGAAGTAATAAAAATTGCTAAAATTAAAGAGAAAATTATGAACCTCATTTTTTATTTCATTTCATCTGGCGAGGAAACTCCAAGAATATCAAGTCCAGATTTTATTGTTCTCTGAGTAGCAATCAGTAGTGCCATTCGAGCATAAGTCCTTGGTATATTATCTGCATCTATAAATTTCTTACTGTTATCTACTTTTCCCTGACTCCATAAGGAGTGAAATTCTGATGCTAATTCATACAGGTAATATGCAATTCGATGTGGCTCAAATAGAGAAACTGACGTATTAATGATATTACTATAATCCAGGATTTTTTTTAAAAGGGATATTTCAGAAAGATCATTAAGTTCAGAAAAATTACATTCACTAAAATTCTCTAAATTTAATTTAATATTTTGTGAATGAAGATTGTTCAATACAGACGAAATTCTTGCATGAGCATACTGTACATAAAAAACTGGATTTTCTTTGGACTGTTCAGTGACTTTTTTAAAATCAAACTCTAAGGGTGCTTCATTTTTTCTATACATCATCATAAATCTAATACTATCACTGCCAACTTCTTTCACTAAATCACTTAAGGTAATGAAGTCACCAGATCTTTTTGACATTTTTAATTCCTTGCCATCACTGATAAGTTTTACCATTTGACATAACTTTGCTGTAAATCTTGCTTTGTTATTAGTTAGAGCCTGTATCGAAGCGCTCATTCTCTTAATATATCCGCCATGATCAGCGCCTAATATGTCGATTAAATGTGTCGATCCTCTTAAGTATTTGTCATAATGATAGGCAATATCGTTTGCAAAGTAAGTCCACTCACCATCTGATTTTTGTAATGGTCTATCGATTTCATCTCCATATTCAGATGATTTAAATAATAATTGCTTTCTTGGTTCCCAATCTTCAATTTGTTTGCCTTTAGGCTTATCTAACATGCCCTCATAGATTAAATTCATATTTTTGAGTTCATCTATGGTTTTGTCGATTTTACCTTGAGTTATTAATTCTTTTTCTGAAACAAAAACATCCTGATTAATTGATAGTTTGCCTAAGTCTTCTTTTATGTTTTCTAATAGTAAATTTACACACTCGTCTTTTATTATTAGAAAGTGATTATCGCTTTCAAGAATTGATGTACCGTATTTGTCTATTATTTTTTTAGCAACATCGATTAGATATTCACCAGGATAAAAATCATCTGGATAGTTTTCTTCGCTTTTGCTATTGATGATTTCTTTTATTCTAATAATTGTAGAGTTTGCAAGAGTATCAATTTGAGTACCTGCATCATTTATGTAATATTCTTTTGTTACATTGTGACCGGTGACTTTCAGTAGATTTGATAGTACATCACCAAATACAGCTCCTCTGCAATGACCGATATGTAAGGGACCTGTAGGATTCGCAGAAACATATTCGACATTTATATTTTTATTTAAACCAATTTCCTCATTGAAGAGCAAGTTCGTTTCTAGCAACTGACTTAAAAATTTAAACCAAGTATCTTTAGAAATATTAAAGTTTAAAAAGCCTGGACCTGCAACTTCCAACATCTCAAAGTCCTCAATTTTCTCTAATGATTTAATGAGAGTTTTAGCTGCCTCTACTGGATTTGCTGATGTCTCTTTTGCAAGAACCATACAAATATTTGTACTTAGTTCACCATCAGATTTATTTTTTGGGTATTCAACTACAAACGAGCTCTTCTCTACAGTTTCATTCGAAACATTGAATATTTTTGAAAATTCTGCTCCGATTATATTTTTTAAATAACCATTTATGTTTCTCATAAACTAATTAAATTTATTATAAAAATTCTGAGCATAGTTATCAGTCATTCCAGCTATGAAGTCGCATACTGCTCTTGGTTTATCCTCATCAGAAATAATTTTTTTCATATGTTCTTTTAAGAATTTTTCATCTTGTTCTATAAATAGTTTGAATAGTGATGATATAATTTGATGGGCGTTACTGGTCATTGCTTTTACTTTATCATGATTATACATTTTCATTGATAGGAAAGATCTAATATACTTTACTTCTTCTTTTGTTTTATCTGAAAAGTCAGCAATTTTTTCATTATTAAGCCTGACATCTTCATTGCATCTTACTTTTGATTTTTTAACTTTCTCACTAATTGTATTAATTACATCAGTAATCATAATTGAGGTTGATTTTCTTGTTATTTCATTATTTATACGCTGCATATCGTAAGAGTTATAATTTTTCGGAAAATTTTTAATAATTTCACCAATCATTGGCAATTCAGCCAGATCATCATATGAAAAAAAACCTGCTCTAAGTCCGTCATCTAAATCATGATTATTGTATGCTATGTCATCCGCTATTGAGGCTATTTGCGCTTCAATTGATGAAAACTCATTCAACTTTAAGTCAAACGCTTTATCGAGAGCTTCTATGGTTTTTGGAACATCTTTTGTCATCGGCCCATTATGCTTTACGAGTCCTTCAAGTGTTTCCCACGTTAAGTTTAAACCTTCAAAATCAAAATACTTTTTTTCTAACAAATGTACAATTCTAATTGCCTGATCATTATGGTCAAAACCCTCATGAGAAACCATGCATTCTGAAAGAGCATCTTCTCCAGCATGTCCAAATGGCGGATGACCAATATCATGACTTAAAGATAATGTTTCAGTTAAATCTTCATTGAGATTGAATATTTTACTTATTGACCTCGCTATTTGTGATACTTCGAGCGAATGTGTTAATCTTGTCCTGTAGTGATCTCCTTCATTTGAAACAAATACCTGTGTCTTGTGTTTAAGTCGTCTAAAGGCAGCAGAATGAAGAATTCGATCACGATCCCTTTGGAACTCTGATCTAGTTTGACTGTAATTCTCTTTATACAGCCTACCTTTCGAAGTTTCTTGATTGGTTGAAATAAAAGATAAATCTTCAGAAATCATCACTAAATAGAATTGGTAACATAAATTTTTATTGTACAATAAACTCATTACTTTAAGAATCTTAAAATAACAATAAAAGAATACGGATGGTAAAAATAGTAAGTTGGAATGTAAATTCAATAAGGGTTCGTTTACCTCATTTAATTGAATTAGATAAAACAGTTAAACCAGATATAGTCATGCTTCAGGAAACAAAATCAACTGATGAAAACTTTCCAGAAGAAGAGATTTCATCACTTGGATACCAAATAATTAAAAAGGGTCAAAAATCATATAATGGAGTGGCTATTTTATCAAAAGCCCCAATAAAAAAAATTACAGATACTTTGCCGGGAAACAAAGAAGATGTTCAAGCAAGATTTATTGATGCACAGGTACAAGTCGAAAATCCTTTTAATATTGTCTCTTTATATCTCCCTAATGGCAATCCTATTGATACTGAAAAATTTCCTTACAAATTAGATTGGATGAGGAGATTTAAAAAGTATGCTCAAAATAAAATAGAAAACCATGAAACAATTATATTTGGAGGGGATTATAATATAATACCAGGTTCTGATGACGCGGTTGATATTAATAAGTGGAAAAATGACGCTTTGCATCATCCAGACTCTATAAAAATTTACAGAGAAATCATAAATTTAGGTCTGTCTGATGTGCTAAGAATTTATAATTCTAAACCCTATGAGTTCACATACTGGGACTATTCAAGAGGGTCATGGGAAAAAGACAACGGTCTTCGAATTGATCATTTTCTTGCAACACCAAGTGCAGTTGATCGAATAACTGACTGTCAAATAGAAAAACAATTTAGAGGTCTTGAAAGACCCTCTGATCATGTTCCAATCTGGTTTGAAATTAAATAGATTACTTTGGGTTTCTTGCAATAATATTTATCAGCTCATAAACAATTGTTGCTGCAGCGGTCGACGTAAGTTCTGCATGATCATAGGCTGGGGCGACTTCCACGACATCTGCTGAAACAAGCTGTGAACCTGCCAATCCTCTTAATACATTTAATATTTCTCTTGTGGTCATTCCCGCAACTTCTGGGGTTCCAGTTCCAGGAGCATGTGCTGGATCTAAAACATCAATATCTATGGATATATATAATGGATTATTGCCAATTCTATCTTTTATTCTTTTAACAATTTGATCAATTGTGTTTGTTTGGAATTCATCGCAGTGAATGGTTTTAAAACCTAATTCACGATCATTTTTTAAATCATTTGTACTGTAAAGAGGGCCACGAATTCCAATATGCATTGATGCATCATCCAAAAATAGCTTTTCTTCTCTTGCTCTTCTAAATGGCGTACCGTGCGTATAAGGAGCTCCGAAGTATGTGTCCCAAGTATCCAAGTGAGCGTCAAAGTGAACTAAGGCAACCGGACCACCAACCTTTTTATTAATTGATCTAAGTAATGGCAATGCAATTGTGTGGTCACCGCCAATAGTTACAATACTTCCAACTTTTTGGAGCAGCTCAGTAGATCCTTTTTCAATTTGCTTAATTGCCTCGTCAATATCAAAGGGATTACAGGCTATGTCCCCAGCATCAGCTACCTGTTGCACCTTGAAAGGTTCAACATCATAGTTTGGATGATAATTCGTTCTCAGCTGTCTAGAAGCTTGTCTTACACTTTGAGGACCAAATCTAGCCCCAGGACGATAACTCGTACCTGCATCAAATGGTACACCTATAATAGCTACATCACACTCTTCAACATCTCTCAGCTCAGGAAGACGTGCAAATGTAGATGGGCCAGCATACCTAGGAACAACTGTTCCGCTTACTGGTTGAATTGGTTCTTTTTTATCGCTCATAATCTATTAATCAAATCCTCCAAAATCTTGGAATAATGATGGGTCTCCAAATATATCTCCGTAATCCTGATTGCCACCTAAGGACCCTCCAGAAAGTTCTTCATCAGTAAGTTCATTAGACTCTAAAGTTTGCAATTGTTCAAGAAATTTGGATTTTTTCTCCTTATCAGCAGCATCAATACATGATTGTCCGTAAAGATCATTTTTCACTACTTGGGTAGCTCCGTAAGTAGCAAAGACCACTATTAACAATATAGCGGCAATTCCCTTTGGAATTTTAAAACCAGCTTTATATTTTTTATTAATTCTATTGTCTGCTGCTTTTTCTTTTACAAACTTTTCCTGAGACTCTGCATATCGTTTTTCTGCTCTTCTTCGTAAAACCTCATAGGTAACTGCAGCTATAATAGTTAACGCTATTATTGTTAAAGCTAATGCACTCAATGCAGGACTTATTCCCAGCCTTACTTTTGATGCAATTACAGTTGTTAATGTTTGATCCGATAAAATGCTAAATACAGTCGTGTTATAATTTTCAAATGAAAATAAAAAAGCAATTACTGCAGCCGATGCTATTGCGGGGCTTAAGTAAGGAACTAAAATTTTAAAAAATACTTGAGTTTGCGACGCTCCAAGGTCTAAAGCTGCCTCTTCTTGAGTCTGATCAAATCTTTGAAGTCTTGCTACAAATATTAAAAAACAATAAGTAGATATAAAACAGGTTTGAGCCAAAATTGTTAGAAATATTCCGTTTCTTCCAATATCTGCAATGAACCCCTCTCCTCCTAAGCCTGCTATTCGGTCCCATAAAACGACTGTTGAAATACCAATTATCACACCAGGAAATAAAACGGGCATAATCGAAATTGAGTAATAAATATCCCTCAACTGCGAACGCACTTGAGTTAATACTATTGCTGCGGCCATTCCAATCGGTACGGAGAGAGTTACAACTCCTGCACCTATAATCAAACTGCTAATAATACCATCGTGAAGTCTCCAGTCAGATAAAAGTCCTGCCAGATGTTGTCCATCATAAGCAATTTTACCTTCATTAAACCATCTAAAACTAAAACATTCCCAAGGTGTGATCGATGGAAATTCTGCAGAGTTGAATGCTGTAATGCTCATGATGATCAACGGCCCAAATAAGTATGCGAAAAATATAAAAATATATATTCCCATCATGAAATTTATAAAATAACTCGGTCTCACTTGATAATTTCTCCAATTCTAACTTTAAATATTCGCATCATTGTGAGCACAAAAATAACAGATACTATTAACAAAATAATTGAATAAGCTGATCCTCTAGACCAGTTGTCATTCATGTTAAACCATTGATATATCAGTTGAGGAAACCATAAAGTATTAGGACTACTTAAAACAACTGGTGTTGCTAATGCTCCAACAGTTAACATAAAAACCATAGTACAACCAGATACGATACCTGGTTTTGCATGAGGAATAACTATTCTCCAATGTGTTCTAAAAGACGAGGAACCTAAATCTTTTGCTGCCTCGATTTGATTAATGTCCAAACTTTCGATTGCATTATAGAGAGGGAACATCATCAGCAAAATATAAGCGTATATTAAGCCGGTATATAAGCCGATATCATAAGTGATAAATAGGATTCCTTGATCGAGTAATCCAACCCCAGTCAAGAAATTGTTAATTACACCTTCGTTTGCAAACAAAATTCTCAATGCGAATGATCTAAGCAATTCATTAATCCAGAAAGGAATAATCAGAGAAACAATAAGAAGTCTAGCGGTACTAGGATTTGCAATTTTCGCTATATAAAATGCTATTGGATAGCAAAATAGCAGATTTGCAATTGTGACAAGCATTGAAACAAAAATAGTTCTTCCAAATACACCTAAATCAACAAAGTTAAAAGCATCAGTGGCTGTCTTAGATCCAAATATAAAGTGGCTATAGTGTTCAAAAGTATAATAATCTTCAGGTCCACCTCTTGCTAAAGGGGGGACGTTGGTTCTAAATGATAAATCCAACATATAAAATTGTGGAATTATAACTAAGAAAACAAACCAAAATATTATTGCTACTAAAAAATATATCGCAACTGCCTTACCGTTTTTCTTAAAAAATGGTTGAGTAAATAAAAAATTGTTCATGACTTAATCTATAGCTAGAGATGCTTTGGGTAATATTACTGATTTTGAAGATTCAAAACCTAGTACGATTGACGATCCTGAAGTTATAGAGGATGTATCTATGGCGTTTGGTACTGAAAATTTAATTTTTGCTCCCGATTTAAGGCTTGCGTAAAAGTTTTTTAAATTTCCTTCAAATTCAAAACTTTCAATATTCACATCAATTTTATTATCAAAGTTGTCGCCATCTCTTGGTATAAACAAAGACTCAGGTCTAACAAATGCAATTGACTCATCTCCAATATTTAACTTTTTGCTTTCATTCATCGTTGCTAAATATTGCCCATCAGCAGTTTCAATTTTAGCTTTATCTCCCTCAATACCTGTAACTTTTCCATATAAAGGATTATTCTCACCAACGAATGTTGCAACAAATGGTGTTAATGGATTGTTATAAACTTCGTCGCATTTTCCAATTTGCTCAAGCTCTCCTTCATTCATGACCGCTATTCGATCAGACATTGTTAGGGCTTCTCCTTGATCGTGCGTAATATAAATAAATGTAATGTTTACTCTTTTTTGTATTTCTCTAAGTTCGGTTCTCATTCTTTGACGAAGTTTTAAATCCAAGGCAGACAATGGTTCATCTAAAAGAAGAACTTTTGGCTCAACAGCTAAAGCTCTTGCAATGGCTACTCTTTGTTTTTGACCTCCAGAGAGTTGATGAACTTTTTTATCTCCTTGTCCCTCTAATGCTATCAATTCCAAAAGTTCATCCGCTCTTTTTTTTCTTTCTTCTTTTGATACGCCCCTTACTTCAAGGGAAAATGCAATATTTTCTGATACACTCATGAGAGGAAACAGAGCTAAGTTTTGAAATATTAACGCGGTTGGTCTTTTATTTGGACCAATTCCAGACATATCTTTATTGTCAATAAGCACTTTACCTTCAGAAGGTTCTTGAAATCCAGATATAGCCCTTAACAGAGTAGTCTTTCCGCAGCCTGAAGGTCCTAAGAAGCTGAAGAACTCACCTCCATTTACTTTCACATTGACATTCTTGGCGGCATAAAAACTGCCAAATGTTACCGAAACATCACTTAACTCTACATCTGCGCTCATTGATACAAATTATAATGGTTTAACTGAAAAACACGATTCAATAAAAACGCCCAAGACAATGCCTTGGGCGCTTTTAATAACTAATCCTAGAGAACTAATTACGCTGTTTCAAATTTGTTAGCGTATTCAGCTCTTGCATCAGCATACCATGGCGGTTCTGGTGGCCAAGGATTTAACTTGGTCGAAGTGTCCCCCGGGTATATTGCTTTTGCTAAAGCTTTAGTTTCATCTGAGTAATGGTCTGAAGCTCCATTAACAGCTGAGTTATAACCGATTTCATTCACAGTTTGGCCGCCTACTTCTGGTGTAAAACTGTAATTGATTAACTCATAAGCTTCATCAATGTTTTCTGCTTTTGCAGACATTGTTATACCGTCGATCCATGCCAACGCACCCTCATCAGTAGTTTGGTACGCAACTGGTTCTCCAGCTTTCATCATTGCTGCAATAGGGCCATCCCAAGTTTGTCCTACGACAACACCATCAGATGTGAATCCTTGTTTCTGAGGATCGGCACCAGACCAAAATTTAACAAGATTTCCTTTTTTTGAAATACAATAGTCAGTAATTGTTTCCCAATTCTTTCTCATTGTATCTTCATCGTTGTACGAAGACCAGAAATCCATTTTGCCTTGATGATGCATCCAAATACCACATCCAGTCATCATTGAGTATGTTCTACCCATCATGAATGCGCCATCTATTCCAGGATTAGGCTCCCAAATATCTCCAAAGCTTGGAAGTCCATCGGGTTGCCATTTGTCGGTTCTCCAAGAAATCGACTCAGTACCCCAAAGTTGTGGTACCCAGTGAGATCCTTTTCCACCAAAATTCCAGTCACGCTCACCAACAGCTAGCATTCCTGGGTTAACAGCGCTTGTGTTTATTCGATTCATATCAAATGGGGCAAGTACGCCAAGGTCAGCCCATTGCAAAGCTCTCATGTTTGTTGGACTTGCAAGGTCATAACCGGCTCCACCACCAGCTTTCATTTTTGATATAATTTCACCGTTATCTCCTATTTTAGTATGGTTAACAGTAATTCCAGTTTTTGCTTTGAAATCTGCAACTACTGAGTCCGGCAAATATTCGCCCCACATTAAAACATTAACAACGGGAGCAGCAAAAGCGTTTGGAATATACCAAGGCCCAATAGCTGCTGCTGCACCAGTTGCAGCTGCACCTTTCAGGACTGATCTTCTTGAAACTTTTGCAGCCTTAAGAGTTTTATTAATTTTCTTCACGGCTACTCCTCATTTAATTTATTTGTTTAATTGATAAAAATTTTCATACATATAGAGGTAGCTGTAAAGAACAAAGTTAAAGAAATTTAATAAGTTAATAAATTTTCTTTAAATGGATCTTTATCTAAATACATGATAAATATACATAAAAATTAATCATAAATAGATACTTTAAATTTATCCTATAAAGCATTGATAAAAATGATTATTATTTTTATTTTTAAGTTTAATTATTTCTTGGCTAAATTATTGTTTTAAATAGACTTTTTGTATGATTTTAACAACTACAATTGGCGCCTACCCAAAGCCAGATTTCTTAACTTTACCTGATTGGTTCAAAGATGAGAAAGGAACAGATGCTGAATACCCAACTTCTAAGTGGGAACAGGCAAAACTAAAAATGGGAGAAGAATATGAGGTCCAAATAAAACTTGCCTCAGAAAGTATTATTAAAGATCAAATTGAGTGCGGTATTGATATTATTACAGACGGTGAAGTTAGACGAGAAAATTATATTCATTATCACTGCAGGCATCTAGGTGGGATCGATTTTGAAAAGTTAACAAAGAAAACAGCGAGAACAGGTAATTATGATTGTTGGCTTCCAACAATCACAAATAAAATTCAATTTATTGGGTCTTTTTTAAATAAAGAATACGAAATTAATCAGTCAATATCAAAAAATCCTATTAAAGTTACAATACCTGGACCATTGACTATCACAGATACCATTGCTGATGAATTTTATAATGATCATAAAATGTTAGGAGTAGATTTAGGGGAGGCAATAAATAAAGAAATAAAGTCATTAGTCAGTTCTGGCTGTAAATATATACAAGTAGACGAACCTTTATTTGCAAGAAAATCAAAAGAGGCAATCGAATTTGGAATAGATAATCTTGAAAGATGTTTTCATGGAGTTACAGACTGTGAAAAGATAACTCATATATGTTGTGGATATCCAGATAAAATTGATGCAGATGATTATCCTAAAGCGCCGTTAATAAGTTATTTTGAAATTGCAGATGCCTTAGAGAATAGTCTGATTGATACCATATCTATTGAAGATGCTCATAGACACAATGATTTAA
Source organism: uncultured Pelagibacteraceae bacterium (assembly GCA_902598405.1). Taxonomy (GTDB): domain Bacteria; phylum Pseudomonadota; class Alphaproteobacteria; order Pelagibacterales; family AG-422-B15; genus CACNXQ01. The sequence goes on along the minus strand of CACKBQ010000004.1, from coordinate 29,775 downwards.
AACTACTTGAGTTGTATAAATCAAAAAAAATAATATTTGGGTTAATAAAGGTTGCCTCAAGTGAAGTAGAAGAAATTGATGTGATAAGGGATAGATTGCTGTCCTGTCTAAACCATATTGATAAAGAGAGACTTATAGCAGCTCCTGATTGTGGTCTTGGATATTTAAGTAGAGATATGGCAATGCTTAAATTAAAAAACCTGTCAAAGGCCGCAAAAAGTATTTAAGCAACTAAATTTTCAGGGTTTGAAAATGCTATGTTTAGATCTCTTGCTACATCTGCTTGAGTGCACTTATTTTTTATAACATTTAGCCCATTCATAAAATTCCTATCATCAGATAACGCTTTTTTTAACCCATCTCTCGCTAATTTTTTTACGAACGGTAATGTAGCTTGATTTAGAGAGATGGTAGATGTACGGGGAACGCATCCTGGCATATTTGTTACACAGTAATGTACCACGTCATGTTTAATATAAACCGGGTCTGCGTGAGTAGTAGGCTTGCTGGTTTCAATGCACCCACCTTGATCTATTGCGACATCCACAATGGCTGCTCCTTTTTTCATTTTAGAAACTAGTTCATCCGATACTAATTTGGGCGCACTAGAACCCGGGATCAGCACACCTCCTATTAGCAAGTCACAGTTTTTAACTTCTTCAGCTATAGTTTCAGGTGTTGATATTGATGTATTGACTTCATTATTAAAATAATTTTTTAATTCATTGAGTCTTGCTTCAGATTGATCAATAAGCGTTACATTTGATTTCATTCCATGAGCAATAAGGGCGGCATTAAACCCTACAACTCCACATCCAATAATTACAACTTTAGCTGGCGGTGCTCCTGTTGCACCAGATAATAAGACGCCTCTTCCTTTGTTTGTCATTTCAAGAGCTCTGGCTCCTGCTTGTATTGAAATTCTACCAGCTACTTCACTCATCGGAGCAAGTAATGGAAGCCTTCCATTTTTATCGGTTATAGTTTCGTAAGCTATACATGTTGCTCCAGAATTCATTAATCCTTCTGTCAATGCTTTACTTGCAGCAAGGTGTAAATATGTGAATAGCAGCTGACCATCTTTCAACTTTTTAATTTCATCTTCTTGAGGTTCTTTAACTTTAATGATCAACTCAGCGCGATCAAAAATATCTTGCGCATTTTCAAAAACTGTCGCCCCAACATCGTTATAATTTTGATCATCAAAACCTGACCCCTGACCGGCTGTTCTTTCAATGATTACTTCATTACCATCATCAATAAGTTCCTTTACACTTTCAGGAGTTAGGCCTACTCTATTTTCTTGTGGCTTAATTTCTTTAGGGATACCGATCAACATATATGACTAATTTTTATACTATTTATTAAATATTAAAAAGAGGAAAGCGCTCATAATGGGTAAAAAATGGCTAAACATTGTTTATAAGGAAAAGAATTCAACCCGCCTAAAAAAACATTATAGGGAATGGGCTGACGGTTATGACAGTGACCTAAAAGACTGGGGCTACGCTTACCCAATTAAAGTTAAACAGATTCTAGAAAAGTATATAAATGTAAAGAAGGGCTCAAAAATTCTTGATGCAGGGTGTGGTACTGGCTATGTCGCAGAAGTTTTAAAAGCTCTTCGTTACAATAATATCGTGGGGATAGATTATTCAAAAGATATGTTAAGAGTAGCTCGCTCTAAAAAAATATATAAAAAACTGGTTTGCGAGTCGTTAAGCAAGAAAACAAGTTTAAAGGGAAATCAATTTGATTTAGTTATATGCACAGGTGTTTTGACGTCAGGTCATGTAGGACCGTCATCAATAAAGGAGTTAATTAGATTAACAAAGCCTGGGGGTTATCTCATACTCTCTATTTCAGAAAAAATTTTCTCAAAACTTGGATTTAAGCGCGAATTAGAAAAAAGATCGAATGAGTACAATTATATCAAATTATCAAAACCTTTTATTGCTTTGCCTAACCACAAAGATAGTGCAAGGTCGCGAATGCACACTCTTCAAAGAGTTTAACCGTGCTGCTCTTGGCTCATATCATCAGGATTGATGCCGGCAACTTCAACTGGTTTTTTCATTGCATCTCGTCTGAAAGGTTCCCCAAGCTCTTGATTTAAAATAACTTCAATAAAAGTTGTAACTCCATTTGACTGTTCTTCACACGCAGCTCTGAGTGAATTTGTCAGCTCATCCATGGTTTTAACTATAACACCCTTCAATCCGCAGCCTTCTGCAACCTTTGCGTAGCTTAATTCAGGATCTAGTTCGGTACCGACGAAATTATTGTCATACCATAATATCGAATTTCTTTTTTCGGCGCCCCACTGATAGTTTCTAAATATCACCATTGTTATTGCAGGCCATTCTTCCCTAGCACAAGATGTCATTTCGTTCATGCTTATACCAAAAGCTCCATCTCCAGCGAAACCAACAACAGGAATATTTGGACAGCCTATTTTAGCTCCTAAAACTGAAGGGAAGCCATAACCGCAAGGCCCAAAAAGACCTGGAGCTAAATATTTTCTACCTTCCTCAAATGTTGGATAAGCATTTCCTATTGCGCAGTTATTGCCTATGTCGGATGAAATTATTGCATTTTTTGGTAAGCCATTCTGTATAGCCCTCCAAGCCATGCGAGGAGACATGCGATCTGCATCCCTTACTCTAGCTTCCTCATTCCATGACGTTCCAGGATCGTCATCTTCATGATCCATACTACTCAATGTTTGTAACCAAGCAGATTTGGTTTGATGAATTAGAGCTTTTCTCTCATCTCTATTTTTGTTTCCCGCTTCAGGAGAAAGACTATTTAATAATTGCTGAGCAACTTGTTTTGCATCACCGCATATACCTACTGAAACTTTTTTTGTTAATCCAATTCTATCAGAATTTATATCAACCTGAATAATAGCTGCATCTTTTGGCCAATAATCTATTCCGTAACCAGGTAATGTTGAAAATGGGTTTAGTCTAGTTCCTAAGGCAAGAACAACGTCTGCTTTAGAAATTAACTCCATAGCAGCTTTTGAGCCGTTATAACCTAAAGGCCCCACTGCAAGTGGATGACTACCTGGAAAACTATCATTATGTTGATAGCCAGAAGCAACAGGTGAGTCTAATTTTTCAGCTAAAGCTTTGCAGTCATTGATTGCATCAGCTAAGACCACCCCTGCTCCTGATAATATTACTGGAAAGTCAGCATTAGATAGAAGTTTTGCCGCTTCTTTTATTGCTTCGATTCCTCCTGATGGTCTTTCAAATTTTATTATTGGCGGTAACTCGATATCTATAACTTGTGTCCACATATCGCGAGGAATATTTATTTGTGCTGGAGCAGAACCTTTGAATGCTTTTGAAATTACTCGATTTAGTACTTCGGCAACTCTAGTAGGATCTCTCACTTCCTCCTGGTAGCAAACCATATCTTTAAACAATGCCATTTGTTCTACTTCCTGAAAGCCACCTTGTCCTATAGTTTTATTAGCCGCTTGTGGAGTAACTAGAAGCATTGGAGTGTGATTCCAGTATGCAGTTTTTATTGGCGTAACAAAGTTAGTAATGCCTGGGCCATTTTGTGCAATGCACATAGACATTTTTCCTGTCGCTCTAGTATAGCCGTCTGCGATTATACCGCCGTTATTTTCATGAGCTACGTCCCAGAAAGTAATACCTGCCTTTGGAAATAAATCGGAAATTGGCATGAATGCAGATCCAATTATTCCAAATGCGTGCTGTATTCCGTGTTTTTGCAAAACTTTTACAAATGCTTCTTCTGTCGTCATTTTAGTCATAACTATACTTTCTACACTAATATTTTTTCTCTGCCTGGATCATAAAAACAATTTATTGACCCCTCTGCAGAATATTTAGTTTCAGCAACTTCAATTTCAAATTTTTGATGACTCATCATTTCCTCAACAGAGTAACTATCATTGTTTGAAATGTAACCCATGCCTAGGGATTTGTCTAAATAGAAACCATACATACCTGAAGAAATTTCACCAACAATCTTACCGTCAAAATAGATTGGCTCATTGTGATAAATCAATAAGTCATTGTTAGATAATGCAAAATTTACTTTTCTTTTACTAAGACCAGACTTCTTCTTTTCTTCAAGTGCTGCCTGTCCTAAAAAAGGCATCTTCTTATTAAAGTTTACACAAAATCCAACACCCGCTTCAAAAGGGTTTTCCTCAACTCCAATATCATGCCCCCAATGAAGATACCCTTTCTCCATTCTCAGTGAATTTAGTGCATGATAGCCTGCAAGTTTTACTGGGCTCTTTCCATTTTTTGCATAAACAACATCAAATACTTTTTCCAAATTATTATAAGGGATGTATATTTCAAAACCCAACTCGCCAACGTATGTAATTCTATGAAGCCTACATTCAGCGCCAACAAGATTTATTTTCTTAGAAAATCCAAACGGTAATGTTTCATTTGAAATATCCTCATTACATATTCTTTGAAGGTGCTCCCTTGAATTGGGTCCCATTATTGAAAGACAGCCATATTGTTTAGTAACATCAATAATTTCTATATTTTTAAATTTTTTTGAATGAGATAATAACCAGTAATAGTCTTTATTGTGTGAAGTTGGACCCGTAACAAACATAAATTCATTTTCACTTATTCTTGTAAAAGTAATGTCTCCTTCTGTTCCAGCTTCGTCATTTAACATTTGTGTATATATAATTCGCCCAATTGGTACATTCATTTCACTTACACACATATAGTTTAAAAAATTAACTACATCATCTCCTCGAATAATAAACTTAGAGAAAGATGTAAGTTCAAATAAGCCAATATCATTTCTTACTGCAATACATTCACTCCTTACATTTTCAAACCAATTTTGTTTATGATACGAGTATTGATATTGAGGTCTTTGACCATTATTGGTATACCAATTTGGCCTTTCCCATCCAGCCGCTTCTCCGAAGCAAGCTCCTTCTTTTTCAAGTTGGTTATAGAGTGGAGATTTAATTTTGTTTCTTGACGTTTCAAATTGATAGTATGGCCAATGCACAGCATACAAGAGCCCAAGCGTTTCAGAGCTTCTTTCTCTTAAATATTCATTATCATCTTGAAAATCTAATACTCTAGCGACATCTACATCCCACAAATCAATCTTACTTTTGTCATTTATGATCCAATCAGCCATAACTTTGCCAACTCCTCCAGCAGATTGAATTCCTATTGAATTGAAGCCAGTAGAAACAAATATATTTTCTTTGTAAGGCACTTTGCCTAAGTAATACCTATCATCAGGTGTGAAGCTCTCAGGTCCATTAAAATATGTTTTAATGCCAAGCTCATTCAATATTGGAAGCCTATCCATTGCTTCCATTAAAATAGGTCCGAAATGATCAAGGTCGTTTGGTAAACTATCAAATTCGAAATCTTCAGGAATACCGTTCATGCCCCAAGGCTTTGCTTTCTTTTCAAAGGCGCCTATTAAAAGTTTTCCGGCGTCCTCCTTCACATAAATATAGGCATCTGGGTTTCTTAAGATGGGTAAATTTTTTGGTATATCTTCTGAATATTCAGTTACAGCATAGAAATGTTCACATGCATGCAGAGGTATATTCACCCCGCACATTTTACCTACTTCCCTACTCCACATTCCAGCAGATATAACAATCTTATCACATGTAATATCACCTTGTTGTGTAATAACTTTTGTGACCTTGTCACCTTCTTGTTCGATTGAAATGACTTTATTATTTTCAATAATGTTAGCACCCATTCGTCTTGCTTCTTTTGCAAGGCACATTGTAATATCTACCGGGTTAATTTGCCCGTCTTGAGGCAAAAACCATGCTCCTTTAACATGCTTTGTATCGAGAAGTGGGTATTTCTCCTTTACTTCATCAATTGAAATTTCATTTATTTCTAAGCCATAACTTCGACCCATTGATGCGCCTCTACTCATTTCTTGATAACGCCCCTCATTTTCCGCAATAGAAACTGAACCATTTATCAAAAATCCAGCAGATAGATCTTCTTTCTGATTAAGCTTATGATAGAGCTCCGTTGAATACTTGGCCATTTTTGTAAGATTTTTTGTTGCCCTTAATTGACCAACCAATCCAGCTGCATGCCAAGTTGTGCCACAAGTTAAACTCTTTCTTTCAACAAGTGTGACCTGAACATTTCTCTCTGCAAGGTGGTATGCAATGCTTGTACCAGCAATGCCTCCTCCAATAATAACAACCTCTGTGTGTGAAGGAAGCTTTGACATATAAGTTGCTAGTATTTTACTAAGACCTCTTTAATTCTTTGAAGCATTTCATCTATATGTTTTTCTTCAGCAATTAATGCAGGGGCAACTATACCAGCATCCCCAGTAAATTTTATGTGAACACCATTAGCAAATGTTTTCTTTTGGGCATCATATCCTCTCACACCAGGATTTTTATCAACTGCTAGATCAAAAGCAGCCATCATTCCATCCGCTCTTACGTCTGTAACAATTGGTATATCCTGAAATGCATCAAAAACTGCATCTATAAAGTATGGCGACATCTTTTCTGCTCTTGCGAACACATCTTCTTTTTCATATACATCTAAAGTAGCAAGAGATGCTGCTACACAAGCTGGATGACCTGAGTAAGTATATCCGTGAAAAAACTCTACTCCGTGCTCTGGTCCATTATCAACAATCGCATTGTAAATTTTATCTGAAACACCAACTGCCCCCATAGGCTGCGCTCCATTAGTAATTGCCTTTGCCATTGTAATCATATCAGGCTGTACATTGTATTTTACAGCCCCAAATGATTTTCCTGTTCTACCAAAACCAGTGATGACTTCATCAAAAACAAGAACAATCCCATATTTATCACAAATCTCTCTCAACCTCTCTAAATATCCAATAGGGGGAACAATTGTTCCTGTTGAACCAGCAATGGGTTCGACGAAACACCCAGCAATTGACTCGGGACCATACATTTCAACAAACCTTTGAAGATCCTCAGCAAGATGAGCTCCATGTTGCGGCTGACCTTTTGTATATTTATTTTCTTCTAACCAAGTGTGTCTTAAATGAATAACTCCAGGCATTGTTGCAGTAAATATCTCACGGTTTTTAATCATGCCACTTAATGAGGTTCCTCCGATATTTACACCATGGTATGCGCGTTCTCTTGACACAAACCTTACACGTTGCGATTGTCCAATTGCGTGCTGATAAGCCTGAATTATTTTAATTGCAGAGTCAATTGCAGTAGATCCACAAATTGTAAAGAAGACATTGTTTAAATCTCCCGGTAGAAGATTTGCTACCTTTTCAGCTAATGCAAAAGCAGGTAAATGAGAAACTTGGAAGCTAGGAGAGTAATCTAATTTTAATAATTGCTGATGAACAGCTTCAGCTATTTCTTTTCTGCCATGTCCCAATGGAACACAAAATAGACCTGAAGAAGCATCTATTACCTGGTCGCCCTTATGATTCCAGTAGTATACTCCCTCACCTCTGTCTAATAATCTTGGATCCTTCTTAAAGTCTTTATTTGCAGTAAAAGGTAAAAAATAGTTTTCCAAAGAATTAGTCGTAGGTGTGGTATTTGCCATATAGATCCTCTCAAATCAGTAAAAGTTATAAGTTATATAGTAGTCTTATTTAAGCTGCTTGACTAGAGCTACCGCCCTTGTGGAAACTCTCATTTTTAGCCGCCATATCACGAAGCATTTTACATGGAGTAAATCTTTCTCCATATTTTTGTGCGAGTTTATCAGCTTCAGCCACAAATTCTTTAACACCAACCATATCGATGAAGGATAGTGGACCTCCGGTCCATGGTGCCATGCCCCAACCTAGTATTGCGCCAATGTCCGCATCTCTAACATCTGTTAGTACGTTTTCTTCATAGCATTTAGCTGTTTCAAGTGCTTGTATATATAGAAATCTTTTCTTTAATTCCTCAACATCTGGTTGATCGTCACTTTCTTTGCATAGGTTAGAAAGTTCAGGCCATAGGTATTTTTTTCCATTTTCAGGATACTCATAAAAACCTTTATTGTTTTTCTTCCCAAACCTGCCTTGCTTTTCAACCATTTCTTCCATAATTGAATACATCGGAGTTATTGGGAACTCTTTGCCTTCAGCTTCAAAGTCCTTTTTCGTTTGAGTTGTTACTTTCCATGCAAGATCCAATGCCACAGCATCAGAAAGAGCTAGTGGAGCCATTGGCATGCCTGTCATTTTACCAGCATTTTCAATTAAAGCTGGTTTTATACCTTCTGCTAACATTGCAACACCTTCGCCAGTGTATGTACCAAATACACGACTAGTGTAAAAACCCCTACTGTCGTTTACAACAATTGGAGTCTTTCTAATTTTTTGAACGTAATCCATTGTTTTTGCCAATGTTTCCTGAGAAGTTTCTTTTCCCATGATGATCTCAACTAAAGGCATTCTCTCTACTGGTGAAAAATAATGAATACCTATGAAGTTTGCAGGACGGCTAGAATTTTGAGCTAGACCTGTAATTGGCAAAGTAGATGTATTGGAACCAAATACAGCAGTTTCTGATATTTGCGCTTCTGCTTTAGCGGTTACATCTGCTTTTATATCCCTATTTTCAAATACTGCCTCTACAATAAGATCTGCGCCCTTTAGAAGAGAGTAATCAGTTGTAGGCGTAATGAGACTTAATAGCTTTTCTTTTTTTTCTTCAGTAGTTTTTTTCTTACTTAATTGTTTATCTAAAATCTTAGTAGAATATTCTTTTCCTTTTTCTGCCGCAGCTTGATCCATATCAATTAATACAACTTCAATGCCTGCTTTAGCAGTAACATAGGCAATTCCTGCGCCCATTAAGCCTGCACCAAGAATTCCAATCTTTTTAACATCATATTTATCAAAATCTTTTGGTCTTCTTGCGCCTTTGCTCAAAGCTTGCATATTTACAAAAAGACTTCGAACCATATTTTGAGATCTAGGATCCATTACAACTTTTGTAAAATAACGCGCTTCAATTCTCAGTGCTGCATCAATCGGCACCTGAACGCCTTCATAAACAGCAGAAAGGATTGCAGTTTGTGCAGGATAGTTATTATAAGAATTTTTTCTCAATGAAGATGATGCCGCAGCCCAAATCATTGCGCCTTTTGGGGTATAAGGAAGGCCCCCCGGAAACCTAAAACCTTTTTCGTCCCATGGTTGAACTGATTTTCCGCCATCCACAATATATTTTTTTGCTGCATTAATTAAGTTATCTGCGTCTGTGACTTCGTTAATAAGGCCAGCACTTAGAGCTTTTTTTGGAGTAAACGGAGTACCTGCTAGTAGAAAGCCCATTATCTCTTGAGTTACACCGGCAAGTCTAGGAACTCTTTGAGTTCCACCTGCACCAGGTATCAAACCAACTTTCGCTTCAGGTTGTCCAATCTGAATTTTATCATTATCTATCGCTACACGATAGTGACAGGCGAGACATATTTCAAACCCACCACCTAAAGCATGACCGTTTATCGCAGCTACGAATGGCTTGCCAGATGTTTCCATGCTTCTGAACAATAGCTGCATGTCCATGTTGCCATTATAAATTTTTTCTGCAGCTTTAACTTTATCTTCTTGAACGCTATCAAAACCAAAAACTTCAGATGAAGTTAAATCTGCGCCAGCTATGAATGCATCTTTTGCACTTCTGAGAACAATACCCTTGACTGACTCATCTGAGATTAATTTCTCAATAATTGATCTATATTCACCAAGAGATTGAAAATTTAAAACGTTCATTGAACGATTTTCCAAATCCCACGTTACAACGGCAACACCGTCGCTATCTATTTCATAAGTTACATCAGCCATGATTATTGTCCTAAAATTTTAAGTTATTAAACGCGCTCAATTACGGTTGCAGTTCCCATACCACCACCAACACAAAGTGTGGCAAGAGCAGTAGACTTATTGCTTCTCTCTAACTCATCAAGTACAGTTCCTAAGATCATAGCTCCAGTTGCACCCAATGGATGCCCCATAGCAATTGCGCCCCCATTTACGTTAATGTCTGAGTGATCAATCCCCATATGCTCCATATATCTTAGTACAACAACTGCAAATGCTTCGTTAAGCTCCCACAAGTCAATGTCACTTTTGCTCATGCCTAAGTTTTTTAGTAGTTTATCAGAAACATAACCAGGACCAGTTAGCATGATGCTTGGCTCAGAACCTGTTGAAGCAAAACCTTTGATTTTAGCACGAGCCTTCAAACCATATTTGTCACCCATCTCTTTATTTCCAAGCAGTATTCCAGCTGCTCCGTCAACTATTCCTGACGAATTGCCAGCAGTGTGTACATGATTAACAGCTTCAACTTCAGGGTATCGTTGTTGAATAGTAGCATCAAAACCTGCCATTTCACCCATCATTGCAAAAGATGGATCTAAAGAACCAAGTGATTGCATCGTAGCATCAGGTCTCATATGTTCATCATGATCGAGCACTGTCAAACCATTGATATCTTTCACGGGTGTTATTGATTTTGAAAATCTTTTTTCATCCCAAGCTTTTTTTGCCCTCTTTTGACTTTCAACAGCATAACTATCTACATCATCTCTTGAGAAACCATATTTGGTAGCAATTAAGTCTGCACTAATACCTTGTGGAACAAAGTAATTTTTTATTGCAACTGAAGGGTCAGCAACCATTGCGCCACCATCCGAGCCCATTGGAACTCTAGACATAGACTCAACACCGCCGCCGATGGACATTTGTGACTGTCCAGACATTACTTGTGCAGCTGCCATATTAGTAGCTTCTAAACCAGATGCACAAAATCTATTGATCTGAACACCTGAAACTGATTGATCATAGTCGGCATTTAACACTGCTGTTCTTGCAATACAGGCACCTTGTTCACCAACTGGCGCAACACATCCTAGTACAACATCATCAACATCTGCTGTATCAATTTTTGTTCTATCTTTAATATTATTTAAAACTTGAGTTGCAAGTTCCAGTGCAGTTACTTCATGAAGGGTTCCGTTTTTTTTACCCTTACCACGAGGGGTTCTTACAGTGTCGTAAATATAGCAATCAGTCATTTAAAAGCTCCAATTATTAATAAGATTGAAGATTATAATAATTCATAATCATCTAACAATACTAAATATGAGCTTGTTTAGTAATTTCTAAGAAAAATAGTATATAGAAATCAATAATTTAAAGAGCAAATACAGAACTCAAATGTCCATTTCCATAAAACTTGCCGAGTCTGGTGAGCCATTGGCAAATTTGTAGACAGGCTTTGCCGATCCCATCTTGGGTTGAAAACTTGGTAGAGCGATGAGTGTTGAAGATACAGTTTGAAAACCCATGTCTGTTTTCACACACATTGCTGACAAAGGATCATTGTTATCAGAATATGTACTGCCTAATAACATTTCCCAGTCCTGCCATTCATCTTTACCTGGTTTTGGATCAACCGATAAAGCAAATTTTGATAAATAAGTTTTTATGCGCTTAGAATTTAAATCATTTCGATCATAAGCTGTTATAATTGATAAGCCATCAGGGATATTGAAATATTCAATTACAGAATTTTTTTCATCTGACTTGATCCAATATGCATTTAAATTATCTGCTATGAACATGTTAAAACCTCTATATGAGTCTTTTTCAATTTCAATTATTGAATTTAATGCTTCAGATGCATCTGCATGATCTAGTGCATCAAGAACCAATTCACCTCTACTTCTTTTATTATCCATAGGTCCAAGGCTGTTCATTCTATTCATAATTGCAGCGACAACACCAAAATCATTAATTCCTATCCAGGTACCGCCCGCCGTCATGTCCTTGCCTGCAAAAATATGTGGTCTGTCGTCCCAATGACGACCAGGTGGTATAGCGTCTCGATTACTCATTTCATCTCGATTGGCACCAATTATAATGGGCCACTCAGAGTCACTTTGTTTTAAAATTACTATCGAACACATTTGATTTCTTATATATCCTTACTAATTTATTGTATCATGGAAAATAAAAAAACAGCTCTAATTGTTGAAGGTGGCGGACAAAGAGGTGTATTTTCTTTCGGAATCACCGATACATTTATAAAGAGGGATTACGATCCATTCGATATTTATATTGGAGTATCAAATGGTGTAGCAGTTCTTTGCTGGTACCTCATTAGAGAAACTGACAATAATTTAGAAAAGATGCTTTATGCTGCGCGAGGAGATTACTTAGATTATAAAAATATCTTCACAGGTGGCGACATAATCAAATTTCATAAAATGTACGAAGACGGCGAGAAAATGTTTAAGCCAAATATGGAAAAAATTAGAAAAACTGTTGAAGGCAAAAAATACATTGCGGTTGTGACTGATGCTCTTAGCGCTCAAGCTGAATATCATGAATTTGGAGACGATGAATGGATGCCTAAAATGATAGCATCTGGAACTTTGCCTGTACTAGTAAGAACACCCAGCATGATAGACGGACGTCGTAAATTTGATGGCGGCGTAGCTGATCCTCTGCCTGTCAGAAAGGCTTATGAGCTCGGCGCCAAACGCATCATAGTTATTAGAACTTATGAAGAAAAATTTAAGAGAAAACTAAAACTTGAAAATTATATTGGAGCATTTTTTTCTAAAGAATATCCTGAACTTAGAAAAGCTCTGCTTAAGCATGACAAAACTTACAACACTGCTTTAGATTTCATACATAACCCTCCTTCAGATTGTGAAGTAATCCAATTATGCCCACCAACAAGACTTAAATCAAAAAGAGACTCTAAAAATGTTAATATTTTGAAAGCTGATTACAACTTAGGGCAACGTGTAGCTGAAAACTATCTCAGTAATTTAGAGAACTGATTGCAAAAACTCGTTAATCTTATTTTCAACCAAGGTAGTTGTTTCTGATGGAAATGCATTAAAAGCATGATCTGCTCCAGGTACAATTATAATCTCAGCATTAGAACCATAACTTAGCCACCGACCAAACATAAATAACGAGTCATCAAGCAATAAATCCCTTGTTCCAACTGTAAACAGTGCTGGGGGCATTCCGCTTAAATCACCTTGTATTGGAGAAACGTCTGGTAAACTTTTGTCTACATCTCCCTGAAAATATGAGTCCCTAAATTTTCTAATCATGGCATATGATAATAAGAAAATCTCATCAGAACCTTCTTGTCTGATTGCACTTGGAGTTAGACGAGCATCATAAGATCCATAAATAAGGTTTGCTCCTTTGATAGTATCTAGCAGCCCTTTACTCTTCAATCTCAACAATGTAACTGCTGATAAGTTGGCGCCAGCCGACTCGCCACCAATTATAATCTTTTCAGTATTGAATTCCTTTTTTGAATTTTCTATCAACCAAGTAGCGGCTGTTTCACAATCATCTGGAGCGGCAGGATAAGGATTGGTTGGTGCAAGACGATATTCCACGCTTACAACAACGCAATTCAACTCTTTTGAAACTTTTTCCAAAGATTGGTCTTGCATATCTGCAGCGCCGATACAGTGACCTCCACCGTGAATATGCATATAAATAAAATCAGGACTATCATGATTAAATATTCGTATCGTTACTTTCTGGTCACCATCACCCACTTGTCTATTTTCAGCACGATCAGAGTATGGCTGAAACGCAAGCAATCCACCGCCTTGTCTTCTTATATCTTGCAAAACCTCAAATGGTATTTCATGTGATGGAGGCGCGTTGACTAGTAAGTTTTTTATATGATCATTCATTTCATGAATGTCATTTGGAATATTTTTATGATCAAAAGCTTCAGGTGTAATAGAAGTAAATATCATTATTCTAAGTGCGTGTTCTTATATAATTAAAAGTTCTATTAAGAATTAAAACATAAATTGGTAAAAATGCTAGATAGCAAACTGCTAGCTTAAGAATGAAATCATTAAATGCAATCAGATCCCAATTTTCACGCATAAAGTCATCTGTGGAATTGTAAAATGCTACGCCGTAAAACAGATATGTGTCTATTAATTGAGCAAAAAAGGTACTTACAACAGGCGCAAGATACCAATAAGAACCCAAATTTAACCCATCGTCACCTACTCTGTCCCTTACTTTCGAAAATACAAATACATCAAGTAACTGTCCGATTGAGTAAGCTAAAACAGACGCAATTGCTATTCTGAAGTCAGCAAATATATATGAAATTATGAAAGCCGGCACGAAAGCAAAACCAATAACTTTGCGTGCATTTCTTGCATTTGAAAGTCGTACGGTTAAATCTGTTGCCAAAACAATAATTGGGAATGTGAATGTACCAATTGTATAATCCAAACCAAATATATTTATTGGAAACTGCACTAAATAATTTGATATGGCGATGATAAAGCAATGTCCTAAAACTAAATAAGTTATTAATTTTCTATTAAGATCCATAGAATTCATAATTAATCCATATAACTGTTAAAACAAGTAAAGTTGCCATTAAGCCATTAAAATTTCTAATTGCAGCCTTCGACTTTATGAAATTATTCAAAAAAACTCCGACTGATGTCCAAGTGAGAACTGAAAAAGTATTAGATATGGTAAAACCCAAAAGTACAAAAACCATTCCTTCAAGAAAACTATCTATAAACTCAAAGTTTTTATAGTCCGTATAAATAGAAATAGTCGTAATTGCCATCATAACACCTTTTGGATTAACATATTGAAAAAGAGATGATTCTATGAATGTTATTGGTTTTGATCGATCCTCATTATCTGAACTATAAGTAAAATAAATTCTATACGACAAGTATAGTAAATATAGCGAGCCTAGTATTTGCAAAATAGTTTGTGCAATTGGGTAGCTCGTAAAAACAGATATTAATCCTAATCCCATCACAATCAATAAAGTTAAAAACCCGAAGACAACACCTGTCATATGAGGAATTGTTTTTACATAACCAAAGTTTTTTCCTGAAGCCGTTAGCATAATATTATTCGGACCAGGAGTGCCAGATTGGATAATGCAAAGTAATAATAATGGAAAAAAATACTCAAACATGAATGTGCTCTTTTATAGAACTATGAAATAAAAAGAAGTTATAACGACAATTATTGAAGGTAAAACTAAATTGTGCAAATTTTCATCTACTTTATACGTCTTCACTTCTCCATTTATCTTGAAGGGTAAATGTTTATCCTTACCTGGTAAAAGTTTAAATTTCTTACCAAATGTATACAAAAAAGGAGTTCTTCCTCCAGGGTCAGACAGTTTGCCTTTAAATAATGGCATGCTTAATAATGTGATCAAAAAAGATCCTACAAAGCCAATATACCAGAAAAGCCAAAAGAATAATTGATATGGATAGTAAAAGTTTGAAATATTGATCCATAGAACAATTAAATTTAATATCATTATCGGATAAAAACCTAAGACTTGCCAAACCACATGAAAGCGAGCGTGCCCTGTCCAATCAGGATGAGTTGCATGCGTTTTATTAAAATCAGCAATAGTGGGTCCTATAGTTAATACAACTGATATGACAGTAAATATTATTCTTGGAATAAGATTTTGATCATAAAGATCCATATAGTTATTTAAATTTTTTACGCATATTGATAGCGGCCTGAATTCCTGCAACTGGCTTCTTGCCCTCTGGAACTGTGTTTCCTTTTTTTGTTAAATTTTTTAGTGATTCACCTTTTTTGTACATTTGATAGAGTATATCGATATCCATATTCGTACCTACTGGCTCTTCAGGAAAACCTCTAGCAGAAATTTCATTTTTATATTCTTCATCATTTGTCCAATGCTCAAAAAATAATTCTACAAGATTACCGTCTGGATCTTTGTAATACATGCCCGTTATCCATCCATGATTGATTGTCCAGTAAGGCTCAAGACCTCTATCTTTTGCCTTATGATAAAAATCAAACCATTTATCGATTGGGTTAAGACAATAAGAGATATGATCCAGCCCAATAGTTGTTGGAATATTTTTGTTAAGCCAATTTCTAAATGCTAATATAATCTTTGAAATAAATCCTAATTTCTTTACTCCTGGTTCAGTGTTTGCAATTGCAATACGGTGATGCTCTTCATCAAAAGCCAGAAAAGCAATATCATTACTTTTATACATGGGCTTACAACCGAAAAGTTTTTCGTAAAATTCAACCATTGCATCATAATTTTGAGTTTTAAAAGCAACATGATGAAAACTGTCAGGGGCATATTCTGATTTATATTTTTTATATAAATCAAAATTTAATATTACTTCTTCTTTCATATATTAAGCTGTCCAAAACCAATCGGGACCAGGCAAGTGAATAACATGATTTTCTAGACCAATCTCCTTATCCGCTAATGTATTACATTTATCATTCATAGACATAAGTAAATCTCTATTATTTTCATCTTTTGCCAAATCATTCATTTCGAATGGATCATTTTCTAAATCATATAATTGATATTCTGCGTTGTATTTAGTCAATTCATCGTAGTTTGTAGGAATATTATTTTGACGAGGTGAGAAAAACCTTAGAAATTTATGTTTTTTATCAACTACACCTTTGTAATTCAGCGGTGGAGTAAAATCTGGTAAGAATTTTCCCTCAGACATAAATGCTTTTGTCTTAGCTAAAAAGCCGTCCGCAAGTGCTGTATGTCGAAATTTTTCCGCAACTTCAAAAACTGTGGGGATGATTTGAACTCCATGAATTAGATGGCCCTCTTTATCACGTACGTTGTCGTAGTTAACATTTTCAACCAACTCCGCGTAGCTGTTACCTTTTAATTCAGGGTGCTTATCTCTAAGTTCAGATTTACTAAGACCTGTAAACTCTAATAATGTTGGAACGATATCAATGTTTGATATTACTGAGTTACAAAGTTTTTTATCTTTTAAGTCTGGATGGTAAACAAGCGTTGGAACTCTGATTGATTCCTCCCAAGAAACTATTTTTCCTCTTGCTCCTTGTTGTCCAAGCATTTCTCCATGGTCAGAGATCATGAAGATGATTGTATTATCTATTTGACCAGTATCTTCCAAGGAATGAATAAGTTTCATCATGTGTCTATCAACGTCACGTAAACAGTTATAATAATAATTACAAAACCTTCTCCATAAATCTAGTCTATCATATGGAATTTCTCCATAAACTGTATTCATTATTTCCGTTCCAAATTCACCTTCACCTAAAGACCTTCGACCAAAATTTTTAGGAAAATCAAAATCGTGTTCTTTTTTGTATATTGGATCATCAGGTGCAAATTTTTGATTTTCACCGATAAATCCCGTACCCAATATTTCAGAAGATGCCCTGAAAAACATTATATCGTGAGGATTGACAAAATTTACAAACACAGACCAAGGCTTTTCATTTCCTTTTTTATCTCTAATAAAATTTGATGCAGATTCTGCAGTCAAACCATCAAATTTAAAACCCCCCTGACCTAAATCACGCTCGCCTGGTTGATCTGAATTATCAAAACCATATTTTGAAAACATTTTTCGCATACCATCATATCCGAGAGCATTTTCATTTACGTTACTCTCAGTAATGTTTGTTAAGTGCCATTTACCAAAATAACCTGTTTCGTAATCTTGATTTTTTAAAAGGTGACCTATTGTATTTACATTATCGTATAAACCTGGAACCCAAGGGGTTACCGTATTATCCCATACTCCGGTAAATTGAACATGCTGCCCCGTATAAACAGAGCTACGTGCAGGTGAACATATTGGTGTTGAGGTATAGGATCTATTGAAATAGGTTGAGATATTCTCCAAATATCTGCGTGCAGGCAAATCAATGCTTTTTGGAATATATGGCCATGCCCGCTCCTGATCATTTAATATTAATAAAATATTATAATTCTTAGGTTTAATATAGGCTGGCGCATTTTGTAAATGTAAAATAGATGCAAGGCCTCCTAAAGCAATTGAGGCTGCAGACTTTTTAATAAAAGATCGTCTTGATATAGATTTCTTCATATATATTATAAAATAATATACATTATTTAAACTTGTTACAAATCCAGCTTTTAGATATTTATTGACTCAGTTTTATGAAATTAGTTACTTTTACATTTAATGGCATTACATCCATAGGCGCAATAAGTGGAGACCACGTAGTGGATTTCTCAAATAGTTCATTACCCAACAACATGATAGATTTTATCGCTCTTGGAGATCAGGGTCTAGATACTGCAAAAAAACTTATTGATAATAGTGAAATTAAAATTGAGTTAAGCAAAGTACATTTAAAAGCTCCTATTACAAAACCAAGTAAAATTCTGGCGGTTGGATTGAACTATAAAGAACATCAAGATGAAGTTGCGCAAACAGCTGCAAAAACAATAGGTAAAGCTCAAGAAAAATATCCAAATATATTTAATAAGCAAAATAGCTCTGTTAACGGTCCATACGATGATATTCATCGGCCTCGTGCTTCAGAATTTTTAGATTATGAAGGTGAACTTGGTTTCATTATTGGAAAAAAATGTCGTCATGTACCTTATGACAAAGCAGCTGGAGTTATTTACGGCTATACAGTCGTTAACGACGTTACAATCAGAGATTGGCAGATGCGTGGCCCTCCTATGACAATGACTATGGGAAAATCATGGGACACCCATTGTCCATTTGGTCCATATATTGTAACCAGTGATGAAGTTGGCAATCCACATGACCTAAAGCTTGAAACATATGTAAATGGAGAATTAAGGCAATCAGCTTCGACAAGTGATTTAATTTTTGACTGTTTTACATTGGTTGAGTACTTATCAACTGCTTTTACGCTAGAACCTGGAGACTTGATACCAACCGGTACACCGGCTGGTTCTGCAGTGATGACAAGAAATTGGCTTAAAGCAGGTGACGAAATAAAAATTGAAATTGAAAAACTGGGATTCATTAATAATAAAGTTATTGAAGAGCCAGAAGATACGCCTGCATACTAAGTAGCGTGAGTGATACTGAATATGATGTCATTGTAGCTGGTTATGGACCAGTGGGTGAAACTTGCGCAAACTTGCTAGGGTATTACGGTATTAAAGCGTTAATTTTAGATAAGGAAAAAGAAACCTACCCCTTGCCCAGAGCAATTACATGGGATGCTGAATGCCAACGAGCAATGGCTCATTGTAACTTTCTAACTGAAGTAAAAACAAGAAAAATTAGAGGTGTTGATAACAAAGATGCTAAGAAAAGATCAATTTTAAAAATTACGATGGATGGTTTTGATACATATAATTATCAACATTCAATACTATTCATTCACCAACCACAGTTTGATCAAGCGCATAGAGAAAATGCAAAAAAATATCAGACTAATACTATTAAAACAGGTAATGAAATTTTAAGTGTTGATCAATCAGATGGCGTTGTGAATTGTTCTTACAAAAATATTGAAACTGGCGAAGAGTTTAAAACGAACAGTAAGTATCTTTTGGCATGCGATGGAGCAAATAGTACAATTAGAAAACTCAGCAATGTTGAACTTAAAAGTTTAGACGCTGATGAGACCTGGATGGTAGTGGACGGGTATACTAAAAGTAAATTTGACTGTTTCACAGATATTGATGCGATTCAATATTGTAATCCGTCACGACCAACAACAATTATTCAAGGAGTTGATAATTGCTTTAGATTTGAAATAGCCTTTATGCCAGGTGATTCTGTTGATGAAATTCAAAAAGAAGAAGTTTTTAGACAATACATAGACCAATGGATCGGAGATAATGAAGTTGAATTTAGCAGAACTGCAGTATACTCATTTCATGCAGCTGATGCTGTTAAATGGCAAAATGAAAACATTTTTCTACTCGGTGACGCGGCGCATCAAATGCCTCCTTTTATGGGTCAAGGAATGAATTCTGGATGTAGGGATGCTGAAAATATATTGTGGAAAATTAATGGAGTACTAAAGGGACTTTACTCACCCCAAATATTAGATACCTATCAATCAGAAAGAAGGCCGCACGTCGCCCGAATTACTCGAGGGGCAATTAAAATGGGAGGAGTCATAAATGCTAAAAGTAAATTTAAAGCATTTATTAGAAATGCATTGTTAAGAACACAAAGCTATTTAAGAGGTAAAGAAAATATTTTTCCTGTTTTAAACGGAAACCGTCTAGGACCCGGTGTTCATAAAATGCCAAAAATTAAGAATGTTTCTATAGAGAGATATTACTTCAATGAGATAAATGTTCGTCTTCATGATGGTAGGATTTTTGGCACCGATAATGTGCTAGAAAAGAATTTTGGTATTATTTTAAATAATTTTGAAGGCAATAAAAATATCTCAGAGGATAATCTTGAACTATTAAAAAAACATAATTTTAAGATCATAAATATAACTCCCAATTACGACCGTTCAAACTATGAGGGTTACATTGCGTGTGAAGAAACTCATAAAGATTTACAAATTTACTGTGAAAAGTTTGATTGTTCTGGAGTTATCTTAAGACCTGATAAATATGTTTTCGATTTATTTAACTTTGATAAAAGCGATAGTCTTGAAACTATTATTAATGATGTATTATTGAATATTAGAGAGAAAATTGAATTTAATTGAAACACTGATATTAAGGAGTAAAATATAAAAATGCCATTAGACGATCAAGATCGAAAAAAAGGATTAGAAATCCTGAAGAAGATGGATTTACTTAAAAACGATGAAACTCCTGTCTCTAAAGATTTGCTAAAGCAAATAATTGATATGTTGTATGGAACAATCTGGTCACGAACTGAGCAGTTATCGCTTCAAGAAAGAAGCATGATTACGCTCACTGTTTTGGTAGCACTTAATAGAGAGAATGAATTAAAATCTCATTTAAGAGGGGCTAAAAATTTAGGAATTACGAAAGAAAAAATTGAAGAAATGATATTGCATGTGGCTCACTATAGTGGTTTTCCTACAGCAGTTTCAGCCAGTCAATTGCTAAACAAAGTATGGGATGAAGAAAAAGAATCCTAAAAACAAAGATCTTATCGGTAAACAAAAATATTCAGTATCAGACTCAAATTCTGAATGGGTGCTTTATCATAACAACTTCTCACTTTGCTCTCGTAAAGTAAGAATATGTCTTGAGGAATATAAAATTGATTACCTGCCAGTTCATATACATATTATTGAAACAAAAGATTGTGAAAATTTATCAAAAGATTTTCTTAAAATTAATCCAAAAGCAACAGTACCAGTTCTATTACATAACAATCAGCCTATTTATGAGTCTCACGAACAAATAAGATATTTAATGGAAACTTTTCCAAATAAACTTGGGGAGAGTGAAACAGTTGATTATTGGAATAAAAAAGGTTCGTTAGTTGGAGATGACCCGGTTAATGGGATAAATGACTACGCAGGTAATTGTGTGTCCCTACTTACTCAACCATTGTTTGTTTCTATGCTTAGAAAAATTAGTTTCTTAAAATTTTTTAATTATTTTATAAAGCATCCTTCAAAGTTTAGAGCGCTTAATTTTACTTTATATCGACTATTAGGCTACTCAGTCTTTAATAAAAATTCTCCACATCAAAGAGTTGCTATAAAGGCATTTGAGAATCTTAAATCACATTTGACATCATTAGATGTTCATTTAGAGAACAAGATATGGATTGATGGGGATAAATTTAGTATTGCAGATATAACCTGGATGACATTATTACACAGACTTGATGAGGTTAATCTGATTGGTCTATTCACAAAAAAATTAAGCAATTTAAGAGACTACTATTCTCGATTAAAAAATCGTAAGAGCTTTAGCAGCTGTATTATCGAATTCAGTTCAGAAGCAATTGACTCTGGGACGAAAAATCTAAGAGAAGATATCCAAAAAGTTTCGAATTTGAAACATTTGTATAATAATTTTGAAACTAATCCCCTGCCTTGAAAGTATAAATAATAGTTATTATTTATAGATTCTGTTATAGTGTATTGATACTTATGATTTATATAAATCCTTTCGAAGAACTTATGGCCTTTGTGCCCGCCATTGCATTACAAGGCTTTGTAGTTGTAATGATACTAATGGTTGCAATAGGTACTTTAGTGGATATGGCGCATAAGAAAAATGCAAAATATTTTTTCATTAATTTTAAAAGAGCAAAAGCATCTGCAACAAATGATTTGAGTGGTTCTCAAAAGGCAAAAATTATAAGCAAGACAATTGCTAGTGATATTTTAACAACTTCAGAATTAGGCAGAGGACAAAGAAGAGCTGCTCATCTTTTAGGCATGTACGGTTCGATATTATTTTGGGTTGCTTCTGTTATCTTAATATTTGGATATGCAAATACAGCCGCTCCCCATCAAATATCATTGTTATGGCATGTTGGCGCTATAATGACATGTCTAGGAGGTTATTGGTTTTGGTTTTTCTTAAGGGTCGATGTCTCAGCTGAGGCAAATCCGTGGAATAGAATCATAAGAGCAGATCTTTTTGTATTATCGCTTTTAGCTGCAGCAACATTTGGACTAGCTTGGTCATTTACTCAGTCGTCAGGAGTTCCAATACTAGATACCTTGTTTTTAGTGCTCTTTGGCTTATCTAATATTGTATTGTTTGGTGGTGTTTATTGGTCAAAATTTGCTCACATGTTTTACAAACCTGGTGCAGCCATTCAAAAGAATTTATCTGAGGCTGATGGGTATAGAGATGACTTGCCTGCCCCAGCTGATGCACCAAAGCAATTTGGGCTTGGAATTAAACGAGAATCGCCTAGGCATTATTAATAAAAACTGATTTACTAGGAATCGAGAAGAGGAATATATATGTCAACATTTGTATACATGACAAGATGCGATGGTTGTGGTCATTGCGTAGACATATGTCCATCAGACATTATGCATATTGATAAAGAAACTAGACGTGCCGTGAATATAGAGCCTAACATGTGCTGGGAGTGCTATTCATGTGTCAAAGCATGTCCACAGAATGCTATTGATGCAAGAGGATATGCTGATTTTGCGCCAATGCATCATAAAGTAAGAGTACTACGTGAAGAGGAAAAAGGAACCATATCTTGGAGAATAAAATTCCGAAATGGTCACGAGAAAAATTTTGTATCGCCAATTACAACTAAACCTTGGGGTAAACATATTCCAAATCTTGCTGATGAAACTCCTCCAACAAATGAAGAGATAGATTCACAATTACTTTACTCAGAACCTAATGGACTTAATATTGACACAGGTCTTCCAAGTCTAAAGAAAGATAATCAAAAAGGAATTAACTAAATAGATGGCTTCAATTAAAACAATTCATGAGGATTGTGACATTCTCATTGTCGGTGGTGGAATGGCTGGAACAGGCGCTACCTTTGAAGCAAGACATTGGGGCAGAGATCTTAAAATAGTATGTGTTGAAAAAGCAAATATTGATCGAAGTGGTGCAGTAGCCCAGGGACTATACGCAATAAACTGCTATATGGGAATGCAATGGGATGAAAACCAACCAGAAGATCATGTGCGATATGCGAGAAATGACTTAATGGGTTTAGTGAGAGAAGACCTTACATACGATATTGCAAGACACGTCGATTCCACGGTCCATATGTTCGATGAATGGGGATTACCAATAATGCGTGATAAAGAAACTGGCAGGTACCAAAGGGAAGGTAAATGGCAGATAATGATCCACGGTGAAAGTTATAAACCCATTGTAGCTGAGGCCGCAAAAAAATCAGCTGATAAAATTTATAATAGAATAATGATTACTCATCTTCTGATGGATGAAGGCAAATCTGAGCGAGTAGGTGGTGCTGTTGGTTTCAATATGCGAACAGGAAATTACCATGTTTTTAAAGCCAAAGCAGTTATAGTGGCTGCAGGAGGCGCATCTCATATTTTCAAACCAAGAGCTGTTGGTGAAGGAATGGGAAGGACTTGGTATGCGCCATGGAGTAATGGCTCAGCATACGCTCTTCCTATTATGGCTGGAGCCAAAATGACACAAATGGAAAATAGAATAGTTCTGACAAGATTTAAAGATGGTTATGGACCAGTGGGTGCTTATTTTTTACATCTCAAGACTTATACAGAAAATGGTAACGGTGAGAACTACGAGAAAAAATGGTACGAAGAAACAAAAAAACTTGTAGGAGAATATATTGATCACGTGCCTGTTCCAACGTGTCTCAGAAACCATGCGTTTATTGAGGAAGTAAAAGCTGGTCGTGGTCCTATTCATATGGTTACCAAAGAGGCATTTCAAGATCCGCATATGGAAACAGTTGGCTGGGAAAATTTTCTAGGAATGACAGTTGGTCAAGCAGTAGTATGGGCATCTCAGAATATTGACCCAAAGTATACTAATCCTGAACTCACTACATCCGAACCATATGTAATGGGCTCACATGCTACTTGTTCCGGAGCCTGGGTAAGTGGTCCAGAGGATATCTCACCAAGCGATTATTTTTGGGGCTACAATAGAATGACAAGTGTTAATGGGTTATTTGGTGCAGGTGACACAGTTGGTGGAAGTGCGCATAAGTTTTCCTCAGGATCATTTACTGAGGGACGTCTTGCTGCAAAAGCCGCTGTAAAATACGTAAATGATATCCAAAATGAGGAAATTAAAGTTACAGACAAACAATACGAAGATTTAAAAGAAGTAATCTACAAACCTCTTGAAAATTATAAAGTTGGAAGAAATGAAATTACTGCTGGCACAGTATCACCAAGCTATATTCTACCAATTCAAGGGCTCCAACGTTTACAAAAAATTATGGATGAATACGTAGGGGGTGTTGGAGTTTCGTATATGACAAATGATAATTTATTAAAAATTGGTACCAATCTCCTAAAGATGCTTGAAGAAGATTTAGAGCATGTAGCTGCGGAAGATTACCACCAGCTTATGAGAGCTTGGGAATTAAAGCATAGAGTCACCACTTCTCAGTGTGTAACGAGTCATACATTATTTAGGGAAGAAACACGTTGGCCTGGTTATTATTACCGTGGTGATCACATGAAAATCGATGATGCAAATTGGCACTGTTTGACAGTTTCACAAAGAGACAGAAAGACAGGTGAATTCAGTATGAATAAGGCTCCAATGCATAATCTTGTCGACTAAATGGATCTTCTTAAGAAATCTGATAATGAAATTTTAGAAATTGCTTCCCCTCTCTGGGAAAACTTAATTATGTGCTCAAATTCTCAAGATTACTTTGGTTTTACTAAAGATTTTTCTGCAAGAATGCTCTTTGGGGCGAACGAAATTGAGCTCGCAAAACAATGGACAAACAACGAGGTAATTACAAATTTAAAACAAGAGAATGAATTTCTAGGGTGCATAAGAAGAGACGAACATGTCACGGTGCTATTCAAACAAAAAAGCACTATTTCAGATGGCGACTATCTTGGAAGATTAGTTTTAGGTACAGAAGACGGTGAAATAAAAATATTTGGAGCAACAATATTTTAAGCTAATTCGTCCTTATCTCTCATCTCTTTTCGAATTTTTGTTGCTGAAATTTTATGAATCTCTTCTCCCAGGTCATGCTCTGTAAATGTGTAGCCAACCCCTCTACCAAATGAAATATCAGTTATATTTGGGACCTTTATTACAATAAATTCTCTCTCATTTTTAAATCCCGCTAATTCAAGACTGTTAATTATACGTCGCTTTACTTCTTCAAACTCAAACGGGTTATCTGATTGACCATCAACTCCAGCATCTACTCCTGAAACATCTCTAAACATTATGCATACTTGTCCTGACAAATTTAAAGCTTTTTTAAATAGCTCCGTATGTCCTTTATGCCAAGGTTGCCAACGGCCAAGCATTTGAGATGTTGGCTTTTTCCAATCAAACATTAGTGATTTCTCTCGCCAGAGCAGCTATTTCCTGATCACTCATGAAACTATTTATAATTTTATTTGCATTTTTAGGCTCTTCAAACATATTAGTTGTATCTTTAAATGCTTGAGAATTCTCGAGCGTTTCAACTTCAAATGGTAGGTCCTTAGAATTCTTTAATTCATTTTTTTTATTATCTACAACTCTTCCTTCTTTAATTGTATCAAGCCAAATCAAATAATCAGCCCCGAAAGACTCTCTTGCAGCCTTTGTTGGAGCAACAAAGTCACATATTACGTATCTTCCATTACTTTTTTCGAAATTAGCAAACGTTTTCATTCGCATTGCTTGCCTTGATCTTCCTTCTTTTGAAAAGTCCCAATCGTTCGATGCGCTTCTAACTATATCAGCATTATACCAGGCACAATTATCAATATTTTGAACTAGTCTCTCTGCTAGCCATGTTTTTCCAGATCCAGGTAGTCCACAAATTAATATTTTCATAGCTGTTAATGTATTATTTGTTTTTGAATGTACAAGACAAACTATATTTATCTTTCTTGAAAAGTCTGGTCCATAGTACCCATAAAAGGGGATAATAAATAGTTAGCCACAGTTCTTTGTCCTATCTGAATACTTGCCACTACCTTTACACCAGGAACCAATTGATAAATTCTATTCTTGCTTTGGAAATACCCTTGTTCAGTTTCGACAAGTATTTTATAAAATACAATTCGTTTGTCATTTTCATCTTGCTCTGTATCAGGACTAATCTGTATGACCTTGCCATTAATCTGGCCAAAATTGACAGAATCAGCTGATGATAGTTTTACCACAGCTTCTTGATTTACTTTTACAAATCCAATATCACTGTTAGGTAGTCTTGCCTCTACAATAAGACTATCTTTTGTGGGCACTAAATCTAATATTGAGCCGCCAGGCTTAATTACTCCACCTTCTGTTACAAAAAATAAATTTTTTACAACACCATCAACGGGTGCAGTAATCGTTGTTCTGTTAAGACTATCTTTTAGCTTTTTCATCGTTTCATCTGATTGCGATAGCTCTCGCTGCGCTATTTGAAGCTCATTCCTTGCTTCTTCAATAAACTGATTTTTGAAATTCTCTCTTTTTTCAATCGTTTCTTCTAAAACCCCTTTAGCACTATTCAATTCCTTTAAAATATTTAAATGAGCAAACTCTGATGTTACTTGTTCTTCCATTAATTGCTGACTCATCTCTGCTTGTCTTAATAAAATATCTACATCAGTTTGTGCTTTTGCTGCCAAAGCGTCAAACTCTTTTAGTGTTCCTTCAAATGATTTTTGACGGCTCAGAAATAATTCCATTGATTTATTTATTATTTTTTCCCTTTTTTGTGATAATGAGTCAGGAAAAATAGGAACCTCAAAATTATTTATCTCTGCTTCTAATCTAACTGATTTAATTATTTGTGTATCCATTCTTACTTGAAGTTCCTCAACATCAACCTCGCTAGCTGTTGCAGCAAGTACAACTAAAGGTTGGCCAGTTTCAACGTATTCACTCTCTTTTACTAATATTTTTTCAATTATTCCTCCCTCCAAGTGCTGTATTGTTTTAACTTCACCGACAGGAATCACTTGACCTTCTGCATTACTTACGATGTCAATTTGAAAAATAAAAGACCACACAATCACAATAATTGTGAATGCTGAAAAGCAGTAAAAAAGTAAATTTGTTGTTTTTTGATACTTTGTATTAAGGTTTGAATACTTTTCTGTCATTTTTTTTGTTTTACAACTAGTGGTTTTGGTTTTGAATTAAGATCTACTAAGATATCAGACATATCAATTATTTCTTGATCATTAGTAGCTATAACTAAACTCTTTTTATCATTCTTGAAATCTTTAATTATACTATGTATTGATTTTTTTCCTTCATTATCCAGACCCTCTGTTGGCTCATCCAGATATACCAATTTACCATTATTAATCATACCTCTTGCTAAAGCCATTCTTTTTCGAATGCCTAATGGCAATTGCTCGTCGCTAGAGTCTAAAACTTTATTTATTCCATTTTTGTCAGAATTGATAAAATTAATTAGGTTTGTTTTGGTTAGTATTTTTACAAATTGGTCTTGCTCCATCTTTTTATCACCGATTAAATTATCTCTAATTGTACCATCTACAAATTTAGGCTCTTGCGGGGAGTATATCAAATTTCTGCGATACCATTTCTCAGCTAATTGTCCTACCTCAATCTCATCTATGAAAAACCTTCCTCTCGTGAAATCTAAAATACCAGATAATGCTTTTATGAGTGTTGATTTTCCAGATCCATTGTTGCCAACAATTACAGCAATTTCTCCAGGATTGATTTTAAGATTTAAACTTTCAAAAATTGGATTTTTTTGTTCAGGGTATTGAAAAAAAGTATCCTCTAAAACTATCTTGCCTCTAAGATCTTGTATTTCTCTTCCTTCAGACTTTTCAGATGCATAACTTGAAAATTTATTTAGCTCATTATATGAATCCTCCATTTTTGACAGTTGGTCTTGAAGTAAAACTAATCTATTAATAGGCATGAGTGCTCTTGCAGCCAAGATATTTGCTCCAATTAAAGCGCCTACTGAAATTTGTCCATCAACTGCGAGTGTGGCTCCCCATCCTATAATAAAGACTGTTAATAATGATGCAATTAAACCAGAAAAAGAACTAACTAAATTCTTCTCAGTCTCAAGATTCTCTTTGGTATTTGCTGTTCTATTTGCAATTAAGTTCCATGAATTATTTATAAATTTCAAGATATTGAAATATTTAATTGTGCTATTTCTTGTAAGCACATTCTCAAATAATCTAAACGAATTGTTGTTATCTACCACAGATTGTTGAGATAGCTTGTGCACTCTTTCATTTAATATCCTATTAACAATGAACGGTAATCCAAGAAAAAAAAGTGTAATTAATCCTAATTGATAATGGATTAAAAATAGAGCTAGTAAGAAAATTAATGTGAAGGGAACATCTACAATTGAAACAATGTTTGTAGCAGAAAATGTACTTTGAATATTTGTTATGTGATGATTTATAATATCATTTCTGAACTTCTTTGATACTTCATAAATTTGTGTCTTTATTGAAACAAGCTTGTTAAGTATTTGATTAGTATAAACTAAATTGCCAAGTTCATACTGTCTCGCCATGCGGTGTCTTATATTTTTAAAAAAAAATTCAAAAATTACTATAAATATAATTCCAAAAAAAAGTGTGATTAGAGTTGAGATAACGCCGTATGCAACATATCGCTGTAAGACCTGTATTACATAAATTGGAGTTGCTAATGCAAGAAGATTAACCAGAAAGGAAGCAACTAGAATTTTAAAGAATAAAGCCCTATCTAAAAATATTCTTTTTAAAACAAATTTCATAGAGAAATGGTACTACAGTTCAAGGAACAAAACTAGAAGCAAGAAAAATAGGTTTTTCTAAGCTACAGTAAAGTCAGAGTCTTGTAAGTTTGCAACGTCAGGACTGGTAGTATTAAAGAGAACCCCGCTCGATCCTTCCACATAAACTGCATATCCGCCACCACCTGCCATCACGTCAAGAGTATTACTTGAAACAGGATTTGCAATTGGCGTAACTCCATCTACGTCAAATAGTTTTATTTTATCTCCGTCAGCTCTACTAAAATTCGAGAGCATATCCGCAGATCCTGTATTTGCTCCAATACCAATCTCAATCGGTGTTGTTGCTGGACTGTTCGCTCCTGCTTCTTGTCCTAACGTAAATACAAATGTATCTTGCACACCGTTAGTTCCATTTAAGAAATCTCGACCAGGTGTTGCAGTAAGGCTTGGGGCTCCACCGCCCCCTCCGCCTCCGCCGCCGCCGCCGCCGCCGCCGCCGGCACCCATGCCACCATTTTGGCCGCCAGTCGGATCAGCAAGCATTGCTGCTTCAAAAGCTGCTTGTTGGCCTGCATTATAAAAAACGCCATTCCACATTGCGCCCATAAATCCTTCTACTTCACCTTCCATAGGCATTCCTTCACCTTCC
>CACKBQ010000003.1 GCA_902598405.1 uncultured Pelagibacteraceae bacterium | reverse complement strand
TTGCTGCAGCACAGAAACTCATGGACGAGGGAGCAAAAGTTTTACTGACAGATATCAATGAAGAGGTCATCAATTCCATGCCCGAGAGACTCTCAAGTTACAGCGGGGCACAATTTCATACTGAAGTTCATGACGTTACAAATGAGGAGTCGTGGATTAATGTTATAGAAAATGCTGAAAATCACTTTGGTAAAATAAATGTTTTAGTTAATAGTGCAGGAATAAGTTTAGGCGCTGATGTTGTATCTACAGATTTTGAAATCTGGAAAAAAGTTCATCAGGTAAATTTAGATAGTGTATTTCTAGGGTGTAAATATGCTGTTCCTATAATGTGTAAATCTGGGCAGGGCTCAATAATTAATTTATCATCAATTTCAGGGATTGTTGCGGGGTGGAATACTGCTGCATATAATTCATCAAAAGCAGGCGTTCGGTTGCTTAGTAAATCAGTTGCTCTTTATTGTGCGAAGAAAGGTTACAATGTAAGGTGCAATTCAGTTCATCCAGCTTTTGTAGATACTCCAATACTTGACCCTTTAAAACAGGCCTTTGGTGAAGAAAATGCTGTAGCTAAATTGTCTCGCCAAATTCCAATGAATAAAATTGGTGACACAGACGATGTTTCTTATGCAATTTTGTATCTAGCATCAGATGAGAGCAAGTTCATGACAGGAACAGAAATTGTTCTTGATGGCGGATTAAGCGCAATGTAGTTTCATTCTTGAGACTATGAAACCAAAAAAGGCATTAATGATTGTTCACCAACCTCGATCCAGTACTGGAGATGTAGGCATGAAATTACGTGAAAGAGGGTATGTACTTGATGTTCGAAGACCTGTCATAGGTGAAAAGTTACCTCAATCAATGGAAGAACATGATGTTGCTGTTATTTACGGTGGACCTCCAAGTGCTAATGATGATTTGGATTATATCAAATATGAAATTGATTGGATTTCAACAGCGCT
This sequence comes from uncultured Pelagibacteraceae bacterium, assembly GCA_902598405.1. Classification (GTDB taxonomy): domain Bacteria; phylum Pseudomonadota; class Alphaproteobacteria; order Pelagibacterales; family AG-422-B15; genus CACNXQ01. Next base: position 69,928 of record CACKBQ010000003.1, on the reverse strand, counting down.
GTTATCTAATAAACCTTTTCTAGGAATTTGTTTGGGCGCACAAATGCTTGCTAAAAATTTAGGTGGCACTGTTCAACGTGCTAAAGATCATCAATTCGAAATTGGTTTTTATGACATAAAGCCAACGGGGGATGGTCATAAGATTTTTCAAAACCAAAAAACTTTTTTTCAATGGCATAAAGAAGGATTCACCGTGCCCAAATCTTGCGATATTTTAGCGTTGGGTGAAACATTTCCTCAACAAGCATTTAATTATAAAAATGCAGTTGGTATACAATTTCACCCTGAGGTAAATCTTAAAATGCACTTGAGGTGGCTATATTTTGCAGGATATATGCTTCGAGAAAAGGGTGCACAAAAACGTAATTATCAAATGCAGCAACGACTTAGTCATGGAAAAAAAATAAATATGTGGTTAGACTCTTTTATAGATAATTATTTTCTTAGAGATAAATCATGAACTCACTCATAATTCTTGTTGATCAAATTATAAATCTTTATACCTGGGTGTTGATCATTAATGTGATTTTCAGTTGGTTAATTGCTATGAGTATTTTTAATACTCAGAATAGAATTATTATCGCCATCTATTTTGGAACAAAAAGATTAACGGATCCACTTCTTAACCCAATAAGAAATTTTCTTCCAAATCTAGGTGGGATTGATATATCGCCAGTAGTCCTGATACTGATACTTTACTTTATAAGAAACTTACTTTACGAGTATTTTTATGCGGGAATTCCAATCTAAAAATGTCTGATACAAAAATTATTGATGGTAAAGAAATCGCAGCTGATCTCAGAGCTGAAACCGCTATCAAAGTTGAAGATTTTAAAAATAAATTTAATAAAACACCTACCCTTGCCGTCGTACTTGTAGGTGAAGATCCAGCAAGCCAAGTTTACGTAAATACAAAATCTAAAATGGCTAAAGAGATAGGAATGGATGTTGAAGATCATTTTCTGGATACCACTGTGTCTGAAGAAAAGCTTTTAGAGTTAATTGACAAACTTAATAATGATCAAAAAGTAAATGGCATTCTTGTTCAATTGCCACTTCCATCACACATTGACTCAAGGGCCATTATTGATGCAATTGATCCGGTAAAAGACGCTGATGGTTTTCATGCTATAAATGTTGGCAGAAATTCAATAGGAGGCGACTTACTAAGTGAAACCTTTACTCCATGCACACCACTTGGATGCTATTTAATGCTTAAGAAAAGTATTCCTGATTTAAAAGGGATGCACGCTGTAATTATTGGACGATCTAATATTGTTGGTAAACCAATGGCGCAACTACTGCTTGAAGAGTCATGCACGGTAACAATAGTACATTCTAAAACTAGAAATATCGAAGAAATTACAAAACAAGCTGATATTGTTGTTGCTGCAGTTGGACGTCCCTTAATGGTTAAAAAAGATTGGATTAAAGAAGGAGCAGTCGTGATTGATGTTGGTATCAACCGTGTTGATCATCCAGATAAACCTGGAAAAACAAAACTTGTTGGTGATGTAGATTACGACGATGTATTTAATATAGCTTCAGCGATTACACCTGTCCCAGGCGGTGTGGGTCCTATGACAATTGCATGTTTATTAAAAAATACGGTAGATGCTGCATTTAGACAGCAGTAGCTTATTTTTTTTCTCTTAATCTTAGAGCGTTTAATTTTATAAAACCTTCAGCATCTTTTTGAGAATATACTTGATCTGACTCAAATGTTGCAAGATTTGGATTGTATAGGCTCATTGATGACTCTCTTCCTGTAATCATCGTATTACCTTTAAAGAGTTTAAGTCTTACTTTGCCTTCCACTTTTTCTTGAGATCTATCGATCATCGATTGCATCATTTCTCTTTCAGGAGAGAACCAATAACCGTTATAGACAAGCTCAGCATATTTGGGTGCCAGCTCATCTTTCATGTGCGCAGCTTCTTTATCGAGCGTGATGCTTTCAATAGCTCTGTGTGCATGAAAGAGAATGGTTCCACCAGGGGTTTCGTAAATTCCTCTAGATTTCATGCCAATGTATCTGTTTTCAACAAGATCAACTCGTCCAATTCCATGTTTTCCACCAAGCTCATTAAGAGATTTTAATATTTCAAATGGTGTTAAAGCCTTTCCGTTGAGTGCACAGGCATCGCCTTTTTTAAATTCAATCGTTATTTCTTCTGCCTTATCAGGTGCTTGTTCAGGTGAAACACTTCTGGTGTAAACATAATCAGGCGCTTCGACCCATGGATCTTCAAGAACTTTTCCTTCTGCTGAAGAGTGCAAGATATTTTCATCAATACTGAATGGTTGTTCCCCTCTTTTATCTTTTGCTATTTCAATCCTGTGCTTATCAGCGTATTCAACAAGTGATGTTCTTGATGATAAATCCCATTCTCTCCAAGGGCTGATTATTTTTATATCAGGTTTATGATAATAGTAGCCTAGCTCAAATCTAATTTGATCATTTCCTTTTCCTGTTGCACCGTGGGATACCGCATCGGCTTTAATCTGATTTGCAATTTCTATCTGTTTTTTTGCAATTAGAGGTCTTGCGATAGAAGTACCGAGTAAGTAGTAGCCCTCATAAAGTGGATTAGCTCTAAACATTGGGAAGACATAATCACTCACAAACTCATCTTTAAGGTCTTCGATAAATATTTCTTTTGTTCCTTGCTTTTCAGCCTTCGCTTTTACTAAATCATAGTCTTCATCTTGACCTAGATTTGCTGTAAAAGTTGCCACTTCACATTGATACGTTTCTTTCAGCCACCTTAAAATGACTGATGTGTCCAAACCGCCTGAGTATGCGAGAACAACTTTATTTATTTTATCCATTTGCTCTGAGTTCACTTTTTCTAATTTTTATACTAGAGGATTTTAATTGACCACACGCAGCCATAATATCTTGTCCCCTTGTTTTTCTAACTGGGCTTGCATAACCTGCATTTTTAATTATGTCACTAAATTTCTTGATTTCTTCCTTGCTAGAACATTCGTAAGGCGAATTAGGCCAAGGATTGAAAGGTATAAGATTTATTTTTGCTGGAATTCCAGAAATCAGCTTAACAAGTTTACGGGCATCTCGCGCTGTATCATTTACTCCCTTCAACATGACGTACTCAAATGTTATGCGTTTAGAATTTTTTGATCGAGGATATTCTCTACACGCCTTTATAAGATCCTTAAGAGGAAATTTCTTATTTATAGGAACAATATCATTTCTTAATTCATCATTTGTTGCGTGTAAAGAAATTGCTAATCTTGAGTCAACTTCATTACCCCATTTAATAATTTCAGGAACGATGCCTGAAGTACTTAGGGTAATTCTCTTAGTAGATAATTGAATGCCTTCTTTATCTCCCATAATTTCAGCAGCATTTTTAACATTCTTATAATTATAGAGAGGCTCTCCCATTCCCATAAATACAATATTTGAAATTTTACGATTTTTTCCATTCGGCCAATCTGAAAGATTGTCCTTTGCTAAAAGAAGTTGTGAAATAATTTCACCTGAAGTTAAATTTCGAACTAATTTTTGAGTTCCAGTGAAACAAAACTTACAATTAAGTGTGCAGCCTACTTGGGATGAAACACATAATGTTCCTCGATTTTCTTCAGGAATAAAAACCGTTTCAATAAGGTTATTATCATTTAATTCTAAAAGCCATTTCTGTGTTCCGTCTTTTGATATTTGATGTGATTTTATTTTTGGCCTTTGAATTATAAAATGATCATTTAGTTTTTTCCTAAGGTCTTTCGAAACTGTTGTCATTTTGTCAAAATCAGTTTCACCTCTAAAATAAAGCCAATGCCAAAGTTGTTTGGATCTGAATTTTTCTTTAGCCTGTATTAAATCTTTATTAATTAAAGTTTCAGATATTTCTTTAAGACTTAAACCAATTAAGTCGAGCTTATCATCTGTCATTGTATTTTATGAGCAGGCCTTATCGATTGCCGCTAGTGCTTTTGTAAATCCGATTAAAGAATATGTATCTGTAATTTTTGTTCCACGGCTTGAGGTGCTTTTAACTTTCACACGCGCTCCATTTTTCATATCCTTAATGAGTTGTTTGCCGTTCTCTCCATCTGCTAACCAAGCTCTTGATTCAACTGTAAAAAATTTATACTTACTATTTCCGATACTTACCTCAACCATGCTTTTGGGTTTAAATGTGAACCCAGTATCAACACTCGGCTCATGAAAAGTCTTATCATCTTTGAAATTCGTAATCATCAGAGCATGCTCACCACGATTAAGATCTGAGGGGTTTGTCGCTATCGGCTCTGATATGATATAGCAAATCTTTGCTGTGCCATCTTTAAACTCTTTAGCTTGCCAGGCACCGCTTTTGCCAAATGAGCCCAGATGTACTACATCAATTACTGCAAAAGCACTTATTGAACTCAATAGTAAAATTGATAGAATAAGTTTGAAATTTACTAATTTCATAATCGCTAATTTATATCGAGATTCACAATTATGAAAGCAATTGTTTGTAAAGAATTTGGCCCTCCAAGCTCGCTAGTTTACGAAGATGTTGAGTTACCTGAACTCAAAAAAAGTCAAATACTGATAGATGTACACTCTGCTGGAGTCAATTTTCCAGATACTTTAATCATTCAAGATAAGTATCAAGTTAAGCCTCCACTTCCTTTTTCACCAGGTGGTGAGATTTCAGGTGTCATCGGTGCTGTTGGAGAAAGTGTTACTGATTGGAAAGTTGGTGATGAGGTTGTTGCGATGATAGGTTTTGGTGGTTTTAGGGAACAAGTAGTAACAAGTCCATCTAATATATTTCGTAAACCAAGCAGTATGGATTTTACTACCGCTTCGTGTTTCACATTAACTTACGGCACATCACACTACGCTCTAAAAAATCGTGGTCAACTTAAGGAGGGTGAAAATTTACTCGTCCTAGGTGCTGCAGGTGGTGTTGGTATATCAGCTGTTGAAATTGGAAAAGCAATGGGTGCCAGAGTTATTGCTGGTGCATCTTCTGATGAAAAATTAGAGGTATGCAAAGAGTATGGAGCTGACGAAGTTATTAATTATGGGAAGTATGATTTAACCAATCGAGATCATGTGAAAGAATTTAGAGCAGAAATTTCAAAAGCAACTGGTGGCAAAGGACCAGATGTAATTTATGACCCCGTAGGGGCAGATTTCACAGAGCCTGCTCTAAGAAGTATTGCATGGAATGGACGCTTCTTAGTTATAGGTTGGGCCGCGGGTTATATCCCAAAAATACCGATGAACCTTTATTTAATCAAAGGGTGTTCCGCTGTTGGTGTATTTTGGGGTCAGTTTACAGCTTTAGAGCCACAAGAGCATCTAGCCAACATGAACCAACTTACTGGGTGGTATGAAGAGGGAAAATTAAAAGCCCCAGTGACTGAAGTGCTTCCGCTTGAACAAGGTCAACAGGCTTTGGAGACAATTCTAGCCCGCAAGGCTACTGGAAAAATAGCACTAACTACATCTTTTTATAAATCTCAGTAATTTACTTGGTTATCTGATTCATTTCTCTGGCCATATCTAAGTCCAGATTTGTCACTCCTCCAGCATCGTGAGTTGATAAAGTGACTTCCACAGTGTTATAGACATTAAACCATTCTGGATGATGGTCTTTTTTTTCTGCATAGATTGCCATTGATGTCATCCAGCCAAAAGCTTCTTGAAAGTTATTAAATTTAAATGTTTTTGTTATAGCACTTCGCCCTTTGACCATCTTCCATCCAGATAATCTTTTTAATTTTTTAGTAAGTTCAGCTTTAGAGATTTTTTTCATTATGGTGCAGGATTTGGAATTTCTTTATGAATGCTTCTTATCTCATTTATAATTTCTTTTGTAATATCAAGATCAACACTGTCTATACAAGTTTTCAACTGTTCCATTGTAGTTGCTCCAATAATTGTTGATGTAACAAAGGGTTGAATATTACAAAATTGAATAGCTAGTTGAGCAGGGTCAATTTCGTATTTTTTTGCAAGATTTACATACATTTCAATTGCCTGCTGTGTCTTATCTCCTTTATATCTCATCATTAAAGGACCGTCTCCAAACAGGGCAAGTCTTGAACCTTGAGGCATCTGTCCACCTAAATATTTTCCAGTTAATGTTCCTTGCGCCAAAGGCGAGTAAGCAAGCAAGCCTACTTGTTCATGCATCGCCACTTCTGATAAACCAATTTCAAAACCTCTATTGACTAAATTATAAGCATTTTGAATTGAGGCCACGCGCGGTAGCGATTTAGTTTCAGCAAGCTCTAAATATTTCATGGTTCCCCACGGCGTTTCATTAGATAAACCAATTTGCCTGACTTTACCTTGCTTAACTAATTCACCAAGAGCCTCAAGAGTTTCCTCTAAAGGTATGGAGTCTGATGTATCCATATGTTTGTACTCAAGCCTTCCTGAAAACGCACCAAAAGGTCTATCAGGCCAATGAACTTGGTAGAGATCAATGTAATCTGTTTGTAGTCTTTTAAGACTTTGCTCAACTGCATAGAAAACATGTTCTTTGGACAAACGAGGTATTTCCTCATTTTCTCGAAGCCACGACATTCCAGAACGACCAGCAACTTTAGTTGCAAGAACAACCTTATCTCTGTTGCCTCGTGTTTTGAACCAAGTACCGATATATTTTTCTGTTAAACCCTGAGTTTCAGCTTTAGTTGGCACAGCATAAATTTCAGCTGTATCGATAAAATTAACTTCATGATCTAGAGCATAATCCAATTGATCGTGAGCATCGGCCTCGGTATTCTGTTCTCCCCAGGTCATTGTGCCCAAGCATATCAAGCTTACGTCAATATCTGATCTACCTAATTTTCTGTATTCCATTATTTTGTAATCAGTCCAAGTTCTTCAAATTGTTTTACAGTTTGGATGATTGCCTCATCCGCACTTTCGAAATTAAATTTTAAAATATTTTTAGCATTTTCGGAATTAGTAAATTTTGTTTTACCAACAAAGCCCGATATTGCCCCAGCTTCTTTGCTAAATAAACCTAGAACTTTCATTAAAATATTTGGAGCCTCAATTGAAGGGGCTTTTTTATAACCATGTTTTCTTAAAAGCTTATTCATATCGGATAGCCACATACATTTTTCTGCAAGTATGAATCTTTTTCCACTTGCTTCTGGATGTATCATTGCTTCAACATGCGCTCTTGCCGTATCTTTCACAGTAACCCATCCAAAATGAACTTTTGGAACAACAGGGTAAGAGCCGTCCAACATTCTTTGAATAAATACATTTGAAGTTCCAACATCATCAGATAATGATGGACCTATGACTAAAGTAGGGTTTATTGCAACGGCTTCTATTTTTTCATTGTCATTAAGACTGTTTAAGTAAGACCACATCTCCTTTTCTGCAATTGCCTTACTTTTGTTGTATGCTCCAATATTTTGACTTGGATCAGTCCAATGACTTTCGTCGTATATTTTTTCTTCATTTCCATATCCCACAGCTGAGAAAGATGAAGTCATAACAAATCTTTTAATCTTGTTCTTTATTGAGCTTTTAAGCGCTCTTAGAAGTCCTTCCTTGGCCGGCTGAATGATCTCATTTTCATCATCAGGCGCCTTGTCGGTTAGTGGAGATGCAACGTGCAATACATATTTACAGCCAGCAACTGCATCATCCCATCCTTCATCCTTTAGTAGGTCTAATTTACAAAACTCTAAATTATTTTTTGCATCAACTTCTTTTGCTATTGCCTGCCTTACTTCTGCTTCACGATTTTCAGATCGTAATGATGTTTTAACTGAGTACCCTTTTTTGAGTAATTCAGCTATACAATGCTGAGCAATGTAACCTGATCCTCCCGTAACTAAAACTTTTTCCATATATTATTCTACTTTCCGAGTATCTTACCCATGGACAGCGCCATGTCACTTATTGTTTTTTCAACTGGTGTAGGTTCCCAGTTAAAAATAGAAACTGTTGAGCTGTTATCAGTTTTATAACTACCTCTTTTGATATTTTTTAAAATACCTTTCATTTGTAAATTGAACAATGCAAAAACTCTTAATAAAAACGTTGGCATAACTTTAGTTGAAACTTTTTCAAAGCCACTATCTTTTACAATCTTTGCAATTTTTGTAATATGATAATCATTTATTGAAGTTGTGAGTATTCTTTTACCATCGCTGGCTTCTGATTTAAGAGCCTTCACATGCAACATAGCCGTATCTCTAACATCAGATATATGCATATATACATCTGGTAACGCAGGAATTTTTCCAAGTATCAGTCGAGCCATAAAACTAGCAGAGGCACCCATGGTATCATTACTTAATAGTGGACCCATGACAAAACCTGGATGAATAGTTGTCATTTTTAGATCTTTGTTTTCTGGTAAATTAATAAATTCCCATGCAGCTTTTTCAGCTAAAGTTTTACTTTTATTATATGCACCGACATCTTTATCTGTGTTGGTCCAATCATGACTGCTACAAATTTTTTGATTATGTCCGTAGGCAATAGCAACAATTGACGATGTAAGAACAACTTTTTTTATACTAGCTTTTTTTGCAGCTTTAAGAGCTCGCATCGTTCCTTCTGTGGCTGGCTGTATGAGCTCATTTTCATTTTTTGGTTCTCCAACTATGAAAGGCGATGCTAAATGTATCATATAGTCACAATCAGACGCACAACTTTCCCAACCTTCATCAGACATTAGATCAAGTTTACAAAATTCTAAATTGTTGTCTGGTATTTCCTTTTTTACTGCTTCTCGTACTTCATTTTCTCTATTCATGCTTCGTAGAGAACCTTTAACAGCATATCCATTTTTCAATAATTCAGTAATACAGTGCAGTGCTATGTAACCTGATGCACCTGTGACTAAAACCTTCTCCACTTAAACTCCTAAGTATCTGTATTAATTTAATAAAATCTTGATAAATAATTACTTGTATTGATTACCTTTATAATTATGTATTAAAATACATAAAACAATTTTTACAAGAGGTTTTTAAATATGGATTATCAAACTAGAGCTCAATCAACGCCAGCAATCGACGAAGGTCTAAGGCAATATATGATGAGTGTTTATAATTACATGGCATCTGGTTTGGCCTTAACAGGTTTAGTTGCATATATGTTATTTCAAGCAACGGCAGTAATGGGTCCAACAGGAGAAATTGTTGGCCTTACAAATTTGGGCGTGACCCTTTATACTGGTCCAATGATGTGGGTTGTTGCGTTAGCACCTCTTGGAATTGTGATGTATATGAGTTTTGGAATAAGAGGCATGTCTGCTTCTAGAGCACAGACAATGTTTTGGATATTTGCATTTTTAATGGGTTTATCACTTTCTACAATTTTCCTAACTTACACCGGTGCAAGTATAGCTAGAGTATTCTTTATTACAGCAAGTACATTTGGAGCAATGAGTATATATGGTTATACAACAAAAAGAGATTTAACTAATTTTGGATCATTCCTATTTATGGGATTGATAGGAATTATAATTGCATCAATTGTAAATATCTTTATGCAATCACCAGCATTATATTATGGTATATCTATTCTTGGAGTTTTGATTTTTGTTGGTTTGACGGCTTACGACACTCAAAAGATAAAAAATATGTATATGGCATATGATAGCGGTGAAGTCGCTGCAAAGAAAGCTATTATGGGTGCATTAACACTTTATTTAGATTTTATAAATCTATTTATAATGTTGTTAAGACTTTTCGGCCAAAGAAGATAAGTTCAGGCTATACGTTTTACAGAAACTTTAAGGTATCGAGTAATATCTGATAAGCTCTCACTTACCTTAATTTTTTTGTTATTAAAATCGATTAACGTAAATGTTATACGCTTTCCCTTATTTTTATTTTTAATTATTCTTAAAAAAGCATTCTCGAAAGTACTTCGATAAATTGAAAATACCGCGGTGTATTTACCGTGATCTATTGCATAGTCTTTCCAATGTCCTTGGCTGACTTTTTGTGCGTATACTGAAAGTATTAGATTAAGCTCGGTTTTATGGAAACTCGTAAATTTATTTCTTGATTGAGTAGAGCTTTTGAAGGTTTGGTCAGTGCTAATGTAATGTATTGTCATTTTTATCTTATGTTATCTTGAAAAATATTTAAAAAACACTGAAAATAGGGAAAATTTTCGAGATAACCTCACTTAAATTGCCTTGAATTTCCATGGATAATTCCAATATAGTTTTTGAGAGTAAATATTATGCCTAAATCAGAAAAATTAGAGTTCCAAACAGAAGTCAGCCAGTTGCTGAAATTAATGATCAATTCTGTTTACTCAGAAAAAGAAGTATTTGTAAGAGAGCTTGTCTCCAATGCCTCTGACGCATGTGATAAACTTAGATATTTGGCTAATACTAAAGAAAAGTTAATCAAAGATGATCCAAATTTTAAAATACAGATTGCGATTGATAAAAAAAGTAATTTGATATCAATTTCCGATAACGGAATTGGTATGAATAAAAAAGATCTCGTATCTAATCTAGGAACTATCGCTCGTTCTGGTACTGCCCATTTTTTGAAAGAATTGTCTGAGTCAAAAACTAAAGACCTATCTCTAATTGGTCAATTTGGTGTTGGATTCTATTCAGCTTTCATGGTTGCTTCCCAAACTAAAGTTATTACACGAAAAGCTGGAGAAAATAAGATATGGATATGGACTTCTGATGGGGAAAGCAGTTTTACAATTGAGGAGACTGAAGACCCAAGTCTTCTTGCTTCAAATAGAGGAACAACAATTGAACTAAGTTTAACAAATGAATCAAAAGAATATTTAGATAAAGATAGAGTTCAAAATATAATTAAAAGGTACTCTGATCATATAAGTATTCCAATTTATATTAGTGATGGCACTGAAAAAAAAGATGAAACTTTGGAGTCAGTTAATTCAGCTTCAGCAATTTGGACAAGACCTAAAAATAAAATTTCAGCTGAGCAATATAAAGAGTTTTATAATCATACAGGACAAATGTTCGATGACCCTTGGATGACATCACACTACAAAGCTGAAGGTAAAATTGAGTACACAGTATTGAATTTTATTCCATCAACAAAGCCTTTTGATTTATATGACCCTGCTAGAGAAAATAGATTAAAACTTTACGTCAAAAGAGTATTTATAACTGACAATTGTCCTGAACTTATTCCTCCCTATCTTCGCTTCCTTCGTGGCATAATTGACTCGGAAGATCTGCCATTAAATATTAGTCGTGAAATGCTTCAAAATAACCCTGTAGTTACTAAAATTAGATCATCTCTGGTGAAACGAACAATATCTGATTTAAAAAAGAAATTAGCTAAACATAGAGATTCATACGAAAAATTTTGGGAAAATTTTGGCCCAGTTCTTAAAGAGGGTATTTATGAGGATTTTGAGAGAAAAGATGCAATCTTAGAAATTTCATTATTTAAAAACTCCAAGTCGAGCAAACTGATAACACTGAACGAGTACATAGAGTCAATGGGAAAAAAACAAAAAGATATTTATTTTATGACAGGAGATAGTTATGAAAACATAATTAACAATCCAAGCTTAGAGGGCTACAAGTCTAGAGATATTAATGTCTTGATATTAGATGATCCTGTAGATAGTTTTTGGACCTCATCAACTCCTTCGTATCTTGAAAAAAACTTCAAATCAGTAACAAGAGGTGCCGACGATCTTGAAAAAATTGACGGTGAAAAAAAAGACAGTAAGGAAAATAGGTCTACAGAACCTCTCATAAATTTATTGAAAGAAAAATTAAAAGATAAAGTAAAAGATGTCAGAATTTCATCAAGACTTACTGATAGTGCGGTATGCTTAGTCAGTGATGAAGGAGCAATGGACCCTCAACTCGAAAAAATTCTTCAACAGCATAATCAACTCAATCAAGGATTATCATTAAAGGTTATGGAAATAAATCCAAATCATAAACTTATAAAAAAGCTATCTAAAATGAGCAAAGATAAGAACAAGATTGGAGAAGTAGAAAATATTTCTATTTTGTTATATGAACAATCAAAAATTCTTGATGGCGAAAAACCGTCAGATCCAATTGAGTTTTCAAAAAAATTGATAAATACAATCTATAGTGCAATTGAAATTTAGATCTGAAATTAGTACTATTTTAATGTTTATTTTGAAGTATAATTTATAGTCAAACAAAAGGAAAAAGTATGTTTAAAAATATTATTATCTCTCTATCATTACTGTTAATGTCAATTTCTTTTAGTAATGCCACAGAACTTAACGAACAAGTTTTTTATAATGGCGAAATAAAGAATGCTTATAATCAAAATGATCTTCCTATATTACCTGGTAATTGGAAAGTATATGATTTAGAAAAATCTGGTAGTGTTCCATCAGGCAATTTCTATGTATATGCAACTTTAGTTCCTGAAGATGTTGGTCCTACCGACAATGCTTTTAATTTTGATGGAATTAATTATGCAGTTTTGGGTTCAAAATCTGAAGAAACTTCATATAGAAAATCATTCTATGCTTGTGATGCAGGATGGATTACTGATGCTGATGTGACAACCTCAAATATTGACTCCAGAGGCTCTGGAAATTTTGAAGAAACATGCTCTGTGATCGGTGAAATTAACCCTTTTTATACTTTTTTTTATACAGACTGTGACGAAATCTGTGTCGAAGTAAATTTTACACTGCATAGACAAAACTACAGTATAAGTGATGGTGATTTTGCGTCAGCATCGGAGCAAATTTTTAAAGCAATTAGAAATACAGTAAATGGTCAGGGGTCAAGTGACCTTAGTCAAATTTTGTCAAATTATAAATCCTAATTGGGCTTAAGAGTTTACTAATTCCTTTAAAACATATTGTAGAATGCCTCCGCTGTGGAGGTATTCTACTTCTGTAGATGTATTCACTAATAGTTTTATCTCAGTGGTTATATTTTTACCATTTTTATAAACTATCATTGCATTATAAAAAGATTGAGGTTTTAAATTATCTTTAATACCACTTATTGTTATTTTTTCTGGGCCTTCTAATTTTAGAGATTTTCTATTCTCACCATCTTTGAATACAAAAGGAAGTACACCCATTCCGATTAAGTTAGATCTATGTATTCTCTCATAAGACTCAGCAATTACCGCTCTAACACCAAGCAAATTAGTTCCTTTTGCTGCCCAGTCTCTTGATGAGCCCATTCCATAATCTTTTCCCGCAATGACAACTAATGGTGTTTTTGATTTATTGTATTTTATTGAGGCTTCATAAATTGACATTTGTTTTTTGGATGGATAATGAATGGTATATCCACCTTCAATGTTATCTAACATTTCATTTTTTATTCTAATATTTGCAAAAGTACCCCTCATCATTATCTCATGATTTCCTCTTCTGGCACCAAACGAGTTAAAATCAATTTTTTTTATTTTCTTTGATTTAAGATAATCACCGGCAGGACTATCTTCTTTAATGGCTCCAGCGGGGCTGATGTGGTCTGTTGTTACAGAGTCACCAAATATTCCAAGAATATTCGCACCTTTAATGTCAGAGATACTATTTAATTCTGAATTTTTAAAAAATGGCGGATGTTGTACGTAGGTAGATTTTTTATTCCATTTATACGTCAAACCACTTGGAGATTTTACTGTATTCCATTTCTTGTCACCTTTAAAAACATTCTTGTAACGTTGCTTGTATAAATTTGAATTAATAATTTTGTTCATTACCATTTTTATCTCTTTTGATTTTGGCCAAATATCTTTTAGATAAATAGGTTGGTTGTTTTTTCCATAACCTAGTGGATCTTTAGTTAAGTTAATCTTGGTTGAACCGGCCAAGGCATAAGCAACAACAAGAGGAGGTGATGCGAGGTAGTTAGCCTTTACGAAAGGATTAATTCTACCTTCAAAATTTCTATTACCTGATAAAACACCACTTACAATTAAGTCATTTTTTGTGATAGCGTCAGAAATATTCTCATCGAGTGGGCCAGAATTTCCAATACATGTTGTACAACCAAAGCCAACCAAATTAAAACCAAGTTTATCAAGATATTCTTGTAGTCCTGATTTCGTTAAGTAATCAGTCACTACTTTTGATCCCGGGGCTAAAGATGTTTTTACCCAAGGCTTGCTTTTAAGCCCCATCTTAATCGCTTTTTGCGCAAGAATCCCAGCCCCAATCATTACACTAGGATTAGAGGTATTGGTGCAACTTGTAATAGCTGCAATAGCGACATGCCCATTATCAATTTGAAATTTTTCATTATTAACATGTATGGGGTTGTCAATATTCTTTTGACCAAACTCTTTTTCAAAAGATTTTTTAAATGTATCAGATACATTTGATAATAATATTTTATCTTGTGGTCGCTTTGGACCAGCTAAACTTGGCTCGATATTAGATAAATCTAATCGCATAGTTTCTGTGTAAACTCTTTTGCTTTTTTTGTAGTCTTCCCATAAATCTTGAGCCTTTGCGTATTTTTCGACAAGTTTAATTTCTTCGGTGGATCTACCACTAACTTTCAGAAATTTAATTGTTTCCTCATCGATCGGAAAAAAACCACAAGTCGCACCATATTCAGGAGCCATATTTGAAATTGTTGCCCTATCAGGAACTGATAACTCTTTAAGGCCAGCGCCGTAAAATTCTACAAACTTTCCTACAACCCCTTTTTGTCTTAACTGTTCAGTAATTGTTAAAACCAGATCTGTGGCTGTTATACCTTCCTTTATTTTTCCTTTTATCTCAAATCCTATAACTTCTGGAACGATCATTGAAATTGGCTGGCCTAACATCGCAGCCTCAGCCTCTATTCCACCTACTCCCCATCCAAGTACAGATAAACCATTTATCATAGTCGTATGGCTGTCTGTTCCAACCACAGTGTCTGGATAAGCTAAATTCAAATTTCTATTTTTAATTTTTTTCTTCTCAGACCAAACAGTCTTGGCAAGATATTCCAGATTTACCTGATGGCAAATACCTGTACCAGGTGGTACAACACGAAAGTTATCAAAGGATTTTTGCCCCCATCTCAAGAATTCATATCTTTCAATGTTTCTTTTATATTCTAAATCTACATTTGCTTTGTAGGAAGTTGCTGAGCCGTACTTATCAACCATCACAGAGTGATCTATTACTAGATCAACTGGCGATAAAGGATTTACTTTTTTAGGGTCTCCTTTCTCACTCATAATTGCAGACCTCATAGATGCAAGGTCAACAACCGCTGGTACACCTGTAAAATCTTGCATTAAGACTCTCGCAGGTCTAAAATTGATTTCTCTATTAATTTTTTTATTAGTTTTCCAGTTATCAAAATCTTTGATGTCATCCACACTGACAGTAGTGCCATCCTCGTTTCTTATGAGATTTTCCAAGAGTACTTTTATTGAAAATGGCAATGAAGAGATGTTTTTAAGACCATTTTTTTCAGCAGCTTTGAAGCTGAAATAGGTGTAGGTTTTTTTTCCTATTTTTAGTGTTTTTTTTGTTTTAAAGCTGTCGTACATAGAGGTTTACTGCTGCTATATTTAGACTAATTTAACAAGCTATCAACATAAAGTTTATAATGAACGAACTAAAAATTGAGGATTTGAGCTGTAAAAGAGGAGAAAGCAAAGTTCTCAATAATATTAATCTTACTATTAAATCTGGTGAAACATTGGTTGTAAAAGGACGAAATGGTTCTGGTAAAACTACCCTCTTAAGAATTTTATCCAATTTTATCACATCCTATCAGGGCAAAGTATCATTAAATGATCTAAGTATACTTGAGGACAATTTATATAATAATAAGTTTAACCTGATTAGCCAAAAGAACTCTCTTAAAGATAATCTTTCAATAAAAAAAAATTTAGAGCTATGGGATATTCTCTTTAATGAAACTCTTGATCATGCAAAACTATTAGAACTCGATAATCTTGATCATTTAATTAATAGAGATGTTGGCTCATTAAGTGATGGTCAAAAAAAATGTATTTCTCTCCATAGACTAAACTATAATAAATATGAATTTTGGTTTTTAGATGAACCGTTTGTTTATCTTGATGAAGTTAACACTAACTCGCTAATAGAAAAAATTAATCGGTTTAACGAAAACATGGGAATAGTTATACTTACTTCTAATATTAACTTGCCAAAAAAATTTCATAAGGAAGTTAATATCTAATATGTTAAATTTAATTAAAAGAGATCTATTATTATCGTTTTATTCAAGTGCTAATTTCTTTTTCACAGTATCTTTCTTTGTACTAATTTTAATATTAATTCCATTTGCCTTTGGCACTCAAAGTGATCAGCTTAAACTTTTGTTTAAAGGTGTAGTTTGGATTGCACTAGCTTTATCAATCATAATTACAGTTGATAGAATTTATAATGCTGATTATGAAGATGGTAATTTAGATATTATTATGCAGAAAAATAAGACGATAGAGTATTTAGTAATCAGCAAATATGTTACCCATTGGTTTATTTACTGTCTTCCACTCTTAGTAATCCTACCAATATTGAGTTTTCTATTTTATTTGGATTATTTAGAGACTATACAAATATTTATAAATTTATTCATAGGTTCATTTGGCATGGTTTTCATTGCGAATTTTGTTAGCGCACTAACGCTCGGTGCCAAAAGAACAATTTTTTTGAAAGCAATTATAATGATACCGCTATTTGTGCCTTTTATCATTTTTGGCTCTGATGCTGGATCTTGGCCAATTCTATTAGGATTATCAATGCTTTCTTTTGTTATCTCTATATATGTAACCGCTTATGGTCTGCGTCTTTATGGAGAGTAGGCAATGCCTCAAGTCGTTATATATATAAGAGAAAATGTATATCAAAATTAATAATAATCATATTGAGCTTATCAAGTCTGCAAATCCATACTTAATTTTTGCGACAACTTTTGTGTTTATTATAGGTTTATACTATTCACTTTTTCAGTCTCCTCCAGATTATATTCAAGGAGACTCGATGAGAATTATGTACATTCATGTCCCTTCGGCATGGTTTGCTCTTATGACTTACTCTATTTTAGCTGGTTCATGTGTTCTTTGGTTCATAACCCGAAACCCTCTTTTTAATGTTGTTGCAAGATCAATTGCTCAAGTAGGAATGGTGTTTACTTTAATGTCATTGATAACCGGAAGTATATGGGGCAAGCCTACATGGGGTGTATGGTGGGTATGGGACGCAAGACTAACTTCTATGTTAATATTATTTTTTCTTTACATCGCTTATATCTTTCTTTGGCAGGCTATATCAAATAAGGAGCTTGCTTCAAAAATATCAGCAGCACTAGCAATAATAGGTTTTATAAATATACCAATAATTAAATTTTCAGTTGATTGGTGGAATACCTTGCATCAACCTGCTTCAATTTCAAAGCTTTCTGCACCAACTATTGATGTAAGTATGCTTATTCCATTATTTATAATGACAGCTGCTTGTTTTTTATTTCTAGTAACAGTATCTCTAATCAGATTCAGACTTGTCTTGATTGAAAATAAAATATTAAGGACCAGTAATTAATGAATGAATTATTAGATATGGGTGGATATGCATTCTTTGTTTGGTCTTCATATGGTATTTTTTTCTTTTCCTTAGTTATATTTTTTTTAATAAACATATTAAATTTAAGGAAATACGAAAAAATTTTTAAAAAAACAAAAAAGAAAATTGACTAGTTTAGTAAAAAGCAGATTAATTAAATTCCTCTTAAGTTTAATTATTGTTTTAATCGCAGTATTGATAATTATTTTTAATTTAAGGGATAATATAATTTATTTTTACGGCCCAACTGAACTTTTAAAAAATCCAGATAAACAAGGTCAAATAATGAGGTTGGGTGGCCTTGTATCTGTAGACTCCGTTCAAAACGAAACTGACAGTATCTTTTATTTCAGTATTACTGACGGTGATAACGAAATTGAAGTTAAATATGAGGGTATTCTGCCAAATTTATTTGCTGAGGATAAGGGAGTAGTTGTTGAGGGGGTTTACATGAATGATGGTAGATTTATTGCAAATAAAGTCTTAGCTAAGCATGACGAAAACTATATGCCTCCTGAAGTCATAGAAACACTTAAAAAATCTGGTAAATGGCAAGGCGAATGAGTTTATATATATTTTATATTTCAAATTTTTTGCTACTTCTTTGTCTAACTGCATCACTAATGCAGTCTAGTAAAATATTAAATAATAAAATTTTCACTAGACCTAGTATCATAGTGTTGGCCTCCGTGCAGTTAATTTCAATACTGTTATCATTTTTAATACTAATTTATCTTTTTCTCATTTCAGATTTTAATTTTGATTTAGTTTATTTCAATTCTCATTCAGAAAAGCCACTTATATATAAATTCTCTGGTGTTTGGGGAAATCATGAGGGAAGTATGCTTTTATGGATTTTAATTTTAGTGTTATTTAATTTTTTATTTGCTCTCTCGAAAAGAATTACTGAAAGATTCAAAGATATCACAGTTGCTGTACAGAGTATTATGATCTTTGGATTTGTCGCATTTTTATTTTTTTTATCAAATCCATTTGCATTAAATCAAAACAATTTTTTTGATGGTATTGGTCTGAACCCTATTTTACAGGATCCACTCTTAGCAATACATCCACCTGTTTTGTATGTAGGTTATGTTGGCTTTTCTCTTGTATTTAGCTTAGCAATTGCAGGGTTAATTACAAAAGAAGTCAACCAACAATGGGCTTCAATTGTTAAACCATGGGTTTTTTCTGCCTGGGCATTTCTTACTGCAGGAATAGCCTTAGGTTCATTTTGGGCATATTATGAACTTGGCTGGGGTGGCTATTGGTTTTGGGATCCAGTTGAGAATGCATCGCTAATGCCGTGGATAGCCGCAACTGCATTAATTCACTGCGTGTTGATACTTCAGAAAAGAAATGTAATGCAATCCTGGACTATTATTTTAGCCATACTTACATTTTCATTGAGTTTAGTTGGAACTTTTCTTGTACGGTCTGGAATCCTAAACTCAGTTCATACCTTTGCCAGCGATCCTGGAAGAGGTTTATTTATTTTAGTATTTATTTTTTTTATACTTGTCTTTTCTTTTAGCTTATTTGCCTACAACTCTGAAAAAATTAATAAGATAAGTAGTATGGGTTTGATAAGCAGAGGTACCGGCATACAAGTAAATAACTGGCTTTTGATAACAATATTAACAATTGTTTTTTTGGGAACTATGTACCCTCTTGCAACTGATTTACTACTCAATAAGAGCTTAACTGTAGGACCAAAATATTATTCAACGACTATTGCCCCCATCATAATACTTTTTCTTTTTTTTATGTTTATATCTCCACGTTTGGGATGGACTGACACAAAACTCTATAAAATAATTATTCAACTTCGATATCTCATTATTACATCATTAACGATTACATTGATAATCAGTCTATATTTTGAATTATTCAATTTGACTGAAATCTTAATTATTTTCTTTAGTTTGCTTTTAATAATTTCTTCGATGACAGCTAGTATTAACTTTAATAAGAAAAATATTTTAGTAAGAACCAACTTAGGTCAAAATCTCGCGCATGCTGGATTTGGTATCTTGATGATGGCAGTTGTAAGTAATGCTGTGTATTCTGAGGAGAGAATTTATAACGCTAAAGTAGGAGATAATTTACAATTGCAAAAATATATTTTTAGTTTTGATAAAATTGAGCAAGTTGAGGAAAGCAATTATAACTCACTAAAAGCATATTTTCTGATGAAAAAAGATGGTAAGTTAATAGATACATTCACTCCTGAAATCAGATTTTATTCAAACCCACCTACAATTACTTCAGAAGCAAGTATTTTGCACAAATTTTTTTCAGATATTTACCTTGTCATGAATGTCCCTCAAGATCAGCAATCAATAAGTGTCAGAATGCATATCAAACCTTTCATGACAATACTTTGGTTAGGCACCTTAATGATAATCTTTGGGGGAATTATATCTGCTTCCATAAGAATCGGGCGTTTCGATGAAAAGTAATCATTTAAAATTTTTACCTTTGGTCTTAATAATATTATTAAGTATATTCTTATTTTTTTCTTTAAATAATGACACATCAAAACTTTCGAGTCCTCTTGTTGGACAAAAAGTACCAGAATTTTCATTGCCAAACCTTTTTGGACAGGAAGAGCTTACAAATTTAGACTTAAATAGTGAAAATCCAATTTTATTAAATGTTTGGTCTTCTTGGTGTATACCATGTCGAGCAGAACACGACATTTTAATGGTTTTGTCAGAACTTTATGAAGTGGAAATATTTGGTTTGAATTATAAAGATAATAATGAGGAAGCAAAAAATTTCATAAATGATCTTGGAAATCCATTTGTCAAAATTGGCTCAGATAATTCAGGAAGAACCTCTATTGATTTGGGAGTTTACGGAGTTCCTGAGACTTATATTATTGCTAACGGTATAATTATTTATAAACATATTGGCCCAATTCATATGAATGAGATGGAAGAGAAAATTCTTCCAATAATTAGGGATAATTGAAGTATGATAAAGATAATTAAGATATTTTTACTCCTTTTTTTGCTGCAAAATAACGCTACAGCTGAAGATCCTAGGGCAATTGAGCTTTTTAAAGAGGTAAGGTGTCTTGTGTGCCAGGGCCAAACAATTCATGAATCTAATGCAGAATTAGCAGAGGATTTAAAAAAACTTATTCGTGAAAAAATTAGTCAAGGTGAGACCGATCGCCAAATTAAAGAATATTTAGTAGAAAGATATGGCGATTGGATTTTGATGACACCGCCATTTAACAGCTTAACCTATATATTATGGTCTCTGCCATTCCTCATAATGATAATTGGAGCCATTGCAATTTATAGACAAAAAAGAAGCTATGCCTAATTTTTGACAATTTGTAGATATCTTTTAAACAATTTGAAATTTTATATTATAGTGAAATTAAAAGAGGTGTTTATGAAATCAAAAATTTATGCATTTTTATTATTTTTTTTCCTAAGTTTGAATTTTACTTTTGCAGGTGGAATTGAAGATGAAACTAAAGATTATGAGGATGTTGAGCTTACAACAAGGGAAGATATTTCTGAATTTCAAGAATTACAAGAGCCATTATATGAGAAGCTAGAAGAAATAGTTGCTGATGGATGTGACGGTGAAGGTAACGTTGTTAAATGGTCAGGTGGATGCGTAACTTGGTCAGGTGGTTATATACAAGAAGGTGAAGTGGCCGATACATTTGTAAGATACGGATCATAAAAATATTTTTTATGAAAAAATTATTTTTTACAATTTTAATTTTAATATCCTATGGATTTAGTTCTCAAAGCAATGAAGAAAACATGTGGTCTTTTTCACTTGGTCAATTTGATGTAAACGACACAGTTGACTCATCAGAATTAAGATTTGAATATTTGTACGGGAATAACTTTTTAAAAAATAATTATGATCTTAAACCTTTCTTGGGTGTTATGAGGAACGGTGATAACGGAAAATATGTTTATTCAGGTTTAAGAAAAGATATTGGCATTTCAGAAAAATGGTTTTTTACGCCAAGCTTTGCGTTAGGATATTATGATAGAGGAGATAGTAAAGATTTGGGATATAATCTTGAATTTAGAAGTCAGATTGAGTTTTCATATAAACTTAAATCAAGTCGGATAGGGTTTAATTTAAATCATATTTCCAATGCAAGTATTGGTGATACGAATCCTGGTACAGAAAGCGCAACGATCTCAATCATAAGACCTTTTTAATTTCTAATAAAATTATTGGCAAATTGCTCAGGATCAAAATCAATAAGATCACTGATTTGCTCACCACTACCAATTGCTAAAATTGGTATATTTGTTTTATTTGAAATTGATACAAGTGTCCCCCCTGCTGCATTCGAATCAAATTTTGTCATAATAATCCCAGTTATCTTGGTAAATTTATTAAATTCTTCCACTTGTTTTAAGGCATTTTGTCCTGTTGTGGCGTCAATCGATATTATTGAATCATGAGGTAGTGTTTCATCGTGTTTTTTAAGCACTCGGTCAATTTTACCTAATTGATCCATTAAATCAGTTTTGTTCTGAAGTCTTCCAGCTGTATCGATTATAATTACGTCAATATTATTTTTATTTGCATATTCAATTGACTTAAATACCACACTTGCAGGGTCAGATTTATCATCATCTCTTATAAAGTCCGTTCCTATTTTATCAGCCCATTCATTCAATTGCTCCGCAGCCGCTGCTCTAAAGGTATCAGCAGCAACCAACAGAACATTTTTTTTTTCTTGTTGAAATTGATTTGCCAATTTTGCAATTGTAGTAGTTTTACCTGAACCATTTACTCCTACCATTAATATAACGTAGGGTTTTGTATTATTTCTATAGTCAATTTTCTTTATATTTGTTGATACAATTTCATTTATAATTTTACTAAGGGATGATTGAATTTCTTCCAGCGAAGGAGCATTAGAAAATTTTTCATTTGCTAATTTTTTTGTAATGAGTTCTGATGTTTCAACATCAACTTCAGAAGTTATGAGAAGATCCTCAAAATCCTGTATTGTATTTTGATCAATTTTTTGATTTGCAAATACTTTTGCTAGGCCAGATTTTAAACTCTTAAACAATTATATTTCCAATTAAGCCTTCTTGACGCTTTCCAGTGACAAGCATTTTTATTATTTTACCCGCTTCAAAATTATCATCGAGACAGACCTTTGCAAATGTATCTGATCTACCTTGATTGTGACTCTCAACAATAAGGTTAATCTCTTTATTTTTAAGCTTATCGTAGTGCTCGGTAATCTTTCGCTCGCCAATATCTCTGAGTATTTTTGCTCTTTTTTTTATAATTTCTCGATCTAATTGAGGCATTCTAGCGGCGGGCGTTCCATCTCTTGGTGAAAATGGAAACACGTGCAAAAAAGTAATATTACATTCATCTATAAGACGCACTGAATTTAGAAACATTTCTTCCGTTTCTGTTGGAAATCCAGCAATTAAATCTGCACCAAATACAATATCAGGTCTAACAGCTCTGATGCGCTCTATTGCATTAATTGCATCTTCTCTTGAATGTCTTCTTTTCATTCTTTTTAAAATCATATTATCGCCAGCCTGCAGAGATAAATGAATATGAGGAAGTAAACGTTTCTCACTACCGTAAAGATTTATTAATTCATCATCTATTTCTGCGATGTCAAGAGATGACAGTCTCAGTCTGTTAAGTTGAGGCAACCTATTGAGAATAGTTTTTACTAACTTTGACAATGAAATTTTATTCTCAAAATCACTACCGTAGCTTGTGAGATCAACGCCAGTTAGCACTATCTCCTTGTAGTTCTTTTCTAGAAGTAACTTTATTTGTTTTATAATATTTTTTGGATCCACACTTCTTGAATTTCCTCGTCCATATGGAATAATACAAAATGTACACCTATGATCACATCCATTTTGTATTTGTACAAATCCTCTTATTCTGTTTTTAACTTTACTTATAATCGGCGAAATTGCTTGTTCATTTTCGAATATATCTCCTACTAAATTTACGGGCTTATTACTTTCTCTTATAGTTGTATAGGTTGAGGATTCTAATTTTTCTTTATTTCCAATTATGGAGTCCACTTCGCTCATTGCTTCAAAATCTTTTTTATGTATCTGTGCAGCACAACCGGTAAGAACGACTTGACTTTGTTGATTTTCTTTTTTTACTTTTCTAATTTCATTTTTCAGATCAGCGATAGTTTTATTTGTAACAGCGCAACTATTAATAAAAATATGGTTCTGAAGATTATTATCTTTTGCGTATTTTCTTATAACTTCAGACTCATAAAAATTCAGTCTACATCCGTAAGTTTTAATTTCTGGATCTTTCATTACTTATTTGATTTCGATTTTTTAAATATAGAGCAAATGCAAAAACTTCATACAATATATGACTCAAATGATAGATAAGCGGCAATTTAATAAAATTATAAAGCCATTTATACCTTGGAAGTTGAGACCATATCAGTAAAAAAGCATCGATTCCTTCTAAAATCTTTCCATCATGTATGGCATGAAGACGTCTTATCAATTGACTTGGTTCTTTTGAGGTTTCCTTTTCAGCAACTTTATTTTGAGTAACATCGACCCAATCAATAACATTATTAAGTTTCTTATAGTGGTTTATTTCAAATCTACAGATACTGCATGAGTTATTGAAGTATATTTTAGTATTTTTTTTAGAATTTTTATTTCTCACAGCTTATATTTATCAGTAAAATTTATCTCAGTTGGACCCGTCATAATTATATTGTCACTACTTTTATAATA
Organism: uncultured Pelagibacteraceae bacterium; assembly: GCA_902598405.1. Classification (GTDB taxonomy): domain Bacteria; phylum Pseudomonadota; class Alphaproteobacteria; order Pelagibacterales; family AG-422-B15; genus CACNXQ01. The sequence continues at coordinate 45,646 of CACKBQ010000003.1, read as the reverse complement.
TATTTCTAAATCACCCCCTGGCAATGTTACTGTCACCTTATTTTTTATCAATCCCATCTCAACTCCTGCTACAGCTGTTGCACAAGCAGCCGTACCACAAGCATTTGTTTTTCCTGCACCCCTTTCCCATACGTTTAGTACAATGTGATTATCACTTTTTAACTTTGCAAAACTCACATTTATTTTTTCAGGAAATAAACTATCGTTTTCAATTAAAGATCCAAAACTTTCAACATCATATTTTTCGATTTCATCATCAAAAAAAATAATATGTGGATTACCAATGTTAACTAAAAATGGTTTTTTTAGAGTAAGGTCTCTGATTGAAAAATTTATATCCACTGGATCGATATCCTTAGTCAAAGGGATTTCATTCCATTCGAATTTTGGCTTGCCCATATTTACACTAACTGTGACATCATCAACCTTTTCACATGCAATTGTTCTTTCACGTGTAGTTAAGTTTATTTTCTCACTCTTTGTTTCTTTCATTAATAAGTTTGCAACACAACGCGAACCATTTCCACAAGCATCTATTTCAGTTCCATCTGAATTAAAAAATTTAATCATTAGATCGCTGTTATCTTGTGACTTCCTTATCATGATTAGTTGATCGCAGCCAACCCCGACTGTTCTGTTACAAATTAATTTTATTTGTTCTTCTGATAAATCAAATTCAGATACCCTTTGGTCAATAACAATAAAATCATTTCCTAGGCCATTCATCTTTACGAACTTAAACTCCTGCATAAACACTTTATATTGAGCCAATTTTGATTTTTCCAGTAAATAAGAAATTAAATGAATCTTGACATTAACTTACTGAAGTAATAAAAAACTCACGTTTTCCGTCAGAAATATTATTTCTGCGGTGCCATAAATAAAGGTATCGACACCAGTCAGCGAGTTTCGCCCATTGGTGCACTACCTGCTGAAGGAGAGTTTATTTTGTTTGAAAACCTTAATAATCGGTTTGAGGAAATATTTAAGAGTTTAAAAAAGACAGGTTCTATTGATGAGGCCTCTCTCGATAGTGCAATGAGAGATATTCGAAGAGCTCTTCTTGAAGCTGATGTTGCATTGCCAATTGCAAAAAAATTCATAGAGGATGTCAAAAAAGAGGCAATCGGAAAGGAAATTATTAGATCAATAACGCCCGCGCAAATGATAACAAAAATTGTGAATGATCAATTAATTCAAATTTTAGGGTCAGCTTCACCAGAATTCCAAATAAACGATAATCAAGTTTCATCTTATTTATTTGCAGGACTTCAAGGTTCTGGCAAGACAACGACTGTTGGTAAAATCGGTAATTATCTCAAAAGTAATTACGATAAGAAGATTTTATTTGTTTCATTAGACACCACAAGACCAGCTGCCTTTGATCAGCTAAAAAAACTTTCTGAGTTAATTGATGTAACAATTTTACCTAAACTCGAAAATCAAATGCCTCTTGATATTGTATCAAGAGCAAAACAATTTGCTGAATTACAGGAAATTGATTGTGTTTTATATGATACAGCGGGGAGAATGAATGTTGAAGAAGGGCTAATGAGCGAATTGAGTTTGCTGGAAAAAGAAATTAACCCTCTAGAAACGATACTTGTTTTAGACAGCCTAACTGGCCAGGAGGCAGTGAATGTTGCAAGCGATTTTGCAAAAGCAATCAATATTACTGGCTCTATTCTTACTAGGATTGATGGTGATGCTCGGGGTGGGGCCGCATTAAGCATGAAGTACATTACTGATTGTCCAATTAAATTTATGGGAGTTGGGGAGCAAGTCGATGACCTTGAAAAATTTCACCCAGAGCGAATTGCCAATCGTATTCTTGGAATGGGAGATATTGTAACCTTAGTTGAAAAAGCTGCTGAAACTGTTGCTCAAGAGGATGCTGAAGAAATGGCCAAAAAATTACAAAAAGGAGAATTTGACCTCGACGATTTGCTTAGTCAAATCAGACAGATGAAAAAAATGGGTGGCATTTCGGGTATGATGAAATTTATTCCTGGACTAAGTAATCTGAGCGATAAGATCCCACAAAATAGTAATCCTGACAATTCAATTGCTCAACAAGAAGCAATTATTCTCTCAATGACAAAATACGAGCGAAGCAAGCCAAAGATAATTAATGGATCAAGAAAAAAAAGAATAGCGGCAGGGTCAGGGACTTCAGTATCTGAAATAAATAAAATTCTAAAACAACATAGAAAGATGTCAGACATGATGAAGAAGTTATCTAGAAAAGGGGGAGGATCAATTGATCCAAATATGTTGGCAGGCCAACTTGGAAGTGGTATGCCGAGTGATTTTTTTAAAAATAAATTTTAATTATTAACAAATAAAAGGAGAATAAAATGGCGTTAAAAATAAGACTATCGAGAGCAGGCTCAAAAAAAAGGCCTGTATACAGAGTTGTAGTTGCAGATTCAAGAAGTCCGCGAGATGGTAGATTTATTGAAAAGGTAGGATTGTACAATCCTCTTTTACAAAAAGATAATAAGGATAGGATCCAACTAAACTTAGAGTCAATAAAAGAGTGGATTTCTAAAGGAGCAAAACCAACAGATAAGGTTGCAAGATTTTTGGGAGAAGCCGGCGTAATACCAATGCCAGCACAAGGCAACAATCCTAAAAAAGCTCAGCCAAAAAAGAAAGCACAAGAAAGATTAGCTGCAGCTGAGGAAGCAAAGAATCAGCCTACACCTGAAGCTCCAGCAGAAGAGACTCCAGCAGAGGAAGCTCCAGCAGCAGAGGCAAAAACTGATGAAGCTCCAGCAGAAGAGACTTCAGCAGAGGAAGCTCCAGCAGAAGAGGAGAAAAAAGACTAAGCTTATTAATTATGTCCCAATTGATAGTTATTGGAGAAGTAAGAGCAGTTCACGGTTTAAAGGGTCATTTCAAGATTACATCATATACAGAAACGCCAGACGATGTATTTAGATATGGCCCCTGTAGACTTGGGAAAAAATATTCAAATATCACTCTTAAAAAATTGAAAGAGTTAAAAACTGGTTTTATTGCTAGTTGTGAACAAATTAAAACAAGGGAGTTGGCTGAAAAAATTGTAGGGCTTACAATAGAAATCGATCAATCGTATTTACCAGTTATAAAAAAATTAAACCAATACTATTATCATCAATTAATTAATTTAATTGTAAAAACTAATGATGGAAAAAGTATTGGAAAAGTAATATCTGTTCAGAATTACGGTTCATCGGATTTACTAGAAATAAGAAAAAAAAATGCTAAAGACCACTTTATTCCAATAAGTGAAAACACAATAAAAAAAATTGATCTTATAAAAAAAATTATTATTACAAAAAATATCAATGACTATATAGGCTAGCAATGTATCGAGTAAAAATTATCACACTTTTCCCAAATAGTTTTCCTGGACTTTTAAACACAGGAGTCGTGGGTAAGGCATTAAAGAAAAAAATATGGTCATTAAAAACAATTGATCCGAGAAAATATTCAAAAGGTAATTACAAAAAAGTAGATGATACCACAGCTGGTGGCGGTCCTGGTATGGTTTTAAAAGCAGATGTAATTGGGAAATCTGTTGATGCTTGTTACAAGAATATAAAATCTAAAGATAGTTATCCAATGATATATTTAAGTCCTCGCGGTACTCCTTTAACTCAAAGTAAAGTTATTAATTTTTCAAAGATGAAAGGAATTAATATTCTTTGTGGTAGATATGAAGGCATTGATCAACGTATACTCGATTTCTATCCTATTGAGGAAATAAGTATTGGAGACTATATACTGGCGGGTGGTGAAATAGCTTCCCAGGTTTTAGTAGAGTCAATAGTGAGACTGTTGCCAGGAACACTTGGTGACATGAAGTCTGCCAGTTCAGAGACCTTCTCAAAAGACCTTCTTGAATACCCTCAGTATACAAGGCCTAAAAAATGGAAAAATTTGACAATTCCAGACATATTGCTCTCTGGAAATCACAGAAATATTAGTGAGTGGCGCTTAAAACAATCTGAAAAACTGACACAGAAAGTTAGGCCAGATTTATGGAAAAACTACAAAAAAAGCAAGACAAGGAAGAAATAAAGTATTAAAACACGGTGCGAGGCTACCATGAACATCATAGAACAATTCGAAAAAGACCAGATAAAGTCACTAGTCAAAGGTAAGAAAATACCACAATTCCATCCAGGAGATACAGTAAGAGTGAATGTCAAGGTACGTGAGGGTACGCGTGAGAGAATACAGGCATTCGAGGGCGTTTGTATCAGAAAGAAAAATAGAGGTCTAAGTTCTTCATTTACAGTTAGAAAAATTTCTTTCGGTGAGGGCGTAGAAAGAGTATTTCCAATCTTTAGTCCGTCTATTGACTCCATCTCGATTGTAAGAAGTGGACAAGTCAGAAGAGCTAAGCTTTACTATCTTAGAGATCTAACCGGTAAGAAAGCAAGAATCGTTGAGAGAATCCGAAAGAAGCAACCAGATCTTGCTAGTTTATATATTGATGAGAGTGAAGAAGTTGTAGAAGAAGAAATTATTGCTTCTGATGAGCCTGCTCAAGATGAGAGTGTTGAAGTTGCAGCTGATGCTTCTCAAGCTGAGGAAAAAACAAACTCTGAAGTTGATGAGATTGCTCAAGAACAAGTTCCTGAAGATAATGCTGAAAGTTCAGAAGAATCAGAAACAACAAAAGAATAATTACTTCTTTCTCGTTTTTTTTGTTAATCAAAGTTATTTATGAGTACTCCAAAGACATTATATGATAAAATATGGAATGATCATTTAGTTTCAGAAAATGAAGATGGAACATCAATCATTTATATTGACAGACATCTTGTCCATGAAGTTACAAGTCCCCAAGCATTTGAGGGACTAAAAATTGCAAACAGATCAGTTAGAAAACCTAATTTCACATTAGCCACTGCTGATCACAATATTCCTACAACAAATAGAGATGAGGGAATATCAGATCCAGAGTCTAAGTTACAGGTAGATACTCTTGAAGAGAATTGTAAAGAGCACGGAATTACTTTTCTTTCTATGTCTGATAAAAGACAGGGCATAGTTCATATTATCGGACCGGAGCAAGGTTTCACACAACCAGGAATGACTATCGTTTGTGGTGATAGCCATACGTCAACACACGGTGCCTTCGGTGCTCTTGCATGGGGAATTGGAACTTCTGAAGTAGAACATGTTCTTGCAACTCAAACATTGGTACAAACTAAAGCTAAGAATATGCAAATTAATATACAAGGTGAACTGCCACTGGGTGTCACAGCAAAAGATATTGTTTTAAAGATTATTCAAACAATTGGAACTGCTGGAGGTACTGGATATGTTATTGAATACACAGGTGATGCGATCAAATCCCTAACAATGGAGGGAAGAATGACTGTCTGTAACATGTCAATTGAAGCGGGAGCAAGAGCTGGTTTAATCAGTCCTGATGAAAAAACAATTGAATACTTAAAGGGTAGACCATTTTCTCCAGCAGAAAATGAATATCAATCAGCATCAGATTATTGGTTATCGCTAGCTTCTGATGAAGGTGCTGCTTATGACAAAACAGTAAATATTGATGCAAGCGATATCATTCCGCAAGTCACATGGGGCACAAGTCCTGAGGATGTCGTTTCGATTGATGGATTGGTTCCAAACCCTGAGGACGAAAGCGATGAGACGAAGAAAAAATCAATGATTAGAGCTTTGGAATACATGGGTCTTGTTCCGAACACACCACTTAAAGAGGTGAAAGTAGATAAGGTATTTATTGGTTCATGCACTAATGGACGGATTGAAGACTTGAGAGCTGCATCCAAAATTGCAAAGGATAGAAAAGTTGCGGACCATGTAAATGCAATAATCGTTCCTGGGTCCGGTTTAGTTAAACAGCAGGCAGAAGAGGAGGGTTTGGATAAAATATTTATTGAGTCAGGCTTTGAATGGAGAGAGCCCGGATGTTCAATGTGTCTTGCAATGAATGCTGATAAACTTAAACCTCAAGAAAGATGCGCTTCCACTTCAAACAGAAACTTTGAAGGTAGGCAAGGAAGAGGAGGTCGTACTCATTTAATGAGTCCAGCTATGGCTGCTGCCGCGGCTATCAATGGAAAACTATCAGACTGTAGAGAGATATAATGGAAAAATTTAAAAAAATAGAAAGTAATGCAATTCCTTTACCAATGGTGAATGTTGATACTGATATGATCATTCCAAAACAATTTCTCAAAACAATTAAGCGAACAGGTTTAGGTAAAAATTTATTTTATGAATTAAGATATGATGAAAAAGATGCACCCATAGATTCGTTTGTCCTTAATCAAGATAAATATAAAGACTCTCAAATTTTGATTACTGGTAAAAATTTTGGCTGTGGGTCATCTCGTGAACATGCTCCTTGGTCAATCTTAGATTATGGTATTAAATGCATCATCGCTTCGAGCTTTGCGGATATCTTTTATAATAATTGTTTCAAGAATGGTATTCTTCCAATCAAATTAGATGAGTCTGAAGTAACTAAATTACAAAAAGCAGCGGAAAACAGTCTTAGTTTTACAATTGATTTAGAAAATCAGAAGATTTCTTATTTTGATAAAAATATAAATCATGAGGTAAGTTTTGAACTTGATAAAGCCAAAAAAACTAGCCTATTAGAGGGTTTAGATGATATTGGATTGACACTAGCTAAAGTTAATCATATTTCTGATTTTGAAAATAAGCAAAAGTCAACAACACCCTGGTTGTATAGCCAACAAATAAAATGAGCAATTCTTATAAATTATTAGTCTTACCTGGCGACGGTATAGGGCCTGAAGTAATGAAGGAGGTCATAAAGGTTGCTAAGAGTATTGGTGAACTTAGTAAAGTTAAATTTGAGATAGAAGAGGACGATATTGGTGGATCTGCCTATGATCGCTATGGCACCCCTCTATCTGATGAGACTCTTGAAAAAGCTAAAAATTCTCACGCAGTTTTACTTGGTGCTGTGGGTGGAGAAAAATGGGATAATTTAGATTTTTCTCTTAAACCTGAACAAGGCCTTTTGAGAATTAGAAAAGAATTAGACTTGTTTGCAAACTTAAGGCCTGCTCTATGTTTTGAGTCAATGGTTGACGCCTCTTCTCTTAAACCAGACTTAGTATCAGGTCTCGATATATTAATTGTTAGAGAACTTACCGGTGGTATTTATTTTGGTGAACCAAGAGGTATTGAAGATACAGGTAACGGAAATCGTATTGGAATTAACACTCAATCCTATAGCACTGATGAAGTTAGAAGAGTTGCACGAATAGCATTTGAACTTGCAAGTAAAAGAGGTAACAGGGTTACTTCATGTGAAAAATCAAATGTGATGGAGTCTGGAATATTGTGGAGGGAAGAAGTCTCTTATGTGCACGAAAATGAATATTCTAATGTCGAGTTATCTCATATGTATGCAGATAATTGTGCGATGCAATTAGTTAGAAACCCTAAACAGTTTGATGTTATTGTTACTGATAATTTATTTGGAGACATTCTGTCAGATGAGGCGGCCATGCTCACGGGTTCGCTTGGAATGTTGCCCTCTGCTTCTTTGGGTGCAGTCGATAGTAATAATTTTAGAAAGTCTTTATATGAGCCAGTTCATGGGTCTGCACCGGACATAGCTGGCAAAGGAATAGCAAACCCAATTGCATCTATTCTTAGTTTTGCGATGTGTTTAAAGTACTCATTCAATATGGACAAGGAATCAGATCTTATAAATAAGGCTGTAAATAATGTACTTGCCAATGGCTTTAAAACTGCGGATTTAATAGGTGATGATAACAAAAACCTATCAACAGTTGAAATGGGTGATCAAATATTAAATCAATTGAAAGAAAACTTTTAAATTATGAATTTTAATATTGCTATAGTGGGTGCCACAGGAAATGTTGGAAGAGAAATGTTAAATATTCTCTCTGAAAAAAAATATGATGCGTCAAAAATATTTCCTGTAGCTTCTAGTAGAAGTGAAGGCATGGAAATTGAATTTGGGGAGGATAAACTAATTGTAGAATCTATTGAAAAGTTTGATCCTTCAAAAGTAGAATTGGCACTCTTCTCAGCAGGAGCTAGTACCTCAAAGGAATGGGCACCAAAGTTTGCAGAAAAAAACTGTATTGTTATAGATAACTCTAGTCATTTTAGAATGGAAGAAGATATTCCTCTGGTTGTGCCTGAGGTTAACCCAAGTGATCTAAATAATTATAAAAAAAGAAATATAATTGCTAATCCAAACTGCTCAACAATTCAATTGGTGGTTGCCTTAAAACCATTGCACGAAATTTCAAAAATAAAAAAAGTTATTGTATCAACTTATCAATCTGTTTCGGGTGCAGGTAAGGCTGGTATGGACGAGCTGTTTGAGCAAACAAAAAATATGTTCTCTGATGATATTAAAGATAATGTTAAGTTTACCAAACCAATTGCCTTTAATGTCATACCTCATATTGATAAATTCATGGATGATGGGTACACAAAAGAAGAATTAAAAATGAGACAAGAAACTCATAAAATTTTAAGTAGTGAGATCAGCTTTAGCGCTACATGTGTTCGCGTTCCTGTATTTATTGGTCACTCTGAAGCTGTAAATATTGAGTTTGAAAACAAAATTTCAGTAGAAGAAGCACGTGAAGCTATTAAAAATGCTCCTGGGTGCACACTACTTGATGAAAGAGCTGATGGAGGTTATGTAACTCCAAAAGAGTGTGCAGGAAATGATGACACGTATGTATCGCGAATTCGAGAGGATACGTCTACAAAAAATGGATTATCTATTTGGGTAGTTTCTGATAATTTAAGGAAAGGTGCTGCTTTAAATACAATCCAAATCGCTGAAATGCTAATTGAGGAACATTTATCTAAATGAGACAAGATGTAAGAAAACCAAGAAGAAGCGTACTTTATGTTCCTGGATCTAATCCAAAAGCATTAAAAAAAAGTAGTACGCTTGATGTAGATGCAATTATTTACGACTTAGAAGACTCGGTAGCTGCAAATGCCAGAAATGATGCACGCACAGCAATTATCGAAATTATAAATTCTGGTGTAAACAAAAATAAGGAGCAGGTGATAAGAGTAAATGCTTTGGATACTGATGATGGTAAAATAGATATTAAGGTCTTGGACAAATGTAATCCCGATGCAATATTAATCCCTAAAGTAAATGAAGCTAAAGATGTTAAAGCTTTTGAAAAATATCTTAAAAATAAAGAAACTAAAATTTGGGTTATGATGGAAACAGCTTTATCCATTGTAAACGCGTATGATATTGCAAAATCATCAAAATATTTAAAATGTTTTGTAATGGGAACCAATGACTTGTCTGCAGAGTTGGGTATAGAGGAAGAACTGAAAAGAACTGCATTAGTCACAAGTTTTGAGAAATGTATGATGGCAACAAAAGCCTACAAATTATCACTACTTGATGGAGTTTTTAATGACATCAGAGACGCTAATGGCTTTGAAGAAGAGTGTATCTATAGTCATGGTCTTGGATTTGATGGTAAAACCTTAATACACCCCGGACAAATACAAATATGCAATAAAATATTTACCCCTACGGCTGAACAACTAGACAAAGCAAAACGAATTGTTGCAGCCTTTGAGGATGCAAGAAAAAAGGACCCAAATGTTGGAGTAATTACGTTTGAAGGCAGTCAGATAGAGGAATTACACGTAAATCATGCAAAACGAATTATAGAAGCAGAATTGCTTGTTTCAAAAGTTACAGAACTAGATCAATCAGAAGTTATACAAACTTCTTCAAGTAAATATAAAGTTGGTAATTTTTTTGAAAATTTTAAGTTAGGACAAAAAATAATACACGCAACTCCACGAACAATAACATATGGAGATTGTGCACTTTATACAGCTTTATACGGTTCAAGGTATGCCCTGCACTGCTCAGATGAGTTTGCAAAAAAACTCTCATTAGAAAAATCACCAATTGACGATTTTCTTTTATTTAACATAGCTTTTGGTAAAACTGTCCCAGATATCTCTTTAAATGCAATTGCCAATTTAGGTTACGCAGAGTGTAAATTTTTAAAGCCAGCTTATCCAGGAGATACAATTAGTTCAACTTCAGAAGTGATTGGCATTAAAGAGAATTCAAGTGGAGAAAATGGGGTAGTCTATGTTCACTCTGTAGGCACTAACCAGCATGACGAACCAGTTATTGATTATAAAAGATGGGTTATGGTTAGAAAAAAAAATAGAAATCTAAATAAAGCAGAACCGTCTATACCGGAATTAAATAAAGAGCTTACAAGTGAGGAGGTTGTAGAAATTGCAAAAAAATATGATTTTGATTGTGCAGGATATGATTATAAAGCCTCAGGCTCTGATCTTTGTTATGAGGATTATTCTATTGACGAAAAAATAAATCATATTGATGGTATGACAGTTGAAGAGGCTGAACATATGATGGCAACAAAATTATACCAGAACAATGCAAAAGTTCACTTTAACCATTTTGTTGAAAAAGGTGGCAGGTTTGGAAAAAGAATTGTATATGGTGGTCACGTTATAAGTTTAACAAGAGCTTTATCGTTTAATGGACTTTCAAATGCTTTTAAAATTATTGCGATCAACGGTGGAACTCACGCATCACCGTGTTTTGCTGGAACAACTGTTTTTGCTTGGAGTCTGATTTTAGATAAAGTCGAAGTATCAGAATCATTAGGTGCTATTCGAATCAGAACAAATGGAATTGGTGATGCACAGGCTTATCAGTTTCAACATCAAGATAGTAACAAGCGCTTTGATCCGTCCGTTTTGTTAAGTCTTGATTATTGGGCTTTAATTCCAAGAAAAAAATAATTTACTGTCGTTTAATCACCGGCAATTTGGTATATATAAATATTACTAATGAGCAGTCCCTTATCACCACATTTGCAAGTTTATAGATGGCAAATTACGTCAATACTATCAATTCTTCATAGAATAACGGGCATAGTTTCATCATTAGGTGTAATCATATTAATAATATATTTATATTCAATTAGCGCTGGCGAAGAAACTTTTCAATTTATAATTTCCTTATCAGAAAATATTTTTATAAGAACAATATTAATAGGTCTTACGTTTTCATATTTGTTTTATTTTTTAAACTGCCTAAGGCACTTATTCTGGGACGTTGGTATTGGGCTTGAATTAAATACTGCCAAATTGACAGGTTGGATTACAATTTTGTTTACTGTTTTGCTCACTGTTCTATTTTGGTTTTTAATTATGATTGGATATTAACTATGTCTGCCAAAAATACTTGGAAACTTCATCGATGGAGCACGATTTTACTACTACCACTCGTTGCTTACTTATTCATAAAAATAATACACCTTTCCACTCTGCCATATCAATTAATTCTGAGTGAATTAAGCAACTTATGGGGTGTAGGGTTTATATTGATTTTCACGGTCTTAGGATTAATTCATATGAATACAGGTGTGCACGAAATCCTTGATGATTATGTTCACTCTGATGTGGTTAAAAGGATATTAAATGTAATAATTTCAATATTTTTTTTACTAATACTAATTTTTGTTTGTTTGTCTCTACTACTAATTTTTATAGGTTAACTTAATGAATTACGAAATTGAATATCACGATTACGATGTAGTTGTTGTTGGTGCTGGTGGATCTGGTTTGAGAGCGACAGTAGGTGCTGTTGAGAATGGTTACAAGACTGCTTGTATTTCAAAAGTATTCCCAACCAGAAGTCATACGGTTGCAGCACAGGGAGGCATCTCTGCTGCGCTTGGAAATATGGGTGATGATGATTGGAGATGGCACATGTATGATACCGTGAAAGGCTCTGATTGGCTTGGGGATCAGGATGCAATTGAGTATTTGTGCAAAAATGCACCAAAAGCTGTTTTAGAATTAGAGAATTATGGAGTTCCATTTAGTCGAACAGAGGATGGAAAAATTTATCAAAGAGCCTTTGGAGGGATGACCAAAAATTATGGTGAAGGTACTGCACAAAGAACATGTGCTGCTGCTGATCGAACTGGCCATGCAATAATTCATACTTTATACGGGCAATCATTAAAACACGACGTTGACTATTATATTGAATATTTTGTTTTGGACTTATTAATGGTTGAGGGTGAATGCAGGGGTGTTGTTGCATGGTGTTTAGAGGACGGTAAATTACATGTATTTAATTCTAAACAAACAATACTAGCATCTGGTGGATATGGCCGTGTTTATTTTTCTGCAACTTCAGCTCACACCTGCACAGGCGATGGTAACGCTATGGTTTTAAGAGCTGGCCTACCTCTACAAGATATGGAATTTGTTCAATTTCATCCAACAGGTATTTATGGCGTTGGCTGTCTTATAACAGAGGGCGCAAGAGGAGAAGGCGGTTATTTAGTAAACAGTGAAGGCGAACGTTTCATGGAGAGATACGCACCATCAGCGAAAGACTTAGCTTCAAGAGATGTTGTGTCTCGTTCTATAACAAAAGAAATTTTAGAGGGTAGAGGCGTTGGTAAAGATAAGGATCATGCTTATCTACATCTTGATCACATAGACTCAGATATATTGGAAGAAAGATTGCCTGGTATTTCAGAGTCCGCAAAAGTTTTCGCAGGAGTTGATGTAACTAAAGAGCCAATTCCAATTATACCTACGGTTCATTATAATATGGGTGGAATTCCAACAAATTTTCATGGAGAAGTAATGAACCTCGAAAAAGGAAATGAAACAGTCGTACAGGGTTTGATGGCAGTTGGTGAAGCTGCTTGTGTGAGTGTTCATGGTGCAAATAGACTCGGATCAAATTCTCTAATTGATTTAGTGGTTTTTGGCAAAGCAGCTGCAGATAGAATAAATGATACGGTAAATAAAGACGAACCCAATAAGGAAATTCCAAGCCATGTAATCGATGAAGTCATTGCAAGGTTTGATAGTACACGATCTTCTGATGGGGATATTTCAACTTCAGAATTAAGGTCTCAAATGCAGAGAGTTATGCAGAAACACTGCGCTGTTTTTAGAGATGATGAGATTATGTCTGAAGGAAAAAAACTTATCGAAGAAACTTGGTTAAATTCAGAAAATATTAAAATTAAAGACAAATCACTTATATGGAATACTGATTTGTTAGAAACACTTGAATATAAAAACCTAATTGCACAAGCTGTAGTTACAATGAACTCTGCACTAAATAGAAAAGAAAGCAGAGGGGCTCACGCTCGAGAAGACTATAAGGAAAGAGACGATAAAAATTGGATGAAGCATACAATGTCATGGCTGAACGATAAGAGTTGTGAATTGGATTATAGATCAGTTCACGAATACACATTATCAAACGAAGTTAAATATATTGCGCCAAAGGCCAGAGTTTATTAATGGTTCAGTTTAATCTTCCCGACAATTCTAAATTAACAGACGGTGATTATTACAAGTCTGAAAAAAGCAATGGAAATACTAAAAAATTCAAAATCTACCGTTGGTCTCCCGACGATGGGAAAAACCCAAGGATGGACACTTATGAAGTTGATCTAGACGATTGTGGTCCGATGGTATTGGACGCAGTTATGAAAATCAAAAGTGAAATTGATACTTCATTAACCTTTAGACGATCATGTCGCGAGGGCATATGTGGTTCTTGTGCAATGAATATTGATGGGACAAATACACTTGCTTGTACCAAAGCAATTAGTGATGTGAAAGGTGACATAAAAATTTATCCTCTGCCTCACATGCCAGTTATAAAAGACTTGGTTACAAATTTAAAAACACTCTATAAGCAATTAAAGTCCATCAAGCCATGGCTTATGAATAAGAAACAAAACGCAAACGATACTGAAAATATTCAATCAAGAAATGACCGTGAAAAATTAGATGGCTTGTATGAATGCATCTTGTGTGCATGTTGCTCAACTTCATGCCCAAGTTATTGGTGGAACAGTGACAAATATTTGGGCCCTGCAGTCCTGCTTCAGTCATATCGTTGGTTACAAGATAGCCGTGATGAGGAAAGAAAAGAGAGATTAAAAGAATTAGATGATACGTTTAAAGTTTATAGATGCCATACAATAATGAATTGCACTCAAGCTTGTCCAAAAGGTCTCAACCCCGCAAAGGCTATTGCTGGTATCAAACAAATGATAGCACAGCAGTAATTAAATTATTGTAAAATCAAAAAGTATACTTACCAGCAGAACTGAAATAAAAATTGCAACTACGATAAAATAATTAAACACTATAAATCTCAATGGCGGGCAGTTGATTAGGGGATTTTATGAAAATATTACGTACCCACCATTGAGTTATACATATAAGTGTAAAACTTTCTAATTAAACTCTAATAAGTTTGCCAAAATGACAGAGCTTGATTTCAATATTTCCTCTGGATTTTGACAACAAAACTGCCTTCATGCCAACTCTGTTCAATGTACTGTATTTGGTGACTGCTTTCTGCCCAATGAGGAAATTCTTTTCTGATTTGTCCACTTTTACCTGTTATGACCTCTACTTTGGGTATACTTCCTTGGTAAGCTTCGTAAATAAAGTCAGTGAATTCTTGATAAGCATCCTCAAGTGTAAATCCATGAAGGTCAAGTTTTCTCATAATTTTCAAACATTGCCATTAGTTGTATTTAATCTAGAATATTTCATTATATGAAAAATTCTTATACTAAACCTAATCTCGATACTAAGTATTTTGATGATTTATTCAACTCACTACCTTCAATGGAGAATAAAACAGTTGCTATAACAGGCACAACTTCTGGGCTTGGATTTTATGCTGCTGAGTCAGTAGCTAAGCTTGGTGCTAAAGTCCTACTATTGAATCGTCCTTCGACTAGAGCCGAGTCATCTTTAAATTTACTTAGACAAAATTGTGCAAATGGAAATTTTCACAGAGTGGATTGTGATCTACAAAGTTTTGACTCGGTAAAAACTGCATTTCCAAAAATTAATGAAATATGTAGCGATGGCCTTGATGTATTATGCAATAATGCGGGCGTAATGGCTCTTAAAGATAAAGCCACAATCGACGGCTTTGATGTACAAATGCAAACTAATCACTTGTCCCATTTTCTTCTAACTAAATTATGTATGCCCTTACTAGAAAAAGCATCACAATTAAGGGATGAAGCAAGAATAGTTAATCATTCTAGTATTGCACGCTTTCAAACAAAAAGACTTAAAGAAAAGTTTCTTGAAAAAAAAGGTGGCAACTTAGGTGGAGATGGAGGTAATTTGATGTTTGGTGGTGGCCGATGGGAGCGTTATGCCCAGACAAAGCTTGCTAATGCTGCATTCACTGCATGTTTGCATGAAAAGTTGCAAAAAAATAATTCAAAAATTAGAGCGATGGTTGCTCATCCGGGTCTTGCAGAAAGTGATTTACAATCTACAACAGTAGCGGATGGCGGAATGGGCAGTTTTTTTACAAAATATTTAATGAAGTTTGGGCAGTCTGAAAAAGATGGAACTTTGGGTCTCCTAAGATGTATTGCAGATCCTAAAATTAATTCAGGCTCAATGGTAGGGCCTGGTTTAAAAGGAATGAAAGGTAAAGCAAAATCTTTTTCACTTGAGTCTTTTTATGATAATCCTGAAGTCAAGAGCATGCTGTGGGCCAAAAGCTGTGAGGCTATAGGCGAAAGTTTTGAAATCTAGGTAATTTAGATGAATATTGTTAATCATTTTATTAATGGTAAAGAGTACGTGAGTAAGTCAGATAGATTTGGTGACGTATATAACCCTGCAAATGGAGAAAAAATAAGAGAAGTTAACTTTGCTAACAAAGAAGATGTATCCGTGGCAATAAGTTGTGCAGTCAAAGCAGGTAAAGAATGGGCTGTTACTCCATCACTGACTAGGTCTCGAGTTTTATTTAAATTCAAAGATTTAATTCTCAGAGATATGGACAAATTAGCTCTGGAATTAACAACAGAGCATGGAAAAATTTTATCAGACTCAGTTGGCTCAATAACAAGAGGCATGGAAGTAGTTGAGTTTGCTTGTGGTATTCCTCATTTGCTTAAAGGAGAATATTCTGAAAACGTCGGATCAAATATCGACAGCTGGAGTATGCGACAGCCTCTTGGGGTTTGTGTGGGAATTTCACCTTTCAATTTTCCTGCTATGGTTCCAATGTGGATGTTTGTTATGTCTATTGCATGCGGTAATTCATTTATTTTAAAACCGAGTGAAAAAGATCCAACGGTTCCATACATGATGGGAGATTTACTTAAAGAAGCAGGGTTACCAGATGGTGTTTTCAATGTGGTTAACGGCGATAAAGAAGCAGTAGATCTTCTGATCACCGATCCTGAAGTTGCATCAGTTAGTTTTGTTGGCTCGACTCCAGTTGCTGAGTACATTTATCATACATCTTCTAAACACAATAAGCGCGTCCAGTCATTAGGAGGTGCAAAAAATCATATGGTTGTAATGCCTGATGCAGATTTAGACCAAGTTGTTGATGGTCTGATCGGCGCAGGGTATGGATCTGCAGGAGAGCGATGCATGGCTCTCTCTGTTGCTGTAGCTGTTGGTGATGTGGGTGATAAATTAATTGAAAAGCTTACCCCTCGCGTTCAAGGACTTAAAGTTGGCCCCGGAACAGATCCAGAAGTTGAAATGGGTCCACTCATCAGTGATGTACATTTATCAAAAGTAAAAAACTATGTTGACTCTGGAGTTGCTGAAGGAGCTGATCTTATAGTGGATGGAAGATCAATATCTCTTCAAGGTTATGAAAATGGATACTTCATCGGAGGCTGTTTATTTGATCATGTTAAGGAAGATATGAAGATATATAGAGAAGAAATATTTGGACCTGTATTATCTGTTGTACGACAACCTACTTTTGACGATGCTTTAAAAATGGTTAACGATCATGAATTCGGAAACGGCACCACTATTTATACTCGTGATGGTGACACAGCTAGAGCTTTTGCTAATCAATGCAAAATTGGAATGGTTGGAGTGAATGTTCCCATACCAGTACCCATGGCTTTTCATAGCTTTGGTGGTTGGAAAAGATCCTTATTTGGGGATCATGCAATGCATGGTATGGACGGAGTAAGGTTCTTTACGCGTCTCAAAACTGTTACTTCGAGATGGCCAACTGGTATTAGGAAAGGTGCTGAATTTACCATTCCAACAATGAAGTAAATATTTAATTTATCTTGATTTTAATCGCTATCTAGTTAGTTTACCGAGCTATAAACTCATCATGACAAGTAAAAAAATATCACTTATAGGAGCTGGGCAAATTGGAGGCACACTTGCTCATTTAGCTGCCATGAAAGAGCTTGGAGATGTGGTTCTTTTTGATTTGATGTCTGGACTGGCAAAAGGTAAAGCTCTTGATATAGCGCAGTCCTCAGCCATAGATGGTTTTAATGTTTCCTTGTCTGGTACTGATAATTATGAGGATACAAGTGACTCTGATGTTATAATTATAACAGCTGGAGTTCCTCGAAAACCAGGAATGACTAGAGACGACCTTTTGGGAACAAACTTAAAAATTATCAAGCAAGTAGCTGAAGGTATAAAATCAACTTCTCCTAATGCCTTCGTTATTTGTATTACAAATCCATTGGATGTAATCGTTATGGCTCTTCAAAAATATTCAGGACTTCCAAAAAATAAAGTTGTCGGTATGGCTGGAGTTTTAGATACTTCACGTTTTAAATATTTCTTATCACAAGAATTGAACGTTCCAATTAGCGAAGTAGACTCATTTGTTCTTGGTGGCCATGGTGATACAATGGTACCAGTTCCAAATAGAACTATGGTTAGTGGTGAAAACCTGACTGATTTAGTGAATAAAGGAAAAATTTCAAAGGCTAGGCTTGACGAGATTATTGATAGGACGAGAAAAGGTGGAGCCGAAGTTGTAAAGTTATTGGAAACCGGATCCGCTTTTTATGGGCCGGCAGCATCAGGAATTGAAATGGCCGACTCATATCTAAATGATAAGAAAAAAACGTTACCATGCGCAGCATATTTAAATGGTGAATATGGTGTTTCAGATTTATATGTTGGAGTTCCTGTTGTTATTGGCTCAGCTGGAATTGAAAAAGTTGTTGAACTTGATTTAGACGAAGAAGAAGAAAAATATTTTAAAACTTCAATCGAAGCAGTCAGTGAGCTATTTGAGGCTGCAAAAAATATTGATCCTTCACTTAAATAAATGAATATACACGAACATCAAGCAAAGGAATTATTTGACGGTTATGATATTCCTGTGTCCAAAGGAAGCGTTGCATATGAAAAAAGTCAGATAAATGAAGCAGTAGGAAAAGTTAAGGGTCCAATTTGGGTTGTTAAAGCGCAAATTCATGCAGGTGGCAGAGGTAAAGGTGGGGGCGTTAAAGTAGTTTCTTCAAAAGAAGAAGCTGTAAATGAGGCTGAAAAAATGTTTGGTATGAATTTAATAACGCCTCAAACAGGCCCAGCAGGAAAAGAAGTAAAACGTATCTACATTGAAAATGGGTCGGATATTAAAAAAGAATTATACCTTTCTTGTTTGTTAGACAGAGCGACAAGCAAAGTTGCCTTTATTGTATCTAAGATGGGAGGTATGGACATTGAAGCAGTTGCAAAAGATACCCCAGAAAATATAACAACAGTTCAAATAGAGCCTTCAATAGGCGTTACTGAAAATGATATAAATACAATTAGTAAAGCTTTTGAACTCAAAAAAGAGCTTGAGGGCCAACTTTCTGATCTTATAAAAAATATGTATAAATTTTTTTTAGAAAAAGATGCAAGTCTTGTTGAAGTTAATCCTTTGATTATAACTGAGACTAACAAACTATTGTGTCTCGATGCTAAAGTTAACTTTGATGATAATGCTTTATACCGCCATCCAGAAATTGAGGAATTAAGGGATGAGAATGAAGAGGATGAATATGAAAGAGAGGCATCAAAATATGATCTCGCATATATAAAATTGGATGGGAATATAGGCTGTATGGTCAATGGCGCAGGCTTGGCAATGGCTAGCTTAGATATTATTAAAATGTATGGTGGTGAGCCCGCCAACTTTCTTGATGTTGGTGGTGGAGCTTCTAAAGAAAAGGTTTCGAGTGCATTTAAAATTATTCTTTCTGATAAAGGTGTAAAAGGCATCTTAGTTAATATCTTTGGTGGAATCATGAGATGTGACATCATTGCTGAAGGAATTGTTGCTGCTGCAAAAGAATTAGAAATCTCTGTACCGCTTGTAGTTAGACTTGAAGGCACAAATGTTGATGAAGGTAAAAAAATTCTTGATAATTCAAGTATCGAAATTATTTCTGCCAATGATTTAGATGATGCAGCAAAAAAAATAGTCAAGCTAGTTTAATGTCAGTAATAGTTAACAAAGATACAAAAGTTATTTGTCAGGGTTTCACCGGATCACAAGGTACCTTTCATTCAGAACAGGCAATTAAATATGGCACTAACATGGTTGGTGGAGTTACTCCAAAAAAGGGAGGAACTGAGCACTTAGGGTTGCCAGTATTTGATACAGTAAAAGAAGCTAAAGATAAAACAGAAGCAAATGCCACTGTAATTTATGTTCCTCCCCCATTTGCCGCAAAAGCAATTTTAGAAGCAATAGATAGTGAGATGGAGCTAATAGTTTGTATAACAGAGGGAATTCCTGTTATGGATATGCTAGAGGTCAAAGATAAATTAAGATCTTCCAAATCACGCCTCATTGGCCCCAATTGTCCGGGAGTCATAACTCCCGATGAGTGTAAGATTGGTATAATGCCAGCGCACATTCATCAAAAGGGAAACGTAGGAATTGTATCTAGGTCTGGAACACTAACTTATGAAGCAGTTTATCAAACAACAGTGGAAGGTCTTGGACAATCCACCTGTATTGGAATAGGGGGCGATCCAGTGAATGGAACAAACTTTATTGATTGTTTGGAACTTTTCTTATCTGATCCGGAAACTGAATCGATAATCATGATTGGTGAAATTGGCGGTTCAGCTGAGGAAGAAGCAGCTGAATTTTTGAGAAAAGAAAAGGTAAAAAAGCCAACCGTTGGATTTATTGCAGGAACGTCAGCCCCTCCAGGAAGAAGAATGGGACACGCTGGAGCAATTGTATCTGGAGGGAAAGGTGGAGCAGAAGATAAAATTGAAGCCATGAAGAGTGCTGGGATTCAAATTTCAAATTCTCCAGCAGCTTTAGGATCAACTTTACTTGAGGTATTAAAGAATCAAAACTAAAATTAATCTGCTTAATGACAAAGTCATCCATAAACGATATTTTTGATAAAACATCTTTCCTGCACGGTGCAAACGCAGTTTATATCGAACAAATGTTCGAAAGATTTCAAAATAATCCCGCTGACATTCCAGATGATTGGAGAACTTTTTTTTCTGGCATTACAGATAACTTAAATCAACAAAATATTCTTCGTGCTAGTTGGGCATCTCAAAAATTAGAAACCAATAATGAAGAAGATACTTTAGAAAATATTAATGAGAGTGAAATCAAAATAGAGTCCCAAATATTAAATAAAGATAACATTGTTACGAGTGAAGTATTTAAAGAACAGGTTTTTGACTCAATAAGAGCAATAAGACTTATCAGAGCTTATAGAGTTAATGGTCATCTTGCATCAAATCTGGATCCACTAAATTTAAAAGAAATTAAAACATATTCTGAACTTGATTATAGAAATTATGGTTTCAAAGAAAATGACCTTGATAAAGAAATTTTTATTGACGGAAGTCTTGGTCTAAACTTTGCTAAACTCAGAAATATAATTGACATACTTAAGGAAACTTATTGCGGATCTATAGGTGTTGAATTTGTTCATATTCAAGATGCTGATCAAAAGCAATGGGTTCAAGAAAGAATAGAGGAGGTTAGAAATAAAACACAGTTTACCTCAAACGGTAAGAAAGCAATATTCAAACGTTTGCTTGAAGCTGAAATGTTCGAGCAATTCCTTGATAAAAAATTTATAGGCACCAAAAGGTTTGGGCTCGTTGGCAGTGAGTCGACTGTCCCAGGCATTGAGCAAATAATTAAACAAAGCTGCTTAGCAGGAGTCGAGGACATATATATAGGAACCGCACATCGTGGAAGATTAACCCTGCTTTCATCTGTTATGGAAGTTCCCTTGCGATCAATTATGGCAAAATTTGAGGGTGGAGGAGAGGATCCCAATGAAGTTTTAGGATCCGGCGACGTGAAGTACCATTTAGGGATTTCAAGTGATAGAGAGTTTGATGATAAAAAAATTCATCTTTCTTTGACGCCAAACCCATCACATTTGGAGGCAGTGGATCCCGTAGTGATAGGAAAAGTTAGAGCTGAGCAAACATTGCTTCAAGATAAAACAAACGACAGAGTAATAGGACTATTAATTCATGGTGATGCTGCAATGGCTGGGCAAGGTGTTGTTGCAGAAACTTTTGCGATGTCGCAATTACGGGGTTTTCGCACAGGAGGTACAATTCATTTTGTTATTAACAATCAAATAGGTTTCACCACAATGCCACATTATGGTCGTTCAGCTCCGTACTGTACCGAAATAGCAAAAATCATACAGGCGCCGATATTTCATGTTAATGGAGATGATGTTGAAGCAGTCGTTCATGTATGCAGACTAGCAGTTGAATTTAGAAATAAATTTAAAACTGACGTTGTAGTAGATATGTTTTGTTATCGTCGATCTGGCCATAATGAAATGGATTTACCAGAATTTACACAGCCGCTAATGTATCAAAAAATTAAATCTCACCCGTCTACTCTTAAAATTTATGAAAAAAAACTTATTGAAGAAGGTGTTTTAACTAATGACGATGTTAAAAATGAAAGATCAATTTACGCCAGTAAATTGAATGAAGAGTTAAAATTTGCAAAGTCGTATAAGCCAAATAAAGCTGACTGGCTTGAAGGTTCATGGAAAGGTATAACGGTAGCGTCAATCGATGCAAGAAGAGGTAAAACAGCTATTACTGAAAATGAGCTTTTAAAAATTGGGGAAGAAATACACACCATTCCAGAAAACTTTAACCCACATAGAAGAATAAAAAAAATTTATGATGATAGATTATCAAGTATACTAACAGGTAATGGAATTGACTGGGCAACTGCTGAGTCTCTTGCATTTGCTTCATTGCTATCAGAAGGTTATGGAGTAAGGCTTTCAGGTCAAGACTCGGGCAGAGGCACTTTTAGTCAAAGACATGCAGTTCTTTATGATCAAGTAAGCGAGAAAAGATTTGTACCATTGAGACATTTTAGAGAAAAACAAGGATTTTTTGAAATCATTGATAGTTTTTTATCTGAGTATGGTGTTTTGGGTTTCGAATATGGTTATTCACAAGTTGATCCAAGAACTCTAGTGCTTTGGGAGGGTCAATTTGGTGACTTTGCAAACAATGCTCAGACAATAATTGACCAATTTATAACTACTGGTGAGAGAAAATGGTTAAGAATGTCAGGTCTGACATTGCTTTTGCCACACGGCCATGAAGGCCAGGGGCCTGAACACACAAGTGGAAGATTAGAGAGATTTTTACAAATGTGTGCCGAGGACAATATTCAAGTTGTTAATTGTACTTCACCCGCAAATTATTTTCATGCTCTAAGAAGACAGCTTCATAGAGATTTCAGAAAACCACTGGTTATCATGACACCTAAATCTACATTAAGGCACAAAAAAAATACATCTAGCATTGAAGAATTTACAAATGGATCAACCTTTCATCGAATTTTAAGAAAAGAACTGACTTCAGATCAAAAATCAAAAGTAAATAGATTGCTTTTATGTTCTGGAAAAATATATTTTGAGCTTGATGATCATCTTGAAAAATTAAAAAAAGATAATGTACACATTTTAAGATTTGATCAATTGTATCCATTTCCTTATGAAGTTTTAAAAGAAGAAGTGTTACAGTTTCCAAATGCTGAAATAATTTGGGTTCAAGAAGAGCCATCAAATATGGGAGCCTTCAGATTTGTTAAACATCGTATTGAGTCAGTATTACAGGTAATAACAGGAAAATATAAAGAACTACTATTTATAGGTAGAAAGGCATCCGCATCTCCTGCTACTGGTATAGCTAATCGTCATGCAGAAAACCAAGCCAATATTATAAAGCTGGCTGTAGAGAGCGATATAAATGAAATTAAAAAACACAAGGATGGCGTAACATTAGTTAAATTTAAACTGCCGATTGAATAATAATCTTAAAGTGTTAAATATTAAATATGTCTGTTGAAATCAAAGTTCCTTCTCTCGGAGAAAGCGTTGTAGAGGCAACGGTAGCAAAATGGTATAAGAATGAAGGTGACTCTGTATCCGTCGATGAACCACTGCTTGAGCTTGAAACAGATAAAGTAACTCTTGAAGTTCCTTCTCCATCAAATGGCTGTATACAAAAAATCAATGCAGAAGAAGGTTCAACTGTCGAAGTTGGTGCAATCTTAGGGTCTATTGATGAAAATGCTTCTATAGAACAAAAAGTTAAACAGTCAGAACCAGTAAATGAAAAATCAGTTACGACTCCAGAAAAAATTATTCCTGAGGAAGTAAAGTCTCCACCAAAAGAAGAGATGCCAATTCAAATTGATAACTTAAATAATCAAAAATTATCCCCTGCTGTAAGAAAAATTGCTGCTGAAAAGAATATAAATATTAATACTGTTACCTCTTCAAGAGAGGATGGTAGAATTACTAAATCTGACGTCATAAATTATCAAAACATAGAAAAACAAGAAAATACTCCTCAAACAAGTAGACAAACCGATAAAAGAGAAGAACGAGTGCCCATGTCGCGATTAAGGCAAACCATAGCGAAACGTCTAAAGGATGCTCAGAATAATGCTGCTATGCTCACAACATTTAATGAGGTTGATATGAGTGAGCTTATCAAGACACGTAATGATCATAAATCAGAATTTGAAAAAAAGTATGGCGTGAAATTAGGCTTCATGTCTTTTTTCGTGAAAGCATGTATAACTGCGCTGAGAGATATTCCTGAAGTAAACGCAGAAATTGAAAACAACGACGTCATTTATAAAAATTTTTACAATATTGGTGTTGCTGTTGGAACTGATCAAGGCCTTGTCGTACCCGTTGTTAAAGACGCCGATAAAAAATCTCTTGTTGAAGTAGAAAAAGAAATCTATCAACTGGGACAGAAAGCTCGTTCTGGCCAATTAAGTATTGAAGATATGCAAGGTGGTACATTTACAATATCCAATGGTGGTGTTTATGGATCTTTAATGTCAACTCCAATATTAAATCCGCCTCAATCAGGAATATTGGGAATGCATAAAATAGAAGAAAGACCGATAGCTATTGATGGTGAAATAAAAATTAGACCCATGATGTATCTTGCCCTTTCATACGATCATAGAATAGTAGACGGTAAAGGAGCCGTAACTTTTTTAGTCAGAGTTAAAGAGGGTCTAGAGGATCCAAGTAGACTATTGTTAGGAGTTTAATTTGGAACAATTTGATATCACAGTGATTGGTAGCGGGCCTGCTGGTTACGTTTGTGCAATTAGGGCATCACAACTTGGATACAAAGTTTGTTGTATCGAAAAGGGACAAACGCTTGGCGGTACCTGCTTAAATATTGGATGTATTCCCTCAAAATCTCTATTGCATTCTTCTCATTTATTTCATCAAGCTTCAGAACTTAATCAATTAGGAATTAATTTTGATAACGTATCGTTTGATCTAAATAAAATAATGAAATCTAAAAATGAAAGCGTCGAGTCACTTACAAATGGTATCGAATTTCTTTTTAAAAAAAATAAAGTTACAAGAAAATTGGGATTTGCTAAGTTCATTAATAATGAGCAAATTGAGATTTTAACTGGCGATAGCTCAGAGGTTATTAAATCATCTAAAACAATTATTGCTACAGGTTCAGAAGTTGTTTCACCTGAGGGAGTGATCATTGATGAAATTGATATCTTATCATCCACTGGAGCTTTAAGTTTATCGTCTGTTCCAAAGCACTTAATGATTATTGGCGCAGGTTACATTGGCTTGGAAATGGGATCTGTTTGGTCAAGACTAGGATCAAAGGTAACAGTTATTGAATATGCTGACCGAATACTTCCTGGAATGGACCAAGAAATTTCTGATGCTTTTCAAAAAATACTAATTAAACAAGGATTTGATTTTAAGCTTTCTACTGCTCTAAGAAAGGTAAATAAAAGCAATGGCTCGCTTTCTGTTTCGGTTGAAAACAATGGTCAAACTCTTGATATGGATTGTGACAAAGTTTTAATATCGACTGGTCGAAAACCTTACACTTTTGGTCTGAACTTAGAGAAGATAGGAGTAAAAACGAATGATAAAGGCTTTATTGAGACTAATCAGCATTTTAATACTTCGATTGAAAATATTTATGCAATCGGTGATTGTAAAGTAGGACCAATGCTTGCCCATAAAGCTTCAGAGGAAGGTACTGCTGTAGCTGAGATTATTGACGGTCAGGCTGGACACGTTAACTATAATACAATTCCATCGGTTATTTATACTGCCCCAGAAGTTGCTTCAGTTGGAAAAACAGAGGAAGAATTAAAGAAAAACAACATCACATACAAAATAGGTAAATTTCCGTTTTCAGCAAATGGTAAAGCTAAAGTGATGAATGAAACAAGCGGGTTTGTGAAGATCTTATCTGATAAAAATACAGATGAAGTATTAGGTGTTCATATCATTGGAGCAGACGCTGGCAACCTTATTGGCGAACTCACAATT
The DNA here is from genome assembly GCA_902598405.1 of uncultured Pelagibacteraceae bacterium. Taxonomy (GTDB): domain Bacteria; phylum Pseudomonadota; class Alphaproteobacteria; order Pelagibacterales; family AG-422-B15; genus CACNXQ01. The sequence goes on along the minus strand of CACKBQ010000003.1, from coordinate 19,916 downwards.
GCAATGGAATTTGGAGCATCAGCTGAAGATATCGCAAGAACGTGTCACGCACATCCAACTCTAACAGAATCAATAAAAGAAGCTGCGTTAAACGTGGATAATCAAGCTATTCATATTTAGCTTCCTTTATTGTTATTAATAAAGTCATCAAGTACAGCCAGACTGCTACAACTACATGATAAAAATGCCAGCTGAGATTTGGTTCAAACAGCTGAACCTGTCTAATAATAAAATTAACCAGTATTATTGAAAAAATGAAGCTTGATACGAAACGAGAAGAAATCTTTTCTCTTGGTATCAAAAAAGAAAAAATTATTCCAAGAACAAGCCACATAACAGCATACATAATGATTAAACTCTTTGCTTGAAAGAAAATATATATACTTATCAATGCCATTATCAGTGCAAAAATTAAAATTATCTTTTCATTAATTAACTGACTTTTTTTAATGACGTCTATCGTGATGAGGGGTACTCCGAATAGAAGTGATAGAGCTGTGAATAATTGATGTGAAGACTTCAGCTCGGTATGCATGTTCAAGCCAAACCTAAGGGTTGCTAAAAAAGCTGCGACTGCCAGTACTAAAACTCCAGCAGCAGCAAAGTTTAGCTTATGTTGCAAAAAGACTCTTATTGAGTATGCACCAGCTATTACAATCAGTATTTCAGAAAGAGCAAAATGAGCTGGAGGTGTCATTAATGACTTTTAATCGCCCTGTTATAATCTTCTTTAATTTGAGTTGAGGTTTTTCGGGTTCCGTCATGCGACCATCCAGGAGGGCCGAAAAGATACATAAATCTATCTTTAAGCGAAATACCGCGCATTGAAATGTCTTTAAATATATTTGCATATTCTTCAAATAATATCCTAAGAGGATTCAAAGATGTCATCGGAACCACCAATCCATAGTCACAAGGTTCTTTTGGATCTTCAGCAACAAATGTTCCAAACATTCTATCCCAAACCATTAGTGTTCCAGCATAATTTGCATCAAGGTATTTCGGATTTCTTGCATGATGAACTCTATGGTGTGAAGGTGTGTTAAATAAATACTCATACCAGCGTGGTAACTTATATATAGTTTGAGTGTGGCATAAATATTGGTAGTAACCGTTTATAAACACACAGAATAAAACCATTACTGGATCAAAGCCAATGATTACAAGTGGTATTTTGAGCATTCGAGTTCCAGTGAAGTGTTTTGTAAATGGTTGTCTTGCACCCACATCGATGCCCATTCTTTCTGAAGAGTGGTGAGTTCGATGCAGCCCCCAGCCCCATCGCCATCGATGACAAATTCTGTGATGTAAATAAAAAGTTAAATCATCAAGTATGAAGCATAAAACTAAAGCGCTTAAAGTAAATGGGAATGTATAAATCTGAAATTCCTTAGCCCAAAATAGAGCTCCTAGTGTTATAAACGCAAATATTCCATTAACAGGGTAACTTAGAACTCCCATGGACATATTTAATATCCATTCTTTAAAATCATTTTTACCTTTCAATTTAAAGAAATATATAGCTAATGTTTCTACAACTGCTATTCCAATTAAAATTGGCACCAATAACCAAAAAAGCTCTAGAGCGGAATATTGGAACAAAAAATCAACTGACATTTTTAAAACTCTCTAACATGTTACCCATCATCTTGTGTATTATATTAACACCCTGGAGTGGTCTGATAAATACTTTAAATTCAGTAATAAGTCCAGCTTCATTCCATGTGATTAGGTCGATTCCATTAATATCAGTATCTTCAATAGTCAAAGTAAATTCAAGGCTTGCGTTTGTTTTTCCAATTATTTCTTTATGATATTTAAAATTCGATGCATTAAATACTTCTGATGCAGCCATTAAATATTTTAATGTGATATCTTTTCCTCGCTGAGGTGTGTACACAACTGGAGAATAAAAAATAACATGCTCATCTAATATCTCTGTCAGAGCATTATAGTCTCGAAGATTAACAACATCATGCCATCTTGATATTGGGTTTTGCATATGTATTAATATATAATTTATTTATTTCTTAGCAAGCGGATGGGTTTTTGAATATGCTTCATATAGTCGCTCAGTCTCAACTTTGGTATATCTTTGAGTTGTGGAAAGACTGCTATGTCCCAATAATTCCTGAATTGTTCTCAAGTCTCCACCTGAGTCCAGCAAATGTGTAGCAAAACTATGTCTCAACGCATGAGGGGTTGCAGTTTCAGGTAAAGACAAATTATGTCTAATTTTTTCCAAAGTATATTGAATAATTCTCGGACTAAGACGGTTCATTCTTTTACCTAAAAAAAGTGGATCACCATTTTCAAAACCTTTTGGACACTCTTTTATATATTCTTTTATTTCGTGCTTAATAAATTCCATTAAGGGCACGAGTCTTTCTTTGTTACCTTTTCCTCTAATAACCAGATATTCATTTTCATTAATATCATCATAATTTAAATTTAATGCCTCAGATATTCTCAATCCACATCCATATAAAAGCATAAGGATTGACTTATTTCGTAATCCTACCCATTTCTCTTTTTCAATTTCTTGCGAATATTTAATAGCTTCAATTGCAAGATCAGCTGAAATTGGTCTGGGCAAAGACTTTTTTGCTTTAGGAGATTTTAAGGATTGTATCGTACTATTTTTGATTTTTTCATTCTTTACTAAGAAATTAAAAAAAGATTTTAATGATGATATCACTCGTGCAATTGATGTAGTTCCAATGCCTTGATTTCTTAAAAAGGATAAGAAACTTCTAAAGTCAGAAATTTGCATACTATCAAGATCACTCATTGATAAGCTACCCCCAAAATGATCCTTTGAAAAAATTAAAAATTTTTCAATGTCATTTTTGTAGCTTATAAGCGTGTTGTCGCTTAAGTTTCTTACTTTCTGTAAATTCTCAATCCAATCGTGAAAGCATTCTTTAACTTGATTATTCACACACTAAAGAATTTTTTGATTCGTTTTTTTCCAATCATCGAGAAAAGCTTTTAAACCCTTATCTGTTAAGGGGTGCTTATATAGCTTTTCAAGCGTTGCAGGCGGCAAGGTGACTACGTCAGCACCAATCATTCCAGACTCAATAACATGATCAACAGTTCTAACTGAAGCAACTAATATTTTTGTTTTAATATTTTTATAATTTGAATATATCGCTTTGATTTCTCTAATTAGGTTCATTCCATTTTCACCTATATCATCTAACCGTCCTACAAATGGAGATATATATGTTGCTCCACATTTAGCAGCAATTAATGCTTGCGCAGCTGAAAAACATAGGGTTACATTGGTCTTGATCTTTTTGCCGCTTAGTATCTTACAAGCTTTAAGTCCTTCTTCTGTTAAAGGTAACTTAATAACAATATTTTTAGATATTTTTGATAGTATTTTTGCTTCCGCAATCATTCCCTTGCATTCAATGGCCGTAACTTCAGCACTAATCGGCCCTTTTATCATTTTAGAAATTTCTTTAAGTATTTTTTTAAAATCTTTTCCTGATTTGGCCACTAATGATGGATTGGTTGTAATTCCATTAATCAAGCCAGTTACTTTAAATTCTCTAATTACTTCTACATCTGCTGTATCTAAAAAGAATTCCATAACAAATAATATTTTGACTGATATATTTATATCATAGTTAGAGATTCAAACAAAATTTATGAATAAAATTATTTACTATATAGATGTCTTATTAGCTCACAATGTAAGTGAAGAATTTACCTATAAATACGAAACGATTGAAAAACCTAGAGTTGGAATGATTGTTTTAGCTCCTTTGCGCTCAGGAGAAAAAGTTGGAATTATCACCAAAGTAAACAGTGTTTTAAATGATTCAAAAATAAAGTTGAAATTTATAAAAGAAATTTCACCCGAATATAGACTGAATTCAAAAATGATAAAGTTTTTAAATTGGGTTAGTAATTACAATTTAATTGATAGAGGGTTAGTTCTCAAAATGATTTTGTCGCATAGTAAATTTTATTTTAAAAAGAAAAAAACAAAAGAACTCACTTCGAATATTAAAAAAAATGTTAAGACAATAAAGCTAAGTTTGGAGCAAAAAAGGGCTTCTCAAGATATACTAAAAATTTTTCAACAACAAAATTTTAAGCCTGTCCTACTTGATGGTGTCCCTGGATCTGGAAAAACAGAAGTTTATTTTGATGTTATAAAAAATTTTGTTAAAGACGGTGAACAAGTTTTAATTATGTTCCCAGAAGTTTCATTGACAGGAGACTTTGTAAATAGAATTGAAGAAAGATTTGGATTTTCACCAGTAGTTTGGCACTCAAAGATAAGTACTGCTTATAAAACAAAAGTATTAAAGAGCATTATTGATGGGACTTCTCAAATTATTGTTGGTGCTCGTTCCTCTTTATTTCTACCATACAAAAACCTATCAATGATTGTCTTAGATGAAGAACATGACAGCTCTTATAAACAAGAAGAACAAGGTATATACCACGCACGGGATATGTCAGTCGTTAAGAGTTCAATAGAAGATATTCCAATTATTCTAGCAAGCGCTACTCCATCACTCGAGACAATTTTTAATGTGATGAATAAAAAATATAATAAAGTTTCGATCAAAAATAAGTATTTTAATCAAGAAGAAAATGAAATTTTTATAGTTAATATGAAAAAAGAAAAATTAAAAAAAGATCAATGGTTATCTGAAAGACTCATTAAAGAAATCAGTCAGACATTGAAAAAAAAACAGCAGACATTGCTTTATATCAACAAAAGAGGATATGCACCCGTAATTATTTGTAAGTCATGTGGGCATAAAATAACATGTAAAAATTGCTCAAGTTACTTAGTAGAACATTTAAATAATAAAAAATTACTATGTCATCACTGTGGTCATAGTATTTTAACTAGGGGCTTAGAATGTCCTTCATGTCAAAATAATGATAGCCACTTTATTGATTATGGAGCCGGCATTGAAAAAATATTTACAGAAATTTCAAAAACTTTTCCCTTGGCAAAGATATGCCTATTCTCTAGTGATCATATAAAATCGCAAGATGAATTAGAAATTAAGGTAAAACAAATTAAAGATCATGAATATGATATTATTATTGGAACTCAACTTATAACCAAAGGTTATCACTTTCCTAACCTTGCATGTGTTGGAGTAATTGATGCGGATATGACATTGAAAGGTGGTGATCTGAGAGCTTCTGAAAAAACTTATCAGGCCTTATATCAAGTATCCGGAAGAGCGGGACGGGCTCAAACAAAAGGAAGAGTGATTATTCAAACATATTATCCTGAAAACGAAACTATTCAGTCTCTTGCACAATTAGATCGAGATGCATTTTATGAAAATGAAATATATTATCGCAAGCTTAATAACCTTCCACCCTCAGGAAAAATGGCAGCAGTAATTGTTAGTGGAAATAATATTGCCAAGGTGAGGGAGCAATGCAGTATCATGTTTGGTTCTATTCCAAATATTTCAGAACTTGAAATATATGGTCCTGCGCCAGCCCCATTATCCAAGTTAAAAGGACGCCACAGACAGAGATTTTTGATACATGACAAAAAAGCCAGAAATATGCAAAAAATAGTCAATGCTTGGCTCAAGAATTCCAAATCATTATCGAGCGTAAACATATCTGTGGATATCGACCCATTTAGCTTTGTATAAAATTCGAATTGCGACATTCCAATACTTGAAAAATATGAGAGTTAATGGTACGGAAAGAGTGAATTTTTAAGGAATTTCCACATAATGGCTAACGCAAGTACAAGACAAATCGCATCAGTTGATAGATATGCTAATGCATTATTTCAGCTGGCAAAAGAGGCCAAAGTACTCGAAACTGTTTCCAGTGAACTTTTAAATTTAAAAAAAATATTGAATGAAGATGATACTTTATTATCCATGGTTAAAAACCCTTCAATCAGCAAATCTAATAAATTCAATTTTTTTAATTCACTTTCTGAGAAAATTGAAATGTCTAAGCTGGCAAAAAATTTTATTGGAGTGATAATTAATAAAAACCGAATAAACTACTTAATGGATATAATTAATTCATTTGAAAAATTAATGTCTGGACTTAAGGGTGAGATGTCAGCAACAATTACTTCAGCTAAAGTTCTTAAAGAAGAAGAATTAAAGCATATTAAAGATAAACTCAAAGATAAGTTTAGTTCAGAATTTAATATTAACACCATAGTTGATGAGACTTTAATAGGAGGTCTTAAAATACAAGTTGGCAGTCAAATGATTGATAGCAGTATTAAAAATCAACTCCAAACATTAAAAGAAAAAATGAAAGAGGTCGCTTAATGGACATACAACCATCAGAAATATCAAAAATACTCAAAGAAGAAATTAAAAATTTTGGATCTGACTCTGAAATTACAGAAGTTGGTCAAGTTCTTTCAATTGGAGATGGTATCGCAAGAATTTATGGGCTTGATAATGTTCAGGCCGGTGAAATGGTAATGTTTGATGATGGTACAAGAGGAATGGCCCTTAACCTGGAGGATGATAATGTAGGTGTTGTACTATTTGGAAGTGATGCAAATATTAAAGAAGGTGACACGGTTAAAAGGACAAATTCTATTGTTGATGTTCCTGTAGGTAAGGAGTTGCTTGGAAGAGTGGTAGATGCACTTGGAAATCCAATAGATGGAAAAGGAAACATTGAGTCACAGAATAGAAGTCGTATTGAAGTTAAAGCGCCAGGTATAATACCAAGAAAATCGGTATCTGAACCAATGCAAACAGGTCTTAAAGCGATCGACAGCTTGATTCCAATTGGCAGAGGACAACGTGAATTAATTATCGGTGACAGACAAACTGGGAAAACAGCAATTGCTATTGATACTATTATAAATCAAAAATCTATTAATGAGTCTGGCGATGAATCTAAGAAACTTTATTGTATTTATGTCGGTATAGGTCAAAAAAGATCTTCAATTGCTCAAACAGTGAAAGCCTTAGAAGACGCTGGTGCTATGGAATATACTACAGTTGTTGCAGCAACAGCAAGTGACGCTGCTCCACTACAATTTCTTGCTCCTTATACTGGTTGTTCAATGGGTGAATATTTCCGTGATAATGGAATGCATGCTCTAATAATTTATGACGATTTATCAAAACAAGCAGTAGCTTATAGACAAATGTCATTACTTCTTAGAAGACCTCCAGGACGTGAAGCGTTTCCAGGAGACGTATTTTATCTTCACAGTAGATTGCTTGAGAGAGCAGCCAAGATGAATGATGAAAATGGAGGTGGTTCATTAACAGCGTTGCCTGTAATTGAAACTCAAGCAAATGATGTTAGTGCATTTATTCCGACAAACGTGATTTCGATCACTGATGGTCAAATTTTTCTAGAAACTGAATTGTTTAACCAAGGTATCAGACCAGCAGTTAATGTAGGTTTAAGTGTGTCCCGAGTTGGTTCTGCAGCGCAAACCAAGGCGATGAAGAAGGTAGCAGGCTCGATAAAACTTGAACTGGCCCAGTACCGTGAAATGGCAGCATTTGCCCAATTTGGTTCAGACCTAGATGCCTCAACTCAAAAACTATTAAATAGAGGTTCAAAACTTACAGAACTATTAAAACAAAACCAGTATTCACCGATGACAATTGCAGAGCAAGTTGTTTCAATTTTTACCGGTGTGAATGGCTATTTAGATGATCTGGAGTTGAATCAGATAAGGGATTTTGAAAAAGATCTATTTGAACTTATAAAATCATCTCATTCAGATATTATTGAGTCTATCAATTCATCTGGAGACTTAAATGATGACATTTCCAGTAAATTAACATCAATAATCGAAGAGTTTAAAAAAAATAGGTAAATGCCAAGTTTAGATGATCTAAAAAAAACGAATTGGTAGCGTTAAGTCTACTCAAAAAATAACTAAAGCCATGAAAATGGTTGCGGCTGCAAAATTACGGCGTGCCCAAGAATCTGCTGAGTCAAGTCGTCCTTATTCTGAGACCATGGAGGATCTTATATCATCTATATCATCTGGGTACTCTCCAACTTCAAATGAAAGAAATTTATTAACCGGAGATAATAAGGACTCAATTCATATGTTGATCCTCTTTACATCTGAGAGAGGACTGTGTGGTGGATTTAATTCAATTGTCACTAAATCACTTCGAGATAAAGTAGCAAGTCTTGAGGAGTCAGGCAAACAAGTAAAAATTGTTTGTGTCGGAAAAAAGGGTTATGACATTATTAAAAGACAGCATGAAGAAAAAATTGTCGAAGTTGTTGATATGAGATCTGTTAAGTCTGCTTCTTATCAGGATGCAAAAAATATAGCTGACAAAATAATAAAAATGTATTTTGATGAAGAATTTGATAAATGTTCTATCTTTTATAATAAGTTTAAATCAGTAATATCACAGATTCCAACTGAACAACAAATTGTTCCAATTGATATTTCTGAAAACGAGTCAGATACAATGAAAAATGATAATACTTTTTTTGAATTTGAACCTGGTGAGAGTGAAATACTCGATGAACTACTCCCGCTGAACTTTACAATACAAATATTTAAGGCTTTACTAGAAAGTGCGGCCAGCGAACAAGGTGCTAGAATGAGCGCTATGGATAATGCATCAAGAAACGCGTCTGATATGATTGATAATTTAACACTATTTTATAACCGTTCCAGACAAGCTGTTATTACTAAAGAGCTTATTGAGATAATTTCTGGAGCAGAAGCAGTTTAATTAAGGAGTAAATATGACAACAAATAATAAAGGTACCATATCACAAGTTATAGGAGCTGTAGTTGATGTACGCTTTGAAGAAAACTTGCCGCCAATTCTTGCAGCATTAGAATGTAAAGTTGGCGATAAAACTGTGATCCTTGAGGTCGCACAGCATTTAGGTGAGTCCACAGTTAGAACTATTGCTATGGAGTCGACTGATGGAATGACTAGAGGTGACGATGTTGTTGACACCGGTAATCAGATACAGGTTCCAGTAGGACCTGAGACTTTGGGTAGAATTATGAATGTTGTTGGCGAGCCTGTTGATGAAAGGGGTGAAATTAAATCTACAGATAAATGGTCAATTCATAGAGATGCCCCTGACTTTGTTGATCAAGCTACAGAAACAGAAATTCTTGTCACGGGTATTAAAGTTGTAGATTTACTAGCACCTTATTCTAGGGGAGGAAAAATTGGTCTCTTTGGAGGAGCAGGCGTCGGTAAAACAGTTATTATCATGGAACTAATAAATAACATTGCAAAAGCTCATGGTGGTTATTCAGTATTTTCTGGTGTTGGAGAAAGAACTAGAGAAGGTAATGACCTTTATCATGAAATGATTGAATCTGGCGTTATTGATTTAGAAGGTAAAGAGTCAAAGTGTGCATTAGTTTATGGACAAATGAACGAGCCTCCAGGAGCAAGAGCTCGTGTAGCTTTAACAGGCTTGACAGTTGCTGAGTATTTTAGAGACATGGAAGGCCAAGATGTTTTATTTTTTGTAGATAATATTTTTAGATTTACTCAAGCTGGTTCAGAGGTATCAGCCCTGCTTGGTAGAATTCCATCTGCCGTAGGTTATCAACCTACTCTTGCAACTGACATGGGATCACTTCAGGAAAGAATTACATCTACAAATAAAGGTTCAATTACATCTGTGCAGGCAATATATGTTCCTGCAGATGATTTAACCGATCCTGCTCCTGCAACCTCGTTTGCACACCTTGATGCAACAACTGTGCTTTCAAGACAGATTGCAGAGCTTGGTATTTATCCTGCTGTTGATCCGTTAGATAGTACTTCAAGAATATTAGACCCTCGCGTTGTTGGAGATGAACACTATCGCGTTGCAAGAAATGTACAAGCTGTACTGCAGACTTATAAGTCTCTACAAGACATCATTGCAATTTTAGGTATGGATGAGTTATCTGAGGAAGATAAATTAACAGTAGCCAGAGCGCGTAAGATTCAAAGATTTATGTCCCAACCGTTCTTTGTTGCCGAAGTCTTTACAGGAACTCCAGGAAAATATGTTGAATTAGACGATACTATCAAAGGATTTGATGCGATCTGTAAGGGTGAATATGATCATCTGCCTGAGGCAGCTTTTTATATGGTTGGTACAATAGAAGAAGCTATTCAAAAAGCGGAAAAGATGGCTGAAGAAGCCGCTGCATAACTTGAATGTCTGATCAATTTAACTATAAATTAGTAACGCCTGAAAAAATATACCTTGAGGGTGATGCTCAAATGGTTGTCTTACCTGGTGCGGAAGGTGATCTTGGAGTGCTTCCAAATCACTCAAATATTATTACCTCTCTTAGGCCAGGAATCATAAAAGTAACTAATTCAGATCAAATACAATCATTGTTTGTTGAAGAGGGCTTTATTAAATTCTCTAACAACGAGCTACTTGTTATAGCTGTGGGTTTGGATGAAGAAGCTGCTTTGAATAATGACTTTATTAATGATAAAATTGAGAATTATTCTTCAGCTCTTGAGACCGCTGATGAGACTCAAAAAATGAAAATTCAGAAAAAAATTGATAGTTTAAAACTTCTTTTAAATTAAATATCAATATTATTAATTTCTTTAAATATGTTTGTATAAAGTTTTCTTTTAAAGGGAACGATTTTTTTAAGTATTTTATCTTGTGTAGACCATTCCCATTTCTTAAATTCTGGTTTCTTTGTTTTAATATTTATATCTTCATCTTTTCCGGTAAATCTTATTATAAACCATTTTTGTTTTTGACCAATAAATCTACCTTTCCAAAGTTTTTTTCTTAAATAAGAAGGAAGTTTATAAAAATACCAAGTTTTACTTTTATATATAATTTTATAATTTTTTTTAATTCCAGTTTCCTCTTTCATTTCTCGTATAACAGCTTTTGCAGGGCTTTCTGCTTTATCAATTCCACCTTGTGGCATCTGCCAAGCTGATTTATCTTTATCAAATCTTTGTCCAATAAAAATTTGATTCTTAGAATTGAGAATGATCATTCCAACTCCTCTTCTATACCTTGGTTTTTGATCCATTCTGTTCTGTTGCTGAAAATATTAATTTTATTCAAACATCTTTTCTTTATCAAAAAGATCTAGAGCATAATTTAATTGATTATCGGTTTCTTCGTCCTCATCGTAAATATATTCAACTTCAATATCTGGAGTTATTCCAACTCTATGAATAGAGTCACCAGAGGGCGTATAATAAAGCGCTGTTGTCATTCTGATAGCACTTGAGTCTTTTAATGGAAAGATCGTTTGAACTGATCCCTTTCCGTATGATTGTTCTCCAAGAATAATTGCGCGTTTATGATCTTGAAGCGCACCCGCAACAATTTCGGATGCTGATGCGGATCCCTGATTTATAAGAACAATAATTGGCTTATCGTTAGCAATGTCCCCACCTGACGCTGTAAATCTTGATATATCATTTTTATCTCTTCCCTTTATTGATACAATTTCACCAGATTTTAGGAAGTTATTTGTAACTTTTGCCGATTGATCCAATAAGCCACCAGGATTATTCCTTAAATCAATTATGTAGCCCTCAATATTATTTTTTCCGATACTGTTTGATAATTCTTTTACAGCATTTCTAATGCCTTTATCGGCTTGTTCGCTGAATGATATTAATCTTATGTATCCAATGTTACCCTCAGCCTTAAATTTTACTGCTTGTACAGTTATAACCGCCCTTTTTAATGTCACATCTATGGGGTCTTCTTCTCCGATTCTAACCACTTTTATCGTTAATGATTTACCTACAGGCCCTCGCAAAAGCTCAACGGCTTCACTTAGTGTCAATCCAAGCACGTCAATTTCATCAATATGTGTAATATAATCACCAGGGCGCATTCCTGCTCTCGCAGCCGGAGTGTCATCAATTGGGGAAATTACTTTTACATACCCGTTTTCCATTGTTACCTCAATTCCAAGTCCTCCAAATTCGCCTTTAGTTTCTTCTTGCATATCAGTATAAATTTCTGAATCCATATAGCTTGAAAATGGATCCAATGATTGAAGCATACCGTTAATTGCGTATTCAATTACCTTTTCGTCATTTATATCCTCGACATAATTACTTTTTATAATGTCAAAAACATCCCCAAAGACATCCAATTTTTTATAAAGGTCTTGGTTATTTGCAGAGATATAATTAAAGCTAAAAAGTGATATAATAAATGATAGCGTAATAAACAAAATTTTCATTTTTAAACTCTATGATATGGATGATTAGATACAATAGTAGCAGATCTATATATTTGTTCTAATAAAATTATTAGTGCAAATGAGTGCGTTAATGTCATTTTACTCAAGGAAATTACCTTATTACTTTTTTCTAGTATACCTTTCTGAATACCATCAGTACTGCCAACAATAAATTTCAAGTTTTTGAAATTATTATTAAATAAGAATACTTTTAAGTCCTCAGTTGAAAAATGCTCACCTTTCTCGTCAAGGCTTACAAAACACTCATTGGCCTTCTTTTTAACTATTCTATTTTCAATTCCTTTATTGTTAATTTTTACTGTTTTTATATCAGTTATAATATTTCTAAACTGTGAAATACGTTTTATATAAATATCATGAAGTTGTTCTTCATGATCAAATTTAAATTTATCAAAATGTAGAATTTCAATTTTCATTTAAGGATCAATTATTCAATTTCTGCGGACCACATATTTTCTAAGTTATAAAATTTTCTAATTTCATCTTTGAATAAATGTATAATAACGTCACCACTATCAATTACTATCCAGCCACTGTCTTGGTTTCCCTCAATTGATGGCAGTGTAATATTTAGACTTTTAAGCATTTTATGAACTGATTGGGAAATCGCGTTTATATGTCTATTTGATGTTCCAGTTGCAAATACTAGGTGGTCAGCTAGTGAAGTTTTTTTAGATATATCTATTGAGACTATATCCAGAGCCTTATTGTCCTCTAAATCATTTAATATTTTTTTTAGTATTTGAGTCATTTATTATTTCTAATAGCAGTTGATGACTCACTTACATTGAAGTCACGAATAAATATCCAAGCAGGTGATTTGGTAAATATCAACTTTGCATCAGACAATTTTATTTGGTTGTTTTTAAATTTTTCTGCAACTATAGAAGTAAGTGGATTATATAATTTTTCATTACGATTAAATACAGCAATAGGCATTTGATTAAAAATATCTAAATAATTTTTCCATTTATCCATTTCTTCAAAAGAGTCGCTACCCATTAAAAATATGAACTCATCCTCGGTAAAGTTAGATTTGATATATTTCAAATTATCAATTAAATAATTTGAGTTAGTAATATCCTCAAAAAATTTCAGTTTAATATTGTTATTGCCTATTAGTTTTTTTGCTTGATTATTTCTTTCTTTAAATGACATATAATTATCTTTTTCCTTCAATGGATTTTGCTTTGTGATCATCCACCAGACTTCATCAAGATCAAAAATTTGAATTGCCTTGTCTGATAATTTTAAATGTCCTAAATGTGCTGGATTAAATGAACTTCCTAAAATGCCAATTTTCATTTACGGTCTAACCTGCCCATTTCCTCTCACTATATATTTATAAGTTGTCAGCCCTTCTAATCCAACTGGCCCTCTGGCGTGCAATTTGCCGGTAGCAATTCCTATTTCAGCACCTAAACCAAATTCACCTCCATCTGCAAATTGGGTTGAGGTATTATGCATAACAATTGCACTACCTACGGTATTTAAAAACTTTTCAACTTTCTCTTTATCTTCAGAAATAATACTCTCTGTATGACCTGATCCATATGTAGCAATATGTTCTATTGCTTCATCTACCCCTTTAACAGTCTTTATAGATATTATTGCATCTAAATATTCTGTACCCCAATCTTCTTCGGATGCTTTTAGAACTTTGTCTGAGATTTTCATACATACATTATCTCCTCTTACTTCACAGCCCCCATTAATTAAATCAGTAATAATTTTTGGTAAATGAGTGTCGACACAGTTTTCATCAATTAATATAGTTTCAGCTGCACCACAAATTCCAGTTCTTCTCAATTTTGCATTTTCTACGATTTTGCTTGCTATTTCTGTATCTGATGTTTCATCAACATATAAGTGACATATTCCATCGAGATGTCCAATAACAGGTATTTTTGCGGTGTCTTGAACTTTTTTTACTAAACCTTTACCGCCTCTAGGTACTACAACATCAATATATTTTCCCATTTTAGCAAGCATGTAATCTACTGCCGCTCTATCTGTGGTGCTTACATATTGAACAATATGTTCGCTAACAGAATTTTCCTTTAAAGCCCCTTGTATCGATTTTACCATTTCTGAGTTAGTGTTAAAGCACTCAGATCCTCCTCTTAGTATTACACTATTGCCAGCTTTTAGACATAAAACTGTTGCATCAACTGTAACGTTTGGTCTGCTTTCATAAATAATTCCAATAACACCAAGAGGAACAGACACTCTTTCAACTAACATTCCATTTGGCCGTTTATTAGAATAAAGTTTGTTTCCAACTGGATCTTTTAAAGAAATAACATTTTCAATTGACGACAATATTCCATCAAATCGTTCGTCATCTAGCATAAGTCGATCAACCATTGCTTTTGAAAGACTATTTTCAGAGTTACTAATATCTAATGAATTAGCATTTAGAATATTTTTTTTATTCTTTTCTAAACTTACAATAATTGATTTTAAAATATTATTTTTATCTCTTTCGTTCAAAGACCTAATGTCTTTTGAGGCCCTAACACTGTTTTCACCCATCTTTTCTAATTCTAATTCAATACTCATATCAAAACTAAATCGTCCTTATGTATCATTTCTTCTCTGTAAGAGTAACTTAGAATGTTAGCTATTTCATCACTTTTGTGTCCCATAATTTTAATACTTTCTTCTGCAGCGTAACCTGCTAACCCTATGCCTATTTTATTTTGATCAGACGACAATACTTCAATAACATCTCCTCTCTCAAAGTTCCCCTCTACTGACTTTACACCAGCCGGTAAGAGACTACTTCCTTTTTTAAGTGCATCAACAGCTCCATCATCAATTATTATTTTACCTACGGGCTTCATTGTTCCCGCGATCCATTGCTTGCGTGCTGCCAAGGGGGTTTTAGTTGGTTCAAACCATGTACATGGACGTCCCTCAAATAAAGACTTTACAGGTCTCATTATAGAACCATTAGTAATTGCTAGGTGACAGCCTGATAGCATAGCTGTCTTTGCGGCTTGAATTTTTGTCTTCATTCCACCTTTTCCGTAATCCGAAATTGATTGCCCAATCATTTTTTCAATATCTTTATCAATTTCACTTACCTTATTTATCAATTTTACATCCTCATCAGTACTAGGATCAGCAGAATAAAGGCCATTAATATTAGATAATAAAATAAGACAATCTGCACTTGTTATTTGAGCCACTCTTGATGCAAGTCTATCATTGTCCCCATATCTTATTTCACTTGTCGCAATTGTATCATTTTCATTAACGACTGGAACAATACCCAATTTTAATAATGTATCTATTGTTCTTCTGGCATTTATTGATCTTCTTCTTTGTTCAGTATCATCTAAGGTAAGAAGAATTTGTGAAATTTTAATTTCATTTTTTTCAAACGCACTCTTAAATGATCCCATTAAATGTATTTGGCCCACAGCAGACACAGCTTGATTCATATCCATCTTCATATTTTTCATATCAAGATCTAAATCTTTTGCGCCCATCGCAATTGCTCCAGAAGAAACAATTATAACCTCTTTATCATTTTCTCTTAAATATTTAACATCTTCAGCAAGACTATTAAGCCATTCTTTATTAAGACTTCCCGAAGTTTCATTGAATAGAAGTGCAGATCCAATTTTGATAATAATTCTATTTGTTTGTTCTAATTTCATTTAATTTTTAATAATTAAAATATGATTTATTAAATTACTTACTCCTTCACCTGTAATAGTAGAAATTGTGTATACTTGTAACTGTGTTTCATTTTCAAGGATATTCTTTTTAATTTTAATTTCTTCTTTATCAATCAGATCACATTTATTTAATACAACTATTTTATTTTTCTTTGTTAGACTACCATCATAATTATTCAACTCACTGGTAATTGTATTATAAGATTTTTTAACATCTTCGTCAGTTATATCAATTACATGAATAATTGAATGGCATCTCTCAATATGCTTTAAAAACTTAAATCCCAAACCATCGCCTTTGTGAGCATCTTCAATTAAGCCGGGTATATCTGCCACCACAAGTTCTTGGTCGTCTTTTCTTACAACTCCTAGCTTTGGATCAAGAGTTGTAAAAGGATAGTCAGCCACTTTGGGTTTAGCGGCAGATATCTTTCTCAAAAGACTTGATTTTCCTGCATTCGGAAATCCCACAAGCCCGGCATCAGCAAGAATTTTTAACCTTAATACAATTTCAGCTTCATGGCCTTTTTCTCCATGTGTTATCTTGCGCGGCGCTCGATTAGTTGATGATTTAAAATTAATATTTCCTAACCCTCCTTTTCCTCCAGGGAAAAGAGTTACTTTTTCATCATTAATTATATCAGCAATTATTTCTTCATTTAATAATACTTCAGTTCCAACAGGAATCTTTAAAATTAAATCTTTACCTGACGCGCCTGTTCTATTTCTGCCAGCTCCACCTCTTCCTTTTTGTGCTTTAAAGTGTTTTTGAAATCGAAAGTCTACAAGTGTGTTTAAAGATTTTGTTCCTTCTAGAATAATATCTCCACCTTTTCCACCGTTGCCGCCATCGGGTCCACCGAATTCGATATATTTTTCTCTTCTGAAGCTCAAGCAGCCATCACCACCATCACCACTTTTTACAAAGATTTTAGCTTCATCAATAAACTTCATTTTAAGGGAATATTTTTAGAAAAAAGATATAGATTTACTGTTTGGGAACAACAGAAATAAATGTTTTTCCGTTTTTTTTCTTACCAAACTTTACAAAGCCATCAACAAGCGAAAAAATTGTATGATCTTTTCCAAGGCCTACATTATCACCTGGGTGCCATTTAGTGCCCCTTTGTCTAGCTATGATGTTACCAGGTATCACAGTTTGACCACTGTATTTCTTTATACCCAATCTTCTTCCAGCTGAGTCTCTTCCGTTTCTCGATGAGCCGCCAGCTTTTTTAGTTGCCATTATTAGCTATCCTTTTTTTTCACAGTTTTCTTTTTAACTGTAGTTTTCTTTTTTGTAACTGTTTTCTTTTCAGTTTCTAACTTCGTATCACTTGCTTTCTTCACAGCTTTTTTTGAAGTAAATCCAGGTATATCAAGTGAATTAATTTTTAAAAACGTTATATCCTGTCTGTGACCATTAAGTCTTCGATAGTTTTTTCTTCTTTTCTTCTTAAATACTAAAATTTTTCTATCTCTGTCTTGTTTAATAATTTCAGCATTAACTTTCGCGCCACTGATTTGTGGAGATCCCACAGAAAATTGTTCTTTATCACAAGCGAAAAGGACATCATCGATAGTGATCTTATCACCATCTTTGCCATCAATTTTGCTCACACTCAACATAGTGTTTTCGCTAACTTTATACTGCTTTCCGCCAGTTGAAATAATCGCAAACATAATAGAAATTACTATTTGATATTAAAAGTGGCCTGAATATAAACGTCACTTTTCTTATGTCAATAGCCATAATTTCAGATAAAAAAACTTAAAATCTGCGAGATTTATGCATAAAATATACATATAAATACCCTACTTAATCAGCGTTTTATCAAATAAATAAATATGACCTTATCAATAAAACCATTCAAAGCCTTTAGGCCTTTACAGAAAAGAGTAGAGGAAGTGGTATTGCCAACTTTTGATAATTTAACGAACAAACAGCTAAATAAAATTTTAAAAGAGTCAGAATATAATTTCTTAAACGTAGTAAGCCCAAAAGCATTTTACCCTAACATTACCAAAAAAAATTCAAAAAAGCACGCATACGAGCACTTAGAGTCTATGATAAAGAATAATATTATTTTTCAGGAGAAGGAAGAATGTTTTTATGTATATTGTTTAGATAAATATAATAAGAAGCAGTTTGGTATAGTTGCATCAATAGAGTTCGAGGAAGGGAATAATAAAATTCTGAAACATGAAGCAATATTCAAAGCACGATCGAATTCTATCATGGAAACAATTGAACACACAAAAATGCAAATAGGTCCAGTTTATTTATCCTATAAAAATCAAAATAGCAGACACATTGATTTTAAAAAATACGAAAGAAAAAAACCTCTTTATAAATTTAAGTCGCCAGGCGGTACAACCAGATCTCTTTGGAAAGTAAGTGAAAAAAATGAAATTCGATCTTTGAGAAAGAAATTATCAAAAATTCAAAAATTTTATATTGCTGATGGGCATCACAGGTACTCCGCTATTGAAAATTTAAACAAAAAGAAAAATCTTAATAAAAATAAAAAAGAAAAAATAAACCTTCTTGCGGCAATATTTGATGAGCATTCTGTAAATATATTGAGCTTTCATCGATTAGCTAAATTTAAAAATTTTAATCAACAAAAAATAATTCAGGCCTTAAAGAAAAAGTTTAAGCTAGAAAAAAAATTAAAATTTAAGAATCCGTGTGACCCAGGCAGTGTGATGATATATTTAAATAAAACTTGGTACAATGTTTCACTCATATCAAATAAAAAACTCTATACTAAATATGAAACTGACACTGACATAGTTGAGAAAATAATGATAAATAGTATCATTAAAAAACAATGTAATTGTTCTTTAGTAAATTTGTCGAATATTCCAGGTAAATTTGATCATAAAAAATTGGCAAATGAAGTGGATAAAGGTGTGGCAGATATAGGATTTTTTATTTGCCCTTTACCGATGAAAAAGATAATGTCCATCGCAGACAAGGGTAAGATTGTCCCTAAAAAGTCAACTTACTTTGATCCGAAGCCTGCTGATGGCTTGGTTAATTTGCTTATGGATATTTAATTTAATGGAAAAGCCCGCTCAGAAGCCTCATTATCCTTATTTTTCATCCGGTCCCTGCGCCAAACCTCCAGGATGGTCGTTTGATAATTTAAAAAATGCAGCTCTTTCAAGGTCTCACAGATCTGGCGCAGCTGTTAAAAAACTTCAAGAGGTAATTGATAAGTCAAGACAACTGTTGGAAATTCCTGATGACTACTTAATTGGTATTGTTCCTGCGTCTGATACTGGCGCTGTTGAAATGGCTATGTGGTGTATGCTTGGTCAAAGAGGAGTTGAAGTTTATTCATGGGAAAATTTTGGTCATGACTGGAATATAGACGCAGGAGAACAACTGCCTCTAAAAGATAAAAAGTTAATTAAAGCGGAATATGGGGAACTTCCTGATTTTTCTGATAGCAATCCTGACAACGATATTGTTTTTACATGGAATGGTACTACCGCAGGAGTAAGAATAAAAAATACTGATTGGATAAGTGATCAAAGAAAAGGATTAACAATATGTGATGCCACATCTGCAGTATTTTCAATGCACATGGATTGGCATAAATTAGATGTGATTACTTACTCATGGCAAAAAGTTTTAGGAAGCGAAGCTGCCCATGGTATGTTGATTTTATCACCTCGTGCAGTTGAACGACTTGAAACTTTCACACCACCATGGCCTATCCCTAAAATATTTCGTCTAGCAAATAATCAAAAATTAATTTCAGGAATATTTTCTGGAGCAACAATAAACACTCCATCCATGATCAGTGTTGAAGATGTATTAAATTCCCTTAATTGGGGCTTAGAGTTAGGCGGTTTAAATAAATTAATTGATATATCAGAAACAAATTTAAAATTAGTTAATAATTGGATTGATAAGCATGATAATTTTGAATTTCTAGCTAAAGATCCAGAGACCAGATCTTGTACTTCAATTTGTATACTTCCAAAGGATGAGTGGTTTAAATCTC
>CACKBQ010000002.1 GCA_902598405.1 uncultured Pelagibacteraceae bacterium | reverse complement strand
AAATCATTAGACCATATCATTGCATTAAGTCCATAATGAGTATCATTTGCTATTTGAAGGGCTTCATCTTCATTTTCAAAATCTATGGCACATAATACTGGTCCAAAGATTTCCTCTTTAGCAACAGTCATTGAATTTTGAACATCTTTAAAAACTGTAGGACTTACATAGTAGCCTCCTGAGTCTTGAAGCACCTGATCACCACCAGTTATAACATTCGCACCTTCAGATTTGCCTGTATCTATGTAATTCATGATTCTTTCAGTTTGTGTTTTATCGACAATTGAACCCATTAAAGTGTTTGGATCAAACGGATTACCTGGCATCCAAGGTTGTGAGTAGCTTACAACTTTTTCTAAAAATTCATCTTTAATCGATTTTTGAAGCAGCAACCTTGAGGGCGCATCACACACCTGACCACTGTTTCCAAACATGCCATCTGCTGCCATTTTTGCAGCATGGTCTAGATCAGGTGCATCTGCAAATATTATATTTGGAGACTTTCCACCACACTCCAGTGAAACTCTCTTCATGTTAGACTCACCTGCGTAAGATAAAAAATATCTTCCAACTTCTGTAGATCCAGTAAAACCAAGTTTATCAACATCCATGTGAGTCCCTAATGCTTTTCCTGCAGTAGGACCATAACCTGGCACTACATTGAAGACTCCTTCTGGAATCCCAGCCTCCATTGCTAGTTCGGCAACTCTTAGTGCAGACAGAGGCGATTGTTCTGCAGGTTTTAAAATAAAACTATTTCCAGTAGCTAACGCGGGCGCAAACTTCCAACAAGCCATTAATAAAGGAAAATTCCAAGGAGTTACCGCTCCAACTACACCCAGTGGTTCTTTTGTGATAGTGGCAATCAAATTATCACTTGTTGGGGCTACATCATCATAGAGCTTATCAATTGCCTCAGCATACCATTTTGTACAATTAATACATGCAGCTATATCGCCTGTTGCTCTTGTTATTGGCTTTCCCATATTTAAAGTTTCTAGCAAGCCTAGCTCTAAAATATTTTTTTTCATTAGGTCAGCGAAATTAAAGAGAATTTTTTTTCTTTTTGAGGGAGCCATCCTAGACCATGATCCTTTTTCAAATACATCACGCGCAGCTTTTACAGCTTTGTTTATATCTTCAATGTCACACTCCGCAACACTAGTTATTACTGATCCATCAACAGGGCTAATGCTCTCAAACGTTTTGCCTGTTACTGAATTTGTATAGTTTCCATTAATAAATGCCTGATTTTTAAAATCCAGAGATGATTTTTTTTCCATCACATCATTTAGAGCGAGAGCCATAGTTAACCTTTCGACTTGTTAATAATTTAATTTTTGTAAAGATTATAAAGATACAGGTTTTTTTATTTTTTAGAAGATTTTTTCTTTTTCTTACCTGTTTTTTCTAGTTTTTTTTCAATCAAATCAATAGCTTCTTCCATTAGAATTTCTTCAGGGTCAATATTATCGGGAATTGTGGCATTAATACTTTTATATTTAATATAGGGCCCGAACTTCCCTTTCATCACTTTGATTGGTTTTTTATCATCGGGATGTTCTCCTAAAGTTTTGATTTCAGATGAACTTTTAAGTCTACCAGGCTTTGCATTAGCAAGCAGAGAAACTGCTCTATTAATACCGATATTAAAAATTTCAGAATTATCTTCAAGGCTAGCATTTTTATTGCCACAATTAATGTAACCACCATAGCGGCCATAATTCACTGTAATAATTTCTCCTGTTTCAGGGTGACCACCTATCTCTCTTGGTAAACTTAATAAATATTGAGCTTTCTCTAAATCAATTGCAGAAGGGGAAATACCTTTAGGCACCGAGGCTCTTTTTGGTTTTTCTTTTTCAACGACGTCACCAAGCTGAACGTATGGACCAAATCTTCCGTTCAATAATTTTATATTCTGTTCTGATTCAGTATCTTGTCCAAGAATTGTATCTTCAAATGCTTCTTTAATTTTTTTATGAGAGATAGGTCTAGTAAACTTACAATCGGGATAGTTGGAACAGCCTACAAACGCTCCAAATCGACTTACTTTAAGACTTAGTTCACCTTCACAGTTTTCAGAAGGGCAACTTCTTGATATTGCCTTTTCACCGTTACTTCCTTCTTTTTGCTCAAATATATGCGACTTAAGAATTTCATTTAAATTATCCAATATATTAGTAATTCTCAAATCAGTAACATCACCAACATTTGCAGAAAAATTTTTCCAAAAATTTTCTAAGAATTCAGTCCATTTTATTTTTCCAGAAGTAATTTCATCAAGTGCTTCTTCCATTCCAGCGGTAAACTCATAATCAATGTACTTTGAGAAAAATCCTTTAAGAAATGCTGTTATCAATATTGCTCTATCAACAGGTACAAACCTATTTTTATCAAGTTCAACATAATTTCTTGTTTTTAGAACAGATATTATACTGGCGTAGGTTGAAGGTCTTCCTATGCCCAATTCTTCTAATTTTTTTACTAAACTTGCCTCAGAGTATCTAGGGGGTGGGAGTGTAAAATGTTGTGTTTCAGTTGGTGAAACTGACTCTATCTTCATTCCTTTAGAAATAGCGGGTAAAGTAACCTCATCATCATCTTCCTCATTTTCATCTTTTTTAATTTGTTCATCACTTTTCACCTTAAACTCACTATAAATATTTAAAAACCCATCAAATTTTACCACAGAACCGTTTGCTCTTAGTTTCAATTCATACTTTTCAGAGCTGATATCAATAGCTGTTCTTTCAAATACAGCAGAACTCATTTGACTTGCAAGGGCTCTTTTCCATATCAATGAGTATAATTTTAAACTATCTGTATCTAAATATTTTGAAACCTGATCAGGTGTTAATTCAATATCAGTAGGTCGAATTCCCTCGTGAGCTTCTTGAGCGTTTTTAGCTTTTTTTGATTTGTAAGTTCTTACTTCATTAGGGCAATACCCATTCTCAAAATTTTTTTTCAAATAGTTTCTATACGTTTCAATGGCTTCTTTAGATATATCAGTGCTATCAGTACGCATGTAAGTTATTAAACCAACTGTTTCACCATTAATTTCAATACCTTGAAATAATTTTTGTGCAATTTGCATTGTTCGAGAGGCGCCAAAACCATAAATACTTGATGCGGTTTGTTGAAGTGTTGAGGTAGAAAAAGGTGGTTCCGGATTCCTTGATGCTGGTTTTTTTTTAATATCTATTATTTCAAATTTATTATCCGAGAATAAATTTACAATTTTTTTCGCATCATCTTCAGACTTTAAGCTAAATTTATCTACTTTTTTGCCTTCTACAGAAAGTAAATTTGCTTCTATATTAAAACCATCCTCAAATTTCACATTGCCTTTAATTTTCCAATACTCTTCAGGTTCGAAAGACTCAATGGCAAGTTCACGTTCACATATCAATCTTAAGGCAACTGATTGAACTCTTCCTGCTGATTTAGCTCCCGGCAACTTTCTCCATAACACTGGTGATAAATTAAAGCCAAATAGATAATCCAGTGCTCTTCGAGCTAAATAGGCGTCTACAAGATCAGTGTCAATATCTCTTGGATTGGCAATTCCATTTTTTACTGCATTTTTTGTGATCTCACTAAAGACCACTCTCTTGACAGTTTTATCTTTTAATAATTTTTTCTTATTTAATAGCTCAACAATATGCCATGCAATTGCTTCACCTTCTCTATCCGGGTCAGTTGCAAGATAAAGAGTAGATGCATCAGCGCTGGCATCATAAATTTCTTTCATATGTTTCTTTGAAGTTGAAGAAACTTCCCATTCAAAAGCAAAATTATTTTCTGGATCTACTGAGCCATTTTTAGATGGCAAATCACGAACATGACCAAAGCTTGCAAGTACATTGAACTCACTTCCTAAGTATTTATTTATTGTTTTAGCCTTAGCTGGGCTTTCTACTATTACTAAATTCATATCCTTATAAACGCGCTCTTTAATATAATTTTTGTGAGCTTTGTCAAATTTTCACAAAAAATATTTTATAATTGGCAGAATATAAGGCTTAATACAATTTCTTTTCTTCACGCTTTAATAAGCGATTTATATTTTCATGATGAGAAAAGATCATAATTAGATTTATAATTAAACACATAAAAGAAACATTGAAATCAAAATAAAATAATGAAATTAACGAAATTAAATTTGCGGAAAGCAAACTTGCTAGTGACGAATATCTATAAATTACAAAAATTATAATCCAACTTACTCCAAGAGCTAAAAATAAATAAAAGTTAACTGCAAATATAATTCCCATAAAAGAAGCATATCCTTTACCTCCTTTTAAATCATCAAGCCATATAGGAAATATATGACCAAATAGAATAAAAGTCCCAGATATGAAAAGTAAATTATCATTGATTGCCAGAGTAAGTGTTATTGGTATTAACGCTTTAAAAAAATCAACTAATAGTGTAATTCCTGCAGCTGAAAAGTTTCCTGTTCTTAGTACGTTCGTAGCCCCAATATTTCCTGAGCCAATACTTTTAAGCTCCCCTAAATTGAATAACCTTGATACCAAAATACCAGTTGGGATTGATCCCAGAAGGTAGGAAAAGTAAATTATTAAAATTATTTCGAATATCATTTTACCATAATTGACAAACAAGCCATCCGAACAGCTACTCCATTTTCAACCTGTTCAGTTATCACTGATTTGTTTACATCATCAGCTAGTTCATTCTCTATTTCTACACCTCGATTTATTGGACCAGGGTGAAGCACTAGTACTTCAGGCTTTGCTAATTTTAATTTTTCATAAGTAAGTCCAAAACTTTTAAAATAATCGTCTGCTGATGGAAGATTTAAATCTTTTATTCTTTCATTTTGGATTCTAAGCATCATCACTATATCAGCATCTTTTATGCCTTCTTCTAAATTTGTGAACGTTTCAACATCATATTTATCTAAATCTTTTGGTTTAAAATAATCAGGAAATACGAATCTAACTTTTGATTTCATTTTATTTAGAAGATAGTAGTTTGACCTTGCTACTCGACTATGTTCAAGATCACCACATATTGAAACTGTGATATCATTAAGCTTTCGATTGTGATTCATGATTGTATAAGCATCAAGCAATGCTTGTGTGGGGTGTTCATTAACACCTTCTCCAGCATTTATAACAGGACATTCTAATATTTTAGCAATTTCTTTTGAGGCATCATTTTCTCCATGTCTGATAATTACAAGATCAGGGTTCATTGCTCCTAAAGTTTGAGCGGTATCAAATAAACTTTCACCTTTTCTTAATGAAGATCCTTCAATATTCATATTAATTACATCAGCGCCTAGTCTTTTAGCAGCTATTTCAAAAGAGATTAGTGTTCTTGTGGAGGGTTCAAAAAAAAGATTTATAATTGTTCTACCTTTTAAGATCGGTATTTTTTTATCCTTTTCCTTGTTGTGCTCTTTGAAAATTTTACTGAGTTCTAAAATATTATTTATATCCTCAATGCTGAGATTTTTTATGCCATGCAGATGGGTTTGAGAGATTTTAGGGATTTTAATGTTTTCAAGCATTAATTCATTCTTTTAATATAATTTAATGCACCTTCCAAGATAAATGCTGAAGCGAGAGTATCAATTTCTTTTTTTTTATTATGGGCTTTTTTTCTGCTTTTAGAATTATCTATATATAACCTGTCCACAGCAACAGTAGAAAGTCTTTCATCCCAAAAAGAATAGGGAATATTCAAAGACAAATTTATAGCTCTTGATTTATCACGGATTGATTGAGCACTTTTTCCCTCACTTCCATCCATATTTAATGGCAGTCCAATGATGAGTGCTTTAACGTCGTGAAGTCTAACTAGCTCATTTAATTCCTTCAGAAAGTCTTTCATGTTTGAATATTTAATAGTTCTTAATGGTAGAGCCCCCGTCATATCCGATGTAGAAATTGCAACTCCAATTCTTTTACTGCCAATATCCAATCCTAGAATTTTATGATAACCTTCCACTAATGACTTAAATTCTGCGATATCTACTTCTTTTTTTGTTTCATTAGTCATTTTTTGACTGTATATCATACATTAATTTAAGTTATTACCTCATATAAATATGGAATTTGATAAGAAAAGTCTTTTAAAGCTTGGAAAGTTAGCAAGAATTTCAATCAGTGACGATAAACTCAATAATCTTAGTAAGGATCTTAATTCAATCTTAGAATTTGTTGATCAGTTAAAAGAAATTAAAACTGATCAAGTTGATCCGACATCTAATTCCCTTAATCAAAAATTAGAAGTTAGAGATGATAAAGTCGATACTAAGAATAGTGCTGAAGATATATTAGAAAATGCACCTGAAAAAGAAATGGACTTTTTTGTTGTTCCAAAAGTGATCGAATAATGAAAGATAGTTATACATTAAAATCGCTGGCAGTTCTTTTGGAAAACAATAAAATATCATCGAAAGAGTTAACTTCAGAGTATTTAAAAAATATTGAAAATGGTAAGGAGTTAAATTGCTATAATACTATATCACAAGAGAAAGCTCTTATTGATGCTGAAAAGTCTGACGAAAGAAGAAAAAGTCAAAATCTCAGAAGTAAGTACGACGGGATTCCAATTGGAATAAAAGATTTATTTTGTACGAAGGGTGTGACTACTACAGCATCAAGTAAAATTTTATCAAACTTTGTTCCAAATTATGAGTCTACAGTAACTCAAAATTGTGATGATGCAGGCTTGATTGGTTTAGGCAAATTAAATTGTGATGAATTTGCAATGGGTTCAACTAACAAAACTAGTTTTTTTGGTTCGGTTAAGAATCCATGGAAATCTGTAAATTCTGATAATGAGCTTGTTCCAGGAGGATCATCTGGAGGGTCAGCAGCAGCTGTTTCAGGTGATCTTTGTGTAGCCTCTCTTGGAACGGATACTGGAGGCTCAATTAGACAGCCAGCTTCTTTTACAGGTACTGTTGGTTTGAAACCTTCATATGGAAGAGTATCCAGATGGGGAATAGTTGCATTTGCATCTTCATTAGATCAAGCGGGACCAATTACAAAAACTGTTGAAGACGCTGCAATCTTATTAGACATTATATCGGGTCATGATGAAAAGGACTCAACTTCTTCGGTTAATCCAAAAGAAAATTATTATGAAAATTTAAATTCAGATATAAAAGGGATGAAAATTGGAATACCAAAGGAATTTAGAAGTGACAAGCTTCCAGCTAGTACTCAAAAAAGCTGGGATGAGTGTGCAAATTTACTAAAAACTAATGGAGCAGAAATAGTAGATATTAGTTTACCTCATACAATGAGCGCTTTGCCCGCTTACTATATTATCGCACCTGCAGAAGCTTCATCAAATTTAGCCCGCTATGATGGAGTAAGATATGGACTAAGAGTCGAAGGAAATGATCTCATTGATATGTATGAAAAAACGAGATCAGAGGGATTTGGCGATGAAGTAAAGAGAAGAATATTAATTGGCACATACGTGCTATCATCTGGATATTATGATGCTTATTATATTAAGGCACAAAAGATTAGATCATTAATAAAAAGTGACTATGTAGAAGCCTTTAAAAAAGTTGATGCGATTCTCACTCCTTCAACACCTTCAACAGCTTTTGAGATTGCAAATGAGCCCTCTGATCCAGTACAAAACTATCTAAATGACATTTTTACTGTTCCTGTAAATTTAGCGGGTTTACCAGGTATATCTATTCCATATGCAAATGATGAGAATAATTTACCAATTGGCTTACAACTGATAACAAATTCATTTGAAGAACAAAAATTACTCAATGTTGCTAAAAATATTGAGGAAACTATAAATTATTCAGAAACTCCAGAAAAATGGTGGCTCAAATGATAGAGGGTTGGAATTTGGTTATTGGAATAGAGATTCATGCTCAAGTTAATTCAAAATCTAAATTATTTTCATCGTCACCAACCGATTTTGGATCTAAACCCAATAGTCAAGTAAGTTTAATTGATGCAGCAATGCCAGGTATGCTGCCTGTAATTAATAAATTTTGTATTGAGCAAGCCGTTAAGTCAGGGATTGGATTAAATGCAAAAATAAATAAAAAATCTATTTTTGATCGTAAGAATTATTTTTATCAAGATTTACCACAAGGCTACCAGATATCTCAGTATAAGGACCCAATAGTGGGAGAAGGATTTGTTGAGATAGAAACTGAAAACGGTCAAAAGAAAATAGGGGTTGAGAGACTTCATTTAGAACAAGATGCAGGTAAAAGTTTGCATGATCAGGATCCAAACTTCACTTTTGTTGACTTGAATCGTTCAGGAATTGCTCTAATGGAAATTGTATCTAAACCAGATATGAGCTCACCAGAGGAGGCTGTTGAATATGTTCGAAAAGTTAGAAGTATTCTAAGATATCTTGGTACATGTGATGGAAATATGGAACAAGGATCTCTAAGAGCCGATGTAAATGTTTCTGTAAACAAGCCAGGAAATGAATTAGGTACAAGGTGCGAAATCAAAAACTTAAACTCATTTAAATTTATTCATGCAGCTATTGTTTATGAAGCAAAAAGACAAATAAAACTTATTGAGCAAGGAGAAAGTGTTAATCAAGAAACAAGATTATTTAATACGCAGTCTGGTGAAACGAGATCAATGAGGTCAAAAGAAGATGCTCATGATTATCGATATTTTCCTGATCCAGACCTTTTGCCACTCACTTTGGATGATGACTGGATTAAAGGTTTACAAGACACAATACCAGAATTGCCAGATCAAATAAAAGAGAGATTTATTAATGAATATTCTCTCAGTTCTTATGATGCAAATATTATTGTTTCAGACAAAGCAACAAGTGAATATTTCGAAGACGTTGTAAAGAACAGGAATCCAAAACTTGTAACAACATGGGTTACTGGAGAATTATTTTCAATACTAAATAAAAAAAATCTGATTATTGAGGATAGTCCTATTACTTCAAAACAACTTGGTGAACTTATTGATAACATCGAAAATGGTAAGATTTCAAACCGTCAAGCAAAGGAAGTGTTGGAGGAAATGTGTGAAAGTGGCAAAGGTGCGTTAGAGATTATTAATGAAAAAGGTTTATCCCAAATTAGTGATGAAAATGAAATAGAAAGCCTAGTTGATAATGTATTAAATTCAAATCCAGAAAACGTTAAAAAATATAAAAATGGAAAAGATAAACTTTTTGGTTTTTTTGTTGGTGAGGCCATGAAACTTTCTAAAGGTAAAGCTAATCCAAAAATAGTTAATGACCTTATCAAGAAAAAGTTATCACAATAAAGTAATTTCTTTTAATCAATATAAATTTGATATATTAAAACAATGTGTGGAGAGATGGGTGAGTGGTTGAAACCGGCTCCCTGCTAAGGAGTTGTGCGGGCTTATACCCGTACCGAGGGTTCGAATCCCTCTCTCTCCGCCACACTAATTTTATTACGATTCCTGTTTCTTACTTGGTTTAAGTAAGGTTTTTCCACCAACATAAGCACGATTAAGATTATTCGATAAAGTGTACTCAATTGGTTTCAATCCATTCTCAATAAATTCATATACTTGAATATTTTCCATTACTCTTTGAACATAGTTTCTTGTTTCTTTGAAAGGTATCAACTCTATCCAATTTTCACTTGTAATATCATCTTTTCTTGGGTCCCCATATTTTTTTATCCATCTTGAAACTCGTGACTCACCCGCATTATAAGCCGCAAGAGACAAAATGTATGAGCCATTGTAGTTTGAGAGTAATTTATCTAAATAAGCGCTTCCTAAAATTACATTATACTTTGGATCTTCAGTTAATTTACTCTTTGCATATTCAAGCTTTAAACCCTTTGATACCCTTTTTGCAGTATATGGCATAAGTTGCATTAATCCTTTAGCTCCTGCATAACTTCCAGCTTTAGGATCAAACTGACTCTCTTGTCTTGTTACAGAATGTATTAGACTTTGTTCTGGAAAAATAATTTTTCCAAATTCAGGTCTTTCAATTTGAGGAAAGCTTAGAGGGTCAAGAATTGTGTGGTTATAATATAAAATTTTACCTGCTTGAACTGCAAAATCATGTCTGCCTATGTCATTTGCAGTTTTGACAGAATTTACAGAAGTACTAAGATTCTTACGATCAGCAAGATCCCAAATAAATTTTTTAACCAATTTAGGTCTATCAAATTCATTTAATAAAGAGATTGATAAATAAACTGGTCGATTTTCTTTATAATCAGTGTTGTTAGCATCGGAATACTTTACAAGCAATGGATTAAATAATTTCTTTTCTGATAATTTGCTCGCCGCGAGCTGACCATAAAAGGTAAGACTATACAAAGAAGCCTTTTCATACCAGCGCTGCGACTCTGCAGAACTACCAACTTCCTCTAATGCATTTCCCATCCAATAGGCGGCTCTTGCTTTTGAGATTGGTCTTGATGAAACATTCCAAATTTCTTGAAAATGAAGATAGGCCGATTCTGGATTAGATAAAAAAGTAATAGCTATCCAACCAGCTAACCACTCAGCCTCAGCAATATCTTTACTTTCACTCAAACCGTGATTTATTGCAAGCGCGTATGCAGTTTCATATTCATGAAGGTCAATTAAACGCCTAATAAGAAAACTTTTTTTATCCCAAAATTTGTCTGGGCGAACTAACTCACTTGAATTTGATTTATTGATATCTAATAATAATACTAGTGCACTATCATACTTTCTTTTTTTAATTCGCCAATTGATTCGATCATAAACAAGCCCAGGATCATTTTTCAATTCATCTGGAACCAGTTTTATTAAATTATCTACACCACCCGCAAATGAAATTAATCCTATCCTGGCTTCAAATAATTTTTGATAATCTTTATCAACATATTTTACTAATCTGGCTGCAGTCCTGTATTTTCCGTCCCACAGTAATTTATTTATTCTTCTAAGATGATGATCTTTATTTAAAATACTCTTATAAGTTTTTATGATTTGAGATTGTTCTTTTCTAGTAAAGCTGCCACTGATATAGCCATCAATGATAAGTCTCTTTCCTTCTTCAGATTTGCCACTGTTTAGAAGTGCATTACCTAGATATATTCGACCCCAGCCTGTTTCTGGAGGATTATCGCTAAAGTAATCTATTAAATCTTCATAACTATCTCTAAATGTAATTTTTGATTCAGCTTTGAGTTTTATTTTTTCTATTTCAGGCCAATTTGAATTTTTCTTAATATATGTTCTGTAATCAGAAAATGTTAAATTACCTGCACCATTATAATATTTAAGCCAGGTTAAAGTTTCTTTTGCTGTTTCATTTTTAATGTTACTGCTTATTCCTGTTACTCGATCCCATTTATATTCATCCGCTTTGTCGAGCGCTAACTCAAATAACTCATAGTCTTTATTGCTCAACAATTGAGAGAGTGCAGGCTGCACTGGTTTTTTTGTTGGGATCGAGAACCCAGGTCCCGGCAATTCAATGTATAGACTTCTCTTTACAGGTGTTATTTCTCCAAAAGAAGATATTCCTGAAATAAAAAATAAACTTACTGCAAAAATGATTAATTTTTTCACGAAATAGTTATTTGTTTGATTTGCACAAGTATATTTATGATTAAGGTTTTTTTAAATAATTAAAAGTGCTATTGTAAACAATGTTTAAAGGATCTCATACAGCGTTAATTACGCCTTTTGACGGTAAATCTATTGATGAAAAATCTTTTAGATCTCTGATAGATTTTCAAATATCAGAAGGTATACATGGACTGGTTCCTGTAGGTACAACAGGCGAGTCACCAACTTTAAGCCATGAAGAACACAAGTTAGCAGTTGAGATATGTGTTGAAGAAACAGCAAAACGTGTGCCAGTAATAGCAGGAACAGGATCAAACAACACCGACGAAGCAATCGATCTCACCATGCACGCTGAAAAAGCAGGTGCTGATGCAGCTTTAGTAGTTACACCATATTATAATAAACCTACACAGCATGGTTTATACTCACACTTTGAGGCAATTAGTAAGTCAACTACACTTCCAATTATTATTTATAATATTCCTGGCAGATCAATTGTTGATATGAATACAAAAACAATGAGAGATTTGTTTAAAATTAAAAACATTGTTGGAGTAAAGGATGCTACTTCAGATATACCAAGAGTTTATGAAACGAAAACAACAATAGGAGAAAATTTTAATCAATTAACAGGAGATGATGCAACTACGTTAGCTTTTATGATTTATGGTGGTCACGGATCTATCTCAGTGACGTCTAATATCGCTCCGAAATTATGTTCTGAATTTATGAAACATTGTTTAGATCAAAATTTTGCTAAAGCTTCTGAGATAAATGATAAACTGATGCCGTTGCATCATGCTTTATTTGTTGAGTCCAGTCCTGCCCCAGTAAAATATGCAGCTTCTAAGCTTGGTTTATGCAAAGATGACATAAGACTGCCGCTCACAAGTATATCAGATGAAACTAAGCAATTAGTTGATAAAGCTATGAAGCACGCATCATTAATATAGCCTTGCAAATAGCAGTTCAAAACAGAAAAGCAAAGTATAATTATACATTTGTTGAATTATTTGAGGCAGGAATTGAACTACAAGGTAGTGAGATAAAATCGCTTCGAAATGGAAGAGTTGAGATAGCCGAGTCATATGCAAGGGAAGATAATAGTGAAATATTTTTAATAAACTCACATTTCTCGAAATATTCTAATGCTTCATATCTAAATCATGTTGAAAACCGTCCACGAAAATTACTTTTACACAAAAAAGAAATCAGAAAAATCATTGGAAAATTAAATAAAGATTCTCTTACTTTGATCCCAACAAAAATATACTTCAATAAAAAAGGTAAAGCAAAGTTGGAAATTGCTCTTGCTAAAGGAAAAAAACTACATGATAAAAGAGATGCTAAAAAAAGAAAAGATTGGGTTAGGGAGAAAAAAAAGTACGGATGATTTACGCCTTAGGAATTGGGTCAAATTCTAACTCAAGATTTGGTAATAAATTAAATACACTTAAATTTGTTTTAAAAGAGTTGGAACGTAACAATATCAAAGTAATAAAAAAGTCTAAATTATATTCATCGCCACCTAAAAATTTTAAAACTGCTGCCGAAACCTTTTTAAACGCTGCTTTAGTTGTTGAAACCAAATTAAAACCTAGAAACTTACTAATAATTTTAAAAAAAATTGAAAGAATTACTGGAAGATATGCCTATCGTAAAAATACTTCTCGAACATGCGATTTGGATATTCTTTTGCTCAGTAAGTCCCCCAAAATATTGATAAACGAGAACAAAAATTCTATTGAAATTCCACATCCAAGACTTCATGAGAGAAATTTTGTATTAAAACCTTTATTGGATATTTGCCCTGGATGGCTCCACTCTGAAAAAAAATCATCAATTATGAAGCTTCATAAAAGCTTGCATATTGAAGATAAATTATACAAAGTCTTGAATACTTTATAAATCGTCAATTATTTTGGGCTTCACTTAGTATATAATGTATGATTAATAGTGCATTATGGCACAATCAACAGTCTACAAACCTGCAAAACCAATTGATAAGAATCTTGATTCTAAGTTAATAGAAAAAGCTTATTCTTTTGCAGTCGAGTGTCACAAGTCACAAAAAAGGCATTCAGGTGATCCTTATATATCTCACCCAGTTGCAGTTGCAGATATTCTATTAAACTTAAAGTTAGATACTTCCACAATTATAACGGGTCTTTTACATGACACACTTGAGGATACTCTTGCTACAGAAAACGAAATTGAAGAAAAATTTGGTAAAGAAGTCCTTCAATTAGTAAACGGCGTTACAAAACTGTCAAAAATTGAAACGTATACTGAAAATAAATTCCAGGCTGAAAATTTCAGAAAATTAATTTTAGCAATGTCGAAGGATATCAGAGTTTTGTTAGTAAAGTTAGCTGACCGTTTACACAACATGAGAACGATTCAATTCATTCCACAGGAAAAAAGACGACAACGTATTGCATCGGAAACATTAGAAATTTATGCCCCTCTTGCTGGAAGATTGGGGATGCATGAATTCAAAGATGAGCTGGAAGATTTGTCATTTCAAATTTTAAATCCATCTGCATATTCCTCACTGATGACAAGAATTGAGTATTTAAAAAAAGATAAATCTAACTTAACTGATAAAATAAAGACAAGGATCTTTAGTCTTTTAGAAGAAAATGAAATTGATTGTCAAATAATAGGACGTGAAAAAAAAATCTTCTCTGTATGGAATAAAATGCAGAATAAGCAAATTGCTTTTAGACAATTATCGGATATTTTTGCTTATAGGATTATCACTAATAGCATTGAAGATTGTTATAGTATATTGGGCATCATTCATAACCGGTGGTCTGCTGTACCAGGCTCATTTAAGGATTATATATCGACACCAAAAATTAATAATTATCAGTCAATTCATACAACGATTGTCGGCCCTGAAAGACAGAGAGTTGAACTTCAAATTCGAACGAATGAAATGAACACTATAGCAGATAAGGGTATAGCGGCACACTGGAGCTATAAAGAGAATTATAATTTAGTAGATAACTCTTCTTCAGATCCAGTTAATGTTACTTGGTTGAGAGATCTAGTAGAAATATTGGACAGCGGTGGAAGCTCTGAGGACTTACTTGAAGCTACAAAATTAGAAATGTTTCAGGATCAAGTTTTTTGTTTTACACCGAAAGGTGACTTAATACATTTGCCTGCAAATTCTAATTCTATCGATTTTGCTTATGCCCTTCATTCTGAAATTGGAAATCGTTGCGTTGGATGTAAAATTAATGGAAAACCTAGACCCTTATTTACAAAACTTCAAAATGGAGATGAGATTGAAGTGCTAACATCAAAAAAACCATCCCCATCTGAAACTTGGGAAAATATTGTTACAACTGCAAAGGCGCAGTCATCGATAAAAAGATTTTTTAAAAAACAAGAAAAAGATGAATTTACAAGTCTAGGGTTAAAAATATTACACAAAGTCACAGGTAGAAATGAAGATATTTCAAACACAGAAATTAGTAATTTTGCAAAAAGTTTCAATAGGAAAAGTCCTGAGGAGTTTCTTGTTGCAATTGGTAAAGGAAGCATAAAGCCACATCAATTATCAAAGCTTAAGCCTCGTTCAACTTTATCATTTTTTTCTCGATACAGAAGAAGAGACACAAACGATAAGATGCCTTTAGAGATAAGTAACTTTCAACCTGGAATTGCAATTCATTATGCAGAATGCTGTTTCCCTTTACCCAATGAAAATATTTTGGGACTTACATCAGAAGATTCAGGTGTAATCATTCACTCCAGTTTATGTAAGGAGCTAGATAAAGAAACAAAAAAAGAAGATTGGATCACTGCCTCATGGAAAGATGTAGATCCAAAGCAGTATTTTTCGTCAAGAATAAAAGTCTCAGTTAAAAATGAACCTGGATCTTTAGGTAAATTAGCAACCATTGTTGGAAGTGCAGGTGGCAATATAACTAACCTTAACATATCTGAAAAAGGCGATGATTATTTTGATATGATTTTTATTATTGACGTTCATAATCTTGATCATCTGGATAAGATTATAGATACCCTCTCAGAGGTGGATATTGTAAGTTCTGTAAGTAGGCTTTTGATAAATTTATGAAGACTGAAAAAGAAATAAAAGATTTTTTTGAAAAAGTAGAAGCTATTCAGAATGGACATTTTATACTTTCATCGGGAAAAAGATCCAAAATTTACTGCCAGTGTTCAAAGTTATTTGAAGACCCTCAAAATGGAGAGATGGTCTGCGAAGAGTTAAAGCACAGGGTGCAAGAAAATATTGATGACGAGATTGATTATGTGATTTCACCTGCTTTAGGAGGTCTTCTCGTAGGTTATGAGCTTGCAAGATCTTTAGGATCTAAATTTATATTCTATGAGAGAGTCGATAACAAATTTGAATTGAGGAGAGGCTTTAATATTAAGGAAAATGCAAACGTCTTATTCGTCGAGGATGTAATTACGACAGGGAAATCATCAAATGAATGTTTAGAAAAACTAAAACCCCTAAATGTTAATTTATTAGGCATCGCAGCAATCGTTGATCGTTCAAATCATAAATTATTTAAAGATCACAATGTAATATCAGTCCTAAAACTAGATATTCCAATTTATGATCCCAACAACCTCCCAGACGATCTTAAAAAAATACCTGCAACAAAACCTGGTAGTAGAGTAATATAAATGACCCTACCTCGTCTTGGTATAAATATTGATCACGTAGCAACTCTTAGAAATGCCAGAGGAGAAAACTATCCAAGCCCATTAAGAGCTGCTCTTTTGTGCCAAGAATATGGAGCAGATGGCATAACTACGCATCTAAGAGAAGATAGGCGTCATATAAGAGACGATGATATTAATGAAATTATTGAGAACATTTCCATTCCATTAAATTTTGAAATGGCACCAACCGATGAAATGGTTAACATTGCGGTGAATGCAGGTCCGAATGCATGTTGTATTGTTCCAGAAAAAAGAGAAGAAATAACCACTGAAGGCGGAATAGATGTAAGAAGTAATCATAATATTCTCGTACCAAAAATTGAAAAGATAAAAAAAAATAACATAAGGGTCTCTTTGTTCATAGACGCATCAATAGACCAAATCAAAATGGCCAAAGAGATTGGCGCTGACATTGTAGAGCTTCATACGGGAGAATTTTGCCGTAAAATAAACTATAATGAAGATGCTTCATCAGAACTTGAACGAATTAGAGAAGCAGCAGATTTTAGTAATAGCATTGGACTTGAATTACATTTTGGTCACGGAATAACATTCGATTCTGTAGGGGAACTATCTAAGATAAAGGAAGTTAAAGAGTTTAACATTGGACATTTTATCATTTCTGAGTCAGTTTTTCTTGGACTAGAAAAATCAATAAGTAAATTTAGAGAACTGATTAAAAAAGGAAGAGAAATTCAGTGATAGGCCTAGGATCAGATTTAATTGATATTCGCAGAATAGAAAAAACGCTTTCAAAGTTTGGAGATAGATTTAAAAAAAGAATTTTTACAGAAAATGAGATAAAAAAATGTGAAAGAAGAAAAGAAAGTGCAGCTTGTTATGCTAAAAGGTTTGCAGCCAAGGAAGCTGCGGCAAAGGCTCTTGGTACAGGATTTAGAAAAGGAGTATTTTGGAGAGATTTAGAAGTTACCAATCTACCTTCAGGAAAACCTACGATTACTTTTCATGGAAATTCTCAACTTCAACTCAAAAAAATTGCGAAAGATAAGGAGCCAGACATAAGTTTAACAATTACTGATGAGTTTCCTTACGCTCAAGCAATTGTAACAATTAATTAATTAAATGACCGATAAATTTCTTAGTAAATCATGGTTTAAATCAAATTTGTTAACATTAATTTATGCATTGTTAATAGCTTTATTGATCAGAACTTTCTTATTCCAACCATTTTTTATTCCCTCTTCCTCGATGGAGCCAAACTTACTTATTGGTGATCGGTTATTTGCTTCAAAGTACGATTATGGCTACAGTAAACATTCATTTCCGTTTAGTCTTGGGCCAATATCAGATCGAGTTTTATCAACAAATCCAGAAAGAGGAGATGTTATAATATTTAAACCGCCTCATACTAATTTGGACTATATTAAAAGATTAGTAGGTATGCCGGGTGACATAATTAAAGTTACAGATGGTAAATTAATCATTAATGGTGAAAGCGCTAAATATAAAGAATTAAGAGAGGATACGAAAATTTTAAAAAATGGACGCGTAGTAAAAGCAAGAGTTCTCATCGAAACTTTACCAAATGGAAAATCATATGAAATTTATAACTATATAGACGGATCCCCTGGCGATAATACTAATGAAATAATTGTTCCTAACGACAGTTACTTTTTCCTAGGTGATAATAGAGATAATTCAAATGATAGCCGATTTTGGGGCTCTGTAAATTTTGATAGATTAGTAGGCAAGGCACAAATTATATTTTTTTCAACTGAAGGTGGTTCAAAATTTTATGAAATTTGGAAGTGGCCTTTTGATATACAATTCAAAAGGTTGCTTAAGCTAATAAGTTAATGGCAAAAAATTTATCAATTTTAGAAAAAAAAATTTCCTACAAATTTAAAGACAAAACCCTATTAAAAAGGGCAGTCACACATAAGAGTTTCAAAAAATTAGAAAGTAATGAAAATTTAGAATTTCTCGGTGATAGGGTGTTAGGATTAGTAATTTCAGAAAAACTTTTAATAGATAAACCAGGTAAACAAGAGGGTTCTCTAGACAAAATGTTAAGTAGTCTGGTAGACAGAAATGCCTGCCATGAAATAGCAAAAAAAATATCCCTTGGAGATTTTATTCTTTTAGGACAAACTGAAAAATCATCACGCGGTAACAATAAAAAAAGTATTCTATCTGATGCATGTGAAGCATTGTTGGGAGCAATATATTTAGACTCTAGTTTTACTCAAGTAAGAAAAGTTATATTAGCATTATGGAAAACGAAGTTTGATAATATTGCTGAAGATATTATTGATGCAAAATCAAAGCTACAAGAGTGGACTCTAAAAAAATATAAAACCCTTCCTAAGTATAAAACAATCAGTAAAACTGGTCCTGACCATAATCCTAAATTTAAAATTCAAGTTGAATTTATGAATTATAAAAAAGCAATAGGAACTTCTTCATCAATAAAAGAATCAGAAAAAAATGCTGCACTTGCTTTCATAGAGAAAAATAAGATAAATTCTATTAAATGAAGAGTGGAAGCATTGTATTAATTGGACCAACAAATTCTGGAAAGTCATCTCTTGTTAATAAAATAATGGGACAGCGGGTATCACTTGTTTCAAGGAAAAAACAGTCAACTACATTTAATCAAAAGGTCTATAAGAAATTCTCTGAAAACGAATTTATTATCCAAGATACTCCAGGCTTTTTTTCGAGTAGAAAAAAAATTAATAATAATATCATTTCATCTCCCTTTGCGGAAATTGAGACATCAGATTTAATTTATGTTGTCGTAGATATTTCGTTAAGAATTAGTAATGAATATAAAAAAATTATTAACTCTCTAGAAAATAAAATTGAAAAACAGCATGTATTTCTAATACTAAATAAAATAGACAAAGTTAAGAAAGATAAAGTACTTAGCGCAATTAAATTTTATTCAAAAGAAAAAATATTTAATGAAATATTTCCAATCTCAAGTCTCACAGGTGAAGGAGTTGCAAATCTCATAAAATTTTCAAAGAAATTTACAATTAAAACTTCAATAAAAAGTAAGCCTTCTAGTAATATACAGATTAAGAAGAAGCTATTTTACTCAGAAGTAACACGAGAAAAAATACTAGATAAGATACATAGAGAGATACCTTATCAGTGTGATGTCGTAACTGAAAAGATTAATAAGGTTGCAAGTCAAATCAAAATATACCAATCGATTGTAGTTAAAAGACAATCACATAAGAATATACTTGTTGGAAAGAAAGGTTCAATGTTGAAAGAAATTGGTCAAGCTTCAAGAAAAGAAATTGCAAGATTTGAAAACAAAAAGATTCACCTATTTTTATTTGTAAAGCTGGTTAAAGAAAAGAAAATATGAGGTGGTCTGGAACAGGATTTGTATTAGGATTTAAAAAATATAATGAGTCATCCTATATTTTAGAAGCGTTTACAGAAGACCATGGAAGACATAAGGGATTAATTAGAGGAATACATTCAAAAAACTTACGTGCAGTAATAGAGCCAGGTAATGAAGTAATGTTAAATTGGTCTGGACGTTTAGAAAGTCACTTGGGTAATTATACTGTTGAACCTATTAAATTGTGGTCATCTTATATACTGAATCGTAAATTAAATTTACATGGCATAAATTCTATTTGTTCAATAATTATATCTACTATGGCAGAGAAACAGCAAAATACGCTTATGTATGAAAAGTCACTAAGTCTAATAAAAGATATATGTAAAAATAAAGAAGATTGGATCAAAAGTTATATTTTTTGGGAAATTGATTTACTGTCAGATATCGGTTACGGCCTAGATTTAACTGAATGCGCAGTAACATCTGAGAAAGAAAATTTAAAGTTTGTTTCGCCAAGTAGTGGAAGGGCTGTAACCATAGAAGGAGCAGGATCTTATAAAGATAAACTATTTAAACTACCCAACTTTTTAATCAACAGGTCGTCTGAATATAATAATGAGGATTTAGAGAATGCACTTAGTCTGACAGAGCATTTTTTTCGTAAGAGATTTTATGAGCCAAATAATCTTAATTTCCCAAAAAGCAGGAATCATTTAAAAATTTCGATTATAAAATGAAAATTAAAAACATTAACTTCACTGATGCGTTAGAAGAAAAGTATCTAGCATACGCACTTTCAACAATTACTCATCGAGCGCTACCAGATATTCGTGATGGGCTAAAGCCGGTTCATAGAAGACTATTGTTTGCAATGTTTCAATTAAGGTTAAACTCAAGTTCTGGTTTTAAGAAATCAGCAAGAATAGTTGGCGATGTAATTGGTAAATTTCACCCACACGGAGATCAGTCTGTTTATGAAGCACTCGTGAGATTGGCTCAGAATTTTTCAACAAGGTATCCGTTAGTTGATGGTCAAGGAAATTTTGGCAACATTGATGGAGATAATGCAGCTGCAATGAGATATACAGAGGCAAGATTGACAGCGTTAGCAGAGCTAATGCTAAAAGATATATCAGAGGATACCATTGATTATATTAATACATATGATGGCATCGATCACGAGCCAATAGTTCTTCCATCAGCGTTTCCAAATTTGCTAGCTAATGGAAGTTCAGGAATTGCAGTTGGAATGGCCACAAATATTCCTCCCCATAACATCAATGAATTGTTTAAGGCTTTATCAAAATTATTAAAAAATCCAAATTATACTAACTCACAATTACTAAAGCTTATTCCAGGACCAGATTTTCCAACAGGAGGAGAAATCATTAATAGTGATGATGCATTGAAAGATGCCTATTTCAAAGGAAAGGGAACAATTAGGCTTCGGGCAAGATGGAAAAAAGAAGACCTTGGAAGAGGTCAATATCAAATTGTCGTCTATGAAATTCCCTATCAAGTAAATAAAGCCAGAATTATAGAAAAAATATCTGATCTTATTGATAATAAGAAAGCAAATTACCTAGAGGCAATTCAAGATGAGTCTGCAGAAGACATCAGAATAGTTCTCATTCCAAAAAATAGAAGTTTTAAAGCTGAAGTAATTTTTGAGGACTTATGTAAGAATTCAGATTTAGAAATTAGATACGCCATCAATTTTAATGCAATCAATCACAAACTCGAGCCAAAATTATTTTCACTTAAAGATAGCTTAAAATCATTTATTGACCATCGGTTTAATGTTTTAAAAAGAAGAACAAAGTATCGATTAATTCAAACTGAGAATAGGCTTGAAATACTCAAAGGTTTTTTAATAGTTTATAAAAATTTAAACAAAGTAATTAAAATTATTAGAACTGAAGCAGATCCTGAGAAAAAGTTGACTAGCGTATTTAAAATAAATAAGAGGCAAGCCGAAGCAATATTAGCAATGAGGCTAAGGCAATTAAAAAAATTAGAAGAAAAAGAAATTAAAAAAGAAAATGAAGATTTGAATACATACAAGAAAGAATTAAACAAACTACTAAAATCAAAAAAAGAGCAAATAAAGGAATTAAATTTAGAATTCACAAAAAGTTTAGAAATATTTTCAAAAGATGAAAATGCTGCAAATAGAAAAACTGTTGTTAATACAGAATATAAAGAAATTGACTACTCGACTGAAGAATTTGAAAGTAAAGATCCCGTAACAGTGATACTCTCAAAAAATGGATGGATAAAAACCATAAAAGGACATCAGGATGATTATACAAACGTGAAGTATAAAGAAGGAGATGCTGAGAAATTTATTATAAAATTAAAAAATAATAGTAAACTTCTGCTTTTTTCTACGTTAGGTAAATTCTATACAATTAATTGTAACAAAATATCTGCAGGAAGAGGTTTTGGCGATCCTGTCAGTCTATTGATAGATAAAAATGATAATGAAGAAATTTTATTTGCAACTACTTATGAGCAAGAGAAGGAATATCTAATTACCAGTAGTGCAGGCAAGGGATTTTTTGTAAATACCTCAGATTTAATGGCGTCTACTAAATCGGGGAAAAGGGTTATGAATTTAAAAGGTAATGAAAAAGCCATCTCCTGTTTTCAAAAAAAAGGAGACTTAATAGCTGTTTTTAGCGGTGAAAAGAAAGCGGTAAAACTCCTAATTTTTGATCATTCAGAAATACCTTTAATGCAAAAAGGAAGAGGGGTGACATTACAGAAATTCAAAAGTGGAAAAACTTTGAGCGGTATTTGCTTTGACTCTAAGGAAGGTATTTTAAATGAGAATAATGGTAAAACTCTTTTGGCGGCCAATGAAATAAAAAAATGGCTGGGTAAAAGAACTCATTCTGGTAAAATTGAACCTAAAAGTTTACATTCCAAAATTTAATATCTATCTTAGTTTTATATGGAAAACTATCCAGACAGTTACTATGTACAAAATATAGAGGCCCTTAAGAAACCTTATGATCAACTAATTGATAATCATGAGTGTGACATCTGTGTAGTCGGCGGAGGCTTTTCAGGACTATCAACAGCTATTGAGGCTGTAAAAAAAGGACTAAAGGTAATTGTAATTGAGCAAAATTTATTTGGATGGGGCGCTTCGGGCAGAAATGGAGGCCAAATCTGGAATGACGTATCATGGGGTATAGACGTAATTGAGAAGAAATATGGAATTAAACTTGCAAGGCAAATCTGGGATATATCTCAAGCTTCTGTAGATTTAATTGATGACAGAATAAGGGAATTTGGCATTGAATGTGATAAAAAAAATGGGGGAATTAGTGCCGCTACTAGCGCGGCCAAACTTAGAGAGTATGAAGAAAATAGAGAGTATAAAATAAAAACATACAACTATAATAATTTAGAACTCCTTGACAAAAATAGTATCGATAAAGAAATTGGTTCATCACTTTACTACGGGGGTGTCCTTGATAAAGGGGCGGGGCATTTACATCCAATTAAATATGCATTGGGTTTGGTAAAAGCGGCAGAAAAATTAAATGTAAAACTCTATGAAAGATCTGTGGTTACTAAGATTAATCAAACAAGTCATGCGGTTGAGGTTCTTACAGATAGAGGGATGGTAAAAGCTAAAAAAATAGCAGTATGTTGCAACGCCTATATAAAAGGTCTAAATTTAGGTATTGAAAATAGAATAATGCCATGTGCTACTTATATTGTCTGTACTGAGCCATTAAGTCAAAATTTACAGAGAGAAATACTGCCAAACGATTATTGCGTTAGTGATACAAATTTTGATTTAAATTATTATAGATTATCTGACAGCAAGAGAATGATATTTGGTGGTGCAGTAGGCTATTCACTAAAGATTGTAGAGGGATTAAAAAAAAGAACCAAGAGGCAATTAAATAAAGTGTATCCAAATTTAAGTGAATTAAAAATTGACTATATCTGGGGTGGATTAATAGCGCTAACAATGAATAGAGTGCCTGACATCGGGATGGTGAATGATAAAATTTATTATGCCCAAGGCTTCTCAGGACATGGAGTTGCATTAACTGGAATAGCTGGAAAGATTTTAGCAGAAAATATGGTAAGTGAAAAAACAAAGGAGCTCGAGGCGTTTGAAAAGATTAAACACAAAAATTTTCCTGG
The DNA here is from genome assembly GCA_902598405.1 of uncultured Pelagibacteraceae bacterium. Classification (GTDB taxonomy): domain Bacteria; phylum Pseudomonadota; class Alphaproteobacteria; order Pelagibacterales; family AG-422-B15; genus CACNXQ01. Next base: position 55,544 of record CACKBQ010000002.1, on the reverse strand, counting down.
AGGAAGATTATTAAGGATGCCTTTGCTTGTAACTATAAGCTCTATGCAAAGAATGATGGATATTTTCAATGTATAACATTCTTTTTATAGGGATTGGGAAAATGGGCTCTCCAATGGCTGGCTACCTATCAAAAAAACATGATGTTTCCATTTATAATCGTACAAAAAGTAAATGTGATAACTGGATCAAAAATTATAAAGGGAAAGTTATTGATAAATTATCAGAAACTAATCAAAAATATGATTTTATTATTTCATGTGTAGGCAACGATGAAGATTTAAAAGAAATAACCTCAATAGATAAAGGGTGCCTAAACTCTCTTAAAGAAAAGTCAATATTCATTGATCATTCAACTGTATCACCAAGAATTGTAAGAGAAGTAGAAAAAAACTTAGAAAATTTAGGTGTAAGTTTTCTTGATGCCCCAATTTCAGGTGGACAAGCAGGAGCGGAAAAAGGCCAATTAAGTATAATGATTGGAGGTTCAGAGAAGGCATATGAAAGAAGTATTGAAATATTAGGATCATATGGAAAAAAAATAAAATATATGGGCACTTCAGGATCTGGTCAGCTAACGAAAATAATTAATCAAATTTGTATTGCAGGACTAGTTCAGGGCTTATCAGAGTCTATTTATTTTATGAAGCAGACCGATTTAAACCCTGACGATGTATTGGAAGTAATTTCATCAGGCGCAGCACAATCATGGCAAATGGATAATCGTTTTAAATCAATGGTAGCGGGAGAATTCGACTTTGGTTTTGCAGTTGATTTAATGAGAAAAGATCTTTCAATTGCATTTGCAGAAGCAGATACGCATGGCATTAATTTAGAGGTGACTAAAATTGTCGATAAATTCTATAGCGATATTCAAGATTTAGGCGGAAATAAACTTGATACATCAAGTTTAATAAAACGTTTAATCAATTAGTTTTAAAAATTTTGAAACTTCAGGAGCATAATAAGTAATTATTGCATCTGCTCCTGCTCTTTTAAATGAAGACAATTGTTCTATAACTATAGTTTCTTCGTTAATAATACCTTGTTGTGATCCGAATTTAATGAGTGAGTACTCACCTGAAACCTGGTAGGCAAATGTGGGATACTTAAGTTCATTCTTAATTCTGTATATGATATCCAAATAGCTAATTCCAGGCTTTACCATTACCATATCGGCTCCTTCAGCTATGTCCATTGATGCCTCCCTGATTGCTTCATCAGAATTCAATATATTCATCTGGTAAGTTTTTTTATCTGTCTTTAAATTCATGGATGAGCCAACAGCATCTCTAAATGGCGCATACATGTTTGATGAATATTTTGCTGCATAAGACAAAATGAGAGTATCCACAAATTTATTTTTTTCTAACTCGTTTCTAATCATGCCAATCCTACCATCCATCATATCTGAAGGGGCAATTATATCTGCACCATGTTCAGCAAGTAGGATAGATTGTTTAACTAAAACACCATTAGTTTCGTCGTTTAGAATTTTACCTTCATCGCTTAATAATCCATCATGACCATGATCTGTATATGGATCTAATGCAACATCGCACATAATACCAAAGTCAGACTTATGACTCTTAAGCTTTTCAAGAGACCTACAAACTAAATTATCTGGATTTAGCGCTTCATCTCCATATTTTGTTTTTAGCTCCTGAGGCGTGAATGGAAATACAGCTATAAGATTTATTTTATGCTCACTAGCAATATCATAGACTTCATTTAAATTGTCTATTGAATATCTATAAACATTAGGCATTGATTGAATTTCATCTTTGATATTGTTTCCTTCACATACAAAAACTGGCCATACTAAATCGTTTGAACTAAGCATACTTTCTTGAGTAAGGTTTCTAATCCATTTAGCTTGACGAGTTCGTCGCAACCTATTTTTTGGATACTTAAGTTCTGATACACTCATTTAGATTTTTTCTTTGGCAATATTATAAAAGAGCTAGTAGAGTTTATATATTCAGTATAACCATCCTTCTTTTTTGATAATCTATTTTCTAACATAGTCACACCAGAAACCCTAAGTAATAAGTAAGTCATTATTATTGGAGCAATATAAATTAATAAATTGTTAGATAATACAAAACAGTAAATTGTAATACCCCACCAAAATAGACTATCCCCGAAATAATTAGGGTGTCTTGAATAATACCAAAGCCCTTTATCCATAACTTTATTAATATTATTTCGATCTAATTTAAATTTGGATAATTGTATATCAGCTATCGTTTCAATAAGAATTCCTGAAAGTGCCATCAATATACCTACCCAATGGACAAAACTTAGATCAATACTAGTGTCTAAAATGCTGATCAGGGGCAATGATATAATTGGAATTAAAATTATTTGGATTAAGTAAGCTGTTAAATAAAGACCAATATCTCCTCTAGCTTCTCTAATTTTAACATATCTAATATCCTCAGTCTTATTAACATTTCTAATTAAAAGATAGATACCAAGTCTAAAACCCCATATTGCTATTAGAAATAAGCATATTATATCAGTAACAGAAAATGAATTATTTATTATCAGAACCAATAGAAATGAAAAAAAGAAACTAGGACCCCAGTAAATATCAATAAAATCTGCCCTTCTAGTTTTAAGGGATGATATCCACAAAATAGTGATGACGATAAAATTGAAGCCTAATATAGTTATAAAATTAATTAACATAATTTAGTATATATATGTCTTTTAAATTTTTAGACAATTATAATTTTATTCCATTCGCACATCGTGGCGGTTCCTATGATTTTTGTGAAAATACTTTAGATGCATTCAATAATTCAATTAATTTAGGATATCGGCACATCGAAACAGATGTGAGGCATACAAAAGATAATAAGTTAATAATATTTCATGATCCAGATTTAAAAAGAATTCTTGGCCTTGATGTAAAAATAGAAAATTTAAATTATGAAGAGTTAAAAAATATAAAAATATTTGAGACACATACAATTCCATTACTTGACGAGGCCTTATCTTCTTGGCCTGAGATAAATTTTAATATTGAACCCAAAAGTTTAGAGTCCGCATACTTATTGAAAGATAAATTAAAATGTATGAAAAATATTGACAGGATATGTATTGGTTCATTTAGTAATACTAAGATAGATATTTTGAGAAATGAGTTTAAAGATAATCTATGTTCATCCATGACTAAGAGTGAGACCATATTATTTTTTCTTAATAGATTTTTTTCTATCTATGATAATAGCATTCCATGTCTTCAAATACCTATGACATATATGGGCTTTAGAATTGTTACTAGTGATCTAGTCGAGCATGTTCATAGTCTTGGAAAAAAAATACATGTCTGGACAATTAATGATGAAAACCAGATGATAGATCTAATAAATATAAATGTTGACGGTATAATGACAGATAAACCGACAACTTTAAAAAAAGTCTTACAAAAAAAGTCTCTTTGGAATTAATTATTGTATTTTTTTATATACAAGATTTAGTATAATTAGTTTAATAATATCCTATATGAGTGAACAAACTACAGTATCTATTGCTTCAGACCACGCAGGTTTTGATCTAAAAGATCAAATAATTAAACGCCTTTTAGATTGTGGAGTTGATGTTATTGATAGAGGACCAGATAAAAAAGATCCAGTAGATTATCCTGACTACGCTTCAAGAGTTACAAATGATATTTTAAATGAAAAAGCCCATAAGGGTGTATTAGTTTGTGGAACTGGCCAAGGGATGGCAATGGCAGCAAATAAAAAACCTGGGATTAGAGCTGCTCTTTGCTATAGCAGTGAGGTTACAAAATTAGCTAGGGAGCATAATGATGCAAATATTTTGACTTTAGGCGCCCGTGTTATAGATGAAGCTACAGCCTTAAGTTTAGTTGAAACATTCTTAAATACGGACTTTGAAGGCAGCCGACACGCTGTTAGAATAAATAAAATAGGATAATTATATGACTTTTTTTTCATCTCCACTTCAAGAAATCGATAACGAAATTCATGAAGCAATAAACAAAGAACTTTCAAGACAACAAAATCAAATTGAGTTAATTGCATCAGAAAATATAGTTTCAAAAGCCGTATTAGAAGCTCAAGGATCTGTATTAACTAATAAATATGCAGAAGGGTATACGGCTGCCCGTTATTATGGAGGCTGTGAATTTGTTGATATTGCTGAGGACCTTGCAATTCAGAGACTAAAAAAACTCTATAAATGCGAATATGCTAATGTGCAGCCTCATTCAGGAGCGCAGGCCAATGGCGCGGTTATGTTAGCTCTAATAAAACCAGGAGATACAATTTTAGGTATGAGCTTGGATGCTGGTGGACATTTAACTCATGGGTCAGCACCATCCATGTCAGGAAAATGGTTTAATGCAGTTCAGTATGGATTGGATGATGAAGGGTTGATAAATTATGATGAAGTTGAGTCGCTCGCAAAAGAACACAAACCTAAAATAATAATTGCAGGAGGAAGTGCTTACTCGAGAATTATAGACTTCAAAAAATTTCGTGAAATTTGTGACTTGGTAGGAGCATATCTGCATGTAGATATGGCTCACTTTTCAGGACTAGTTGCAGCTGAAGAGTATCCTAATCCTATAGAATTTGCAGATGTTGTTACTTCGACAACTCACAAAACTATAAGAGGCGCTAGAGGTGGCATGATACTTTCTAACAATAAAGACTTAGGCAAAAAATTTAATTCAGCTGTATTCCCAGGGTATCAAGGTGGACCTCTAATGCATGTAATAGCAGGTAAAGCTGTTGCCTTTGGCGAAGCTCTAAAACCAGAATTTAAAGAATATATAAAACAAGTTATTAAAAATGCTCAAACTCTTAGTCAAACACTAGTAGATGGTGGTCTCAAAATTGTTTCTGGAGGTACAGACACGCATCTAATATTAGTTGATTTAACTCCAATGGACCTGACAGGCGATGCAGCTTCAACAAGTCTTGAGGAAGCTCACATTACATGTAATAAAAACGGAATACCAAAAGACCCTAAACCCCCAAAAATAACTTCTGGAATCAGATTGGGGACTCCTGCTGCTACAACAAGAGGTTTTAAAGAAAAGGAATTTGAAACTGTTGGAAATTTAATTCTTGAAACGTTATCAGGATTAAAACAAAACCCAAATGATAATAGTAAAGTTGAAAAAATAGTAAAAGAGAAAGTGATAAATCTCTGTAATCAATTTCCAATTTATAATTAGGTGACAATATGAAGTGTCCATTTTGTGGAAATAATGATACCCAAGTCAAGGACTCTCGAGCTACAGAGGACAACTCTGCTATAAGAAGAAGAAGGTTTTGCTCTGCATGTGGTGCACGCTTTACAACATTTGAACGCATACAACTGAGGGAACTGACTGTTCTTAAAAAATCAGGAAAGAAAGTCCCATTTGATCGTGATAAACTAGAAAGATCAGTGCAAATAGCTCTAAGAAAAAGACCGGTTGAGAATGAAAGAGTTGATAGAATGATAAGTGGTATAGTTAGAAGAGTTGAGAGTCTTGGTGAAACAGAAGTTTCATCAGATGTGATAGGTGAAATTGTTATGGAAGGTTTGCAAAGCATTGACTCTGTTGCATATGTTCGTTTTGCATCAGTCTATAAAAATTTTCGTGAGGCAAAAGATTTTGAAGAGTTCTTAGGTGTAATTTCTTCGACTGAAGATTAGGTTAGCATTTGAGTGAAAAAAATTACTTTAGAATCGCTGAAAGAATGGCTCTTAGGGCTATTGGTACAACGTATCCAAATCCTCCAGTTGGAGCAGTAATTGTTAACAACGGTATAATTTTGTCAAGAGGTTGGACACAGCCTAAAGGTGTACCCCACGCAGAAATTCATGCAATAAACCAAATAAAAAATAAAAAAGATATTAAAGGTGCTCAATTGTATTGCACTCTAGAACCATGTTCGCATGAAGGCAAAACCCCTCCTTGTGTTGATAAAATTATAGAACTCAAATTTGCAAAAGTGATCATCTCTCAGGTTGATAAAAATCCTCTAGTTAATAATAATTCAGTAAAAAAGTTAAGATTAGCTGGTATTAAAGTTATTATTAAAAATTTCGGAAATAAAGTAGAAGAATTAAATAATATCTTTTTTAATTCAATAAAAGATCTTAAGCCATTTATAACACTTAAAATTGCATCTACAGCTGATGGTAAGATTGCGACAAATTTATACGAAAGTAAATGGATCACAAATTCAACTTCACGAATGTTTGGTCATAAATTAAGATCGTTAAACGAATGTTTAATTGTAGGAACTGGTACAATAAGAAAAGATAACCCCATATTAGATTGTAGGCTTGAAGGATTAAACGAAAGATCTCCTGATATATTTGTTTTAGATAGAAGACTAGATTTAAAGCATAATTTAAAAATATTTAGCAATAAAAACCGTAAAATATATATTTTCTATTCTGATAAAATTAAGAAAAAAATTTTAAATTCAAAGAATATAAAGTATATAAAAATTAAAGAAGTAAACAAAGTGTTAGATATCAATAATGTTATTAGAAAAATATCTGATTTAGGGTATATGAGAGTGTTGGTTGAAGGAGGCTCAAAATTATCAGCTTCTCTATTGAATGAAAATCTAATTGACGAAATAGCTTGGTTTAGGGCGAGTAAAATAATGGGAAATAAAGGTATTAACGCTATTTCAAATTTAGATGTTGATAATATTGAAAATTTAAAAAAATTTAAGTTAATTAGTGTTAAATCAATTGATAATGACCAATTATCTATTTACAGGAAAAAATAATCCATGTTTTCGGGAATAATAGAAAATATAGGAACTGTAAAAGAGTATAAAAAACTAAAAGACTATCTGCTTGTACTTGATACTGATCTTAACTTTAAAGATGTAAAAAAAGGAAGCTCAGTTTGCTGTAATGGAGTATGTTTAACTGTTACATCTAAAAAAAAATTATCTAAAATAACAAGACTTAGCTTTGATGTTTCAAATGAGACAGTAAATTGTACAAACTTTAATCAAATAAAGATAGGCGATTTAGTAAATATTGAGAAATCTCTTAGAGTTGGAGATGAAATTAGTGGGCATTTTGTTTTTGGACATGTAGATGATACTGCTTCACTAGTATCATCAATGAAAATTGGTGGATCCTATGAGTTAAAATTCAAAATTTCTAAAAAACTAAGTAGGTTTATTGCAAAAAAAGGGTCTGTTGCCATAAATGGTATTTCTCTTACTATCAATAATTTTAAAAAAGGCGAAATTTATCTTAATATAATTCCTTACACATGGAAAAAAACTAATCTTAATAAATTAAAAGTAGGCGATAGAATAAATCTTGAAGTAGATATGCTTGCAAGATATGTTACGCAAAATCGTTGACCTATATTGCTTATGAATAATGAATTTATATCGTCTATTGAAGAAATAATTGAAGACCAAAAACTTGGTAAAATGGTAATTATGGTTGATGATGAAGACCGTGAAAATGAGGGCGATTTGATCATTCCTGCGGCGAAAGTTGACGATAAAGCAATAAACTTTATGGCAACTCATGGCAGGGGTTTGATTTGTTTATCGCTAACAGAGGATAGAGTAAAGGAACTTGATTTACCTTTGATGTCACAAAATAATGATTCACGCGACACTACTGCATTTACAATATCCATAGAGGCAAAAGAGGGTGTTACAACGGGTATTTCTGCGCAAGACCGAGCTGTAACAATCCAAACCGCAATTGATCAAAATAAATCAAAAAAAGACATTATGAGCCCTGGACATGTATTTCCATTAGTTGCGAGAGACGGGGGTGTATTAATGAGAGCTGGTCACACTGAAGCATCAGTTGATTTAGCTAGACTTAGTGGGTATACGCCAGCAGGAGTTATTTGCGAAATAATGAATGATGATGGCACCATGGCAAGAATCCCTGACCTTATTGAATTTTCAAAAAAACATAGCATCAAAATAGGAAGGATAGTGGATTTAATTTCTCATAGAAGAAATAAAGATAAGTTTATTAAAAAATCTTATGACTCAGAAATAAATTTAGACTCAGGTGGTAAATTTAATATCAAAATATATCAGTCACTCTATGATGGTACGGAGCAAATTGTACTAACAAAAGGAGATGTAAGCGATGGAAATCCGATTATGGTCAGAGTACATGTTACAGATTACTTTGATAATTTATTTGGTAATTACGGAAGTGATGATGCCTCATTACACAAAGCAATAAAGATTATTGAAAAGGAAAATAGAGGAGTCATTATTTTAATTAGAGATACTGGTAAATACATAATTAATAATTTAATAACAAACCAATCAAATCCAGGCAATCAAATACAAACTACTAGCGACGAACTTAGAATTTATGGCATGGGAGCGCAAATCTTATCAGAAATTGGAGTTAAAAAAATGATACTTCTTACGAATACTGAATGGAAATTTATTGGTTTAGATGCTTTTGATATAGAAATTATTGAGACTAAATTTTTAAATACTTTAAATGACTAAAAAATATAAATTCTTAATAGTAGCCTCGACTTTTTATCCCAAAATTACAGAAGGTTTACTGAACGGAGCAATTACTGAGTTGAAAAGACTAAAGTTTAATTACGATGTATTTAGGGTAAACGGATCACTTGAAATCCCTGTTCAAATTGCGATACTTCTAAAAAGAAAAAAATACGATGCAGTTATTGCAGTGGGCTGTATTATTAAAGGTAAGACAGATCATTATGAGTTTATTGCAGGTGCTATTACAAATTCACTGCTTTCAATATCTGTTAAAAATAGAGTTCCGGTTTCCAACACTGTTCTTACATGTTCAAGCATTAAGCAAGCAACTGAGCGATCTTCAAAAAAACTCAATAGAGCAAAAGAAGCAGTTTTAGCAGCTATATCAGTTTTAAAAAATTAAAAATTGATGTCTGATATAAAATCATATCAAAGGCTTTTAGCTGTTCAGGCTCTTTATGAGTTTACTATTAATAAAAGAAGCATGGATGATTCTTTTGATGAATTGCTTTTACACATTGTTGAAAATAGCGATTTTAAAAAAAAAATAAATAATTCCAAACTTTTACTTACTAAAGAAATTTTAAAGGGTGTTTATTTTAATCTGAAAAAAATAGATTTGATCTTAAAAAGTTCACTTAAGGTTAAAAGTAAAGCCCAATCATTTGATAAATTATTATTATCTATCTTTAGATGTGCAATTTATGAGATTGAAGTAAAAAAAGAAATTTCAAAGAAAATTGTTATTTCAGAGTATTTATTGATATCGAATCATTTTTTTGGCAATAAAGAGGCTACACTTCTAAATGGAGTACTTGATAATCTTAGATAAAATTAGAATAAAATAAAAGTTGCATATTTATGTAATTTTTGGCATTTTCTCCACCAGCAATAAACAATTAAGGACATAAGATATGAGTATATTAAACCTAATTATTTTCTCAGGAATACTATCAATTATTTATGGTTTTTGGGCTGGAAATTCAGTTTTAAAATCAAATCCTGGTAGTGAAAAAATGCAAGAAATTTCATCAGCAATTCAAATCGGTGCTCAAGCTTATCTAAATAGACAATATACAACTATTGCTATTGTAGGTGCAGTTATCTGTGTTCTTTTATATTTATTTTTTAGAGATTTTTGGGTTGTTGGAGGCTATTTAATTGGCGCAATATTATCAGGTGCAGCTGGCTATATTGGAATGATAATTTCTGTTAGAGCTAATGTTAGAACAGCTCAGGCGGCCAGTGAGAGTTTAGGTAAAGGCCTAAACGTTGCTTTCAAAGCAGGTGCTGTTACTGGTATGCTTGTTGCTGGTTTGGCTTTATTATCTATATCAGTATACTATGCCATATTAGATTCTTACTCTGTGTCAGAAGAGACACTCAAGCATGCGCTTGTTGCTCTAGGATTTGGCGCTTCATTAATTTCAATATTTGCAAGGCTTGGTGGTGGAATTTTTACAAAGGGAGCAGATGTTGGAGCTGATTTAGTTGGTAAAGTTGAAGCGGGTATTCCTGAAGATGACCCTAGAAATCCTGCAGTTATAGCTGACAATGTTGGGGATAATGTGGGAGACTGCGCTGGCATGGCGGCTGATTTATTTGAGACTTATGCCGTAACAATTGTAGCGACGATGGTTCTAGCTACAATATTTTTTTCTGGTGAAATTGCTCACATGATGACTATTTATCCTATGGCAATAGGCGGAAGCTGTTTAGTTGCATCAATAATTGGCACTTTTTTTGTTAGATTAGGATCTTCTCAAAGCATAATGGGGGCACTTTATAAAGGGTTTATTGCCTCTGCAATTCTCTCTCTCATATTTATTTACCCTGTGACCCAAATTATATTGGGTGATATGTCTAAAGAATTTACATTTGGAGATACCACTTTTTCTGGAACATCACTCTATATTTGTTCAATAATTGGAATTGTTATTACTGGACTTCTTATTTGGATAACTGAATATTACACTGGAACAAACTACAGGCCAGTTCAAAGTGTCGCTAAAGCTTCTACGACTGGGCATGGAACAAACGTTATACAAGGCCTTGCAGTTTCTATGGAGGCAACAGCACTTCCGGCTTTAGTTATCGTTATTGGAATAGTAATGACTTTTCAGCTAGCTGGATTGTTTGGAATTGCGATCGCAGTAACTGCCATGCTTGCTCTTGCAGGAATGGTTGTCGCACTGGATGCATATGGTCCTGTGACTGATAATGCAGGTGGAATAGCGGAAATGTCAAATCTTGATGAAAATGTCAGGAAAACGACTGATGCTTTAGATGCTGTTGGAAATACAACCAAAGCAGTTACAAAAGGGTATGCGATCGGTTCTGCTGGATTAGGCGCTCTAGTTTTATTTGCTGCATACGTTGAGGATCTTAAGTTAATAGAAAGTCTAACACCGAACTTTAGCCTTGAAAATCCATACGTGGTCGTTGGTCTATTAATTGGAGGCCTATTACCTTACTTATTTGCATCAATGGGCATGATGGCTGTAGGTCGAGCAGGTGGAGCTGTTGTTGAAGAGGTCAGAAAACAATTTGCCGATAATCCTGGAATTATGACTGGAGAGACTAAACCTGATTATTCTCGATCCGTTGACATGTTAACTCGTTCAGCAATAAAAGAAATGATAATTCCGTCAATGTTACCAGTATTATCACCAATAGTTCTTTTTTTAATTGTCTCGATTGTAGCCGACCAAAATGCAGCAGTTTCTGCTGTTGGTGCAATGTTACTTGGAGTTATTGTTACAGGAATATTTGTTGCAATTTCTATGACAGCTGGTGGTGGAGCATGGGATAATGCAAAGAAATATGTAGAAGATGGAAATTTTGGAGGAAAAGGGTCTGAAGCTCATAAAGCCGCTGTGACGGGAGATACCGTTGGAGACCCTTATAAAGATACAGCGGGACCAGCTGTTAATCCGATGATTAAAATTACAAACATCGTTGCATTATTATTATTAGCGGCACTATAAACTTATTATTGGCCTCTTGTAAACGCGTCATAGAGTTGATCGGTTATGCCGTAAGCATCCCTTCTCACTTTTGTTTTATCTGTAGAAAATGCGATTTTTTTAAAATCATCAGCAGTAAGGATTGATCTCTCAACCAATATTCCATTCTCGTTAAACTCAAATCTAAATATATTTTGAAATAATAAGATATCTTCTTCAAATATTTTTTTTTCTTTTAAGGAGAGTAAGTATATCCAAACATGCTCAACATCAACGATCTCTATTGAGGGTGACCCCATGGCATTGTAAATTTGATCTTTAGTTGTATTATTAACCTCAAAATCTGACATTTTTTCAGACGAAATAAGTAAATCATCAATTAAATAGCCATGTTGCTTATTTATCGGAGTGCAGCTATATAAGGTAAATAACAATAATAATAAGCTAATATATTTATACATTTCTATGCTATTTAAAAATAAAGATTATTTAGTTGAAAGAATCTATCAAAATATTGTTGAAATATCGAGATCAAAGTTTTTCTATATTGAGTATGGTTTAGATGATAGTTTTGAAACTAGATTTGATTTGATTATTTTTCATGCATTTATGGTTTTCTATTTTTATAAAAGTAAAAAAATAGATAAGTCAGCAATACCTCAGAATTTATTTGATTACATGTTCAATGACTTTGAAAACAATCTGAGAGAAATGGGCTTTGGTGATATTGCGGTAAATAAGAAGATGAAAGTTTTTGTGAGGGCATTTTATGGCAGATTATCACAATATAGCAAAAGTATGGAGTTTGTGGAAAATGAGGGTGATAAATCATTGCTAGAGGAGACAATCTTAAATAATATCTATAAGGGAAATGCGAATGAAAAAGAATTCGCATGTATATTTGCAAATTATATGACTCAAAATATTCATAATTTTAAGAAAAAATCTGAGTCTGAAAATATTGATTGTAATTATAAATTTACAAAATTTAATTAATAGTTTGAAAAAAGTTTATAAATTAGCTGTTGATATGTTGGGAAGCGAAACCAAAGACCAAGAAATTTTAAAAGGATTAGAACAATCTTTGCAAAGAAATATCAACTATAAGTTTTATTTATTTGGTAAAAAAAATTTGTTAATTAAAAAGCTTAATAACTTTAAAAAGTTAAGGTCTGCTGTAGAAATTTTTGACTGTTCAGAGACTATTTCAATGATGGATAAGCCCTCTGAAGTAATAAAATCAAAAACTTTATCAAGTATGTTTTTAGCAATAAAATCTACCGCTGAAAAAAATTCTGATGCCATTTTATCGTTTGGTAATACTGGAGCATTAATGTCTCTCTCGCTGTTAAATATCAAAACTATGCTGGAAATAAAACGTCCAGCAATAGCTACAATATGGCCTAATATGAAAGGAGAATCCATTGTATTAGATCTAGGAGCAAATACAAAATTAAGTGCAAGATATATTGTTGATAATGCAATACTTGGCTCTAGTTTAGCTGCTGTATTATTAAAAATTAAAAAACCCTCTGTAGGTATATTAAATATCGGTACTGAAGAAATAAAGGGAAATGAAGAATTAAAAAATGCCTCTGACCGTCTCAGAGAGCTAGATAAATTAAATATTATTAATTACTATGGATATATAGAAGGAAATGACATTTCTCTTGGCAAGACTAATGTTGTTGTTACGGATGGTTTCACAGGAAATATTGCATTAAAAACGGCAGAAGGAACCGCCAAACTTTTTCAAAGCCACCTAAATAATGCTTATAGTAGTTCATTAATTTCAAAGTTAGGATACTTACTGTCCTCAATATCTCTCAGGTCAGTAAAGGAAAGACTTGATCCAAGGGTTCATAATTGTGGTATTTTTATGGGATTAAATGCACTCGTTGTCAAGTGTCATGGGCAATCTGAGTTTAAAGGTGTATCATACGCAACAGATATCATATATTCCCTGCTTGATAATAATGTAAACGAGAAAATAAAGAATTATTTGTCAGAAATGCAGAATAAAATTGCATTATAAGGACTAAAAAAGATGATTAATATATTGTTATAAGCAATTAATTTTATATAATTTTTCCTATGGATAAGACTACAACCAGATCTACGCTTAGTGAAGCAGTGTTTAAAAATGTTGGTCTTTCAAGAAATGAATCAGCAACTTTAGTTGACTCAGTATTCGGTGAAATACTCAAAAGTCTTATTCATGGAGATGATGTTAAGATCTCCTCATTCGGCACTTTTGTAGTAAGAAAGAAAAAAGAGAGAATAGGAAGAAATCCTAAAACCGGACAAGAAGTTCCAATAACTGCACGTAGCGTTGTTACATTCAGAGCTTCCAATGTATTAAAGTCAAAGGTAAATTCTAGAAATAAACCAAATAATGAGGGTTTTATTTAAATGAACTCAAAATCGCCTGAAGCATTTAGAACTATTAGCGAGGTATCAAAGGATCTTTCACTGCCTCAACATGTACTCAGATTTTGGGAAACAAAATTTGTTCAAATTAAACCTATTAAAAGAGGTGGTGGACGAAGATATTATAGGCCAGAGGATGTCATGCTTTTAAAGGGCATAAAGGCCCTTCTATACAATGATGGTTATACAATCAGAGGTGTTCAAAAAGTTATTAAGGAAAATGGAACTAAAAAATTACTTCAAGTCGAAAATGAAAATAAATTGTTTACAGTCACCAAAAAAGATAATAAATCAGAACTAACGCAAAATGCAATTTCTAACAATGCCATTAGTGAGACAAAAAGAACTAAGCTTATGAATGTTTTAAATGACTTAATCAGTTTAAGAAAAAAACTTGATAATTAATTAAAGATGGCAAAAAAATCTACAGTTAAGGTTAGACTTGTTCCAGAAGAAAAGACTGACAGTAAGTTTTATTATTATGCAAAAAAACCAACATCAGGCTTAAAAGCTAAAGATAAGTTGAGGATGAAAAAGTATAATCCTGCCACAAAAAAACACGAATGGTTTGTAGAAAAAAAATTACCACCACATAGTAAGTAATTACTTCTTAAAATTTTTCTTTTCAAAATCAATGAAATTTTTAATCATTGCAATCCAAATGCCACTAATTAACTTGGGATTTGCACCTAATTTTTTCGATTGAGCAATAACCTTCTTTTTTATTTGATTTATTCTCTTGGTATCCACAATTTCGGATTTTTTAGTTTTCAGTTCAAGTGCTCTATTTACTAATTGAGCTCTTTTTGCCATTAAAGGAAGTATTTTTGAGTCTATGATATCTATTTTTTTTCTTATCTCCTTCATCTTCGGAGAGTTATTTTTACTTTTTATCATCTTTTTTTAAAAGGCTTTAAAATATACATTGATGGAAATACCCAAAATATACCTAAAATGAAATAAACTATAAATTCGATAAACCAATTATTAAAGTTGATTTTAGTTAAAAAAACCATAACTAATAAACAATAGATAAACATCATAATAATGAAAACGACAATGCTAAGTAATTTTTTTGTCTTTAACATATTAAATATTTAATAATTATGCATAACAAAATCAATATATTTTCTATATGGCTGGTTTTATTAACATTGTCTATTTGCGTAATTATACTAATTGGCGGTTATACAAGAATATCAGATTCTGGACTTTCAATAACAGAATGGTTGCCAATTTCTGGCATATTTTATCCTATGAGCGAAATGCAATGGCAAGAGGAGTTTAATAAATATAAACAAATTGATGAGTTTATGCTGGTTAATAGTTCAATGAGCTTAAATGAGTTTAAAGTAATTTATTTTTGGGAGTGGTTTCATCGATTTTTTGCACGTTTAATTGGAATATTATATTTAATTCCTATGATTTACTTATTATTTATGAATCAAATTCCCAAAAAACACAAAATAAAGGTATTTTCAGTTGGAGTCTTATTAGCTATTCAGGCTGTTATTGGTTGGTATATGGTTAAAAGTGGGTTGGTTGGAAGGGTTGATGTTAGTCAGTATCGCTTAGCAATGCATTTAACGATGGCTTTTATTATTCTGGGAGTAACATATCAAATGCTTTTTGAGACTAATTTAAAATCTATGAACCATGCAAATATCAATGGTTTTTATGAGAACAAAAATCTATTTTTGATATTGTTAATATTAGTTTTTTTTCAGATTTCTTACGGAGCCTTTGTATCCGGAACTCACAGTGGTTTATTATATAATACATGGCCAATGTATGATGGAAACATATACCCCATGATAGAGAATAATAATTTGTCTGGAATAATTAATTTTTTTGAAACAGGTGAATATATTATTTTCATTCACCGCACTTTCGCACTAATTGTTTTACTATTAGTCATTTACATTAATTTTGCTTGTTATAAAAAAAATAATTCTATTAATAGTAATTATCTATTAATAATATTCAATGTAGCTTTTATAATACAAATTTTGCTTGGTATTTTAATGACTTTTCAAAATATTCCATGGCATTTAGCGCTTGCTCATCAAGGAAATGCTATAATTTTGTTTTTAATATCAATTTCAATGTGGATCTATAGTAAAAAGCCTCTTCAAACTTAGGTGTTATAAAGAGGCTTTAAATTTTTTTGTTACGCCGCGTCCAAAGCATTTTTAAGATCTTCAATTATATCATCAATATGCTCTATGCCAATTGAAAGTCTAACGTAACTAGGGTTCACTCCAGCTGACTCCATGTCTTCATCTGATAATTGAGAGTGTGTAGTCGAAGCAGGGTGAATAGCCAAGCTTCTTGCGTCACCAATATTTGCAACGTGATAAAACATATTTAAATTATTAATAAATTTTTCACCACTTGCTTTCCCCCCTTTAAGTTCAATTCCACAAAGAGCTCCATGACCTCCTTTAAGGTATTTATTCGCCCTTTCTCCAGCCTCGCCTTCATCGAGACCGGCATATATTACTCTTGATACTTTATTGTGGTTAGAGAGATATTCAGCAACTTTTGCTGCATTAGAGCAATGTTTTTCCATTCGTAAAGATACTGTTTCTAAGCCTTGTATTATTTGAAAGGCACTTTGAGGTGGAAGAGCCGGCCCTAAGTCTCTTAATCCTACAAATCTAGCTCGTACAATGTAAGCAATAGGCCCAACTGCTTTTGCAAACTCAGTCCATACCATTCCGTGGTAACTTGGATCAGGATTATTTAACATAGGTTGTCTTTTTGGGTCTTTAGCCCAATCAAACTTACCACTATCAACAATTATTCCACCAATTGTTGTGCCATGACCACCAATAAATTTTGTAAGTGAGTGCACAACGATGGTTGCGCCGTGTTCAATCGGTTTGCAAATTACTGGTGCTGCAGTATTGTCAACTATTAACGGTATATTGTATTCGTCACCAATATCTGCAACTTCTCTTATTGGAAAGACTTTAAGCTTTGGATTAGGCAATGTTTCAGCATAATAAGCGCGAGTATTGTCGTCCGTCATTTTTCTAAAACTTTCAGGATCTGTAGGGTCAGCAAATCGGACCTCTATTCCTAAATCTTTCATCGTATTGGCAAATAAATTCCAAGTACCACCATATAAATCAGTTGAACTTACAATATTATCCCCTGCTTTAACCAGGTTTTGTATACTTAACATAGAAGCTGATTGGCCAGAGCTTACGCATAATGCTCCCACGCCCCCCTCCATTGCTGCAACTCTCTTTTCAAGAACATCTACAGTTGGATTCATGATTCTAGTATAAATATTACCAAAATCTTTAGCTCCAAATAAATTTGCTGCATGTTCAGTGTTATGAAATTGATATGATGTTGTTTGATAAATTGGTACAGCTACTGACGTTGTAGAAGGGTCACTTCTGTAATCACCTCCATGCAACGCTATTGTTTCGGGGTTTACAGAATCTGCTGGATTAAATTTGTTTTTAGCCATTTTTTTTCCTCTAGTTATATTTACTCGAGTTTCACAGCAAACAAAAAAACCGCATCATGATATTATGTGCGGCTGGTGGCTTAGCTGTATAAGTCCGCAAGCTGCATTAAACTCGACAATATATTGAATAACACTCTAAGAGTTATGTAAAGCGTAATAATTTAAAAAGTATCATAATACCAGTATTTAAATATATGAATTTATTATACAAATATATGTTGTTGACATATTTTACTGTATTCTCTAATAACTACAACATGACTACATCTAAGATACTAAAGCAAACTGCGTCTCTAAGAAAAGAGGACATTAAGAAAGACTGGTTATTGATCGATGCAAAAGACATAGTCTTGGGCAGACTAGCTACAAATGTCTCAAATATTTTAAGAGGTAAGCATAAGCCAACATACACTCCACACGTGGATTGTGGAGATAATGTAGTTATAATTAATGCCGAAAAAATTAAGCTTACGGGCAAAAAACTTGATGACAAAACATATTATAGACACACTGGATATCCTGGAGGAATTAAGAGCATCAACGCTAGAAAGATATTAGAGGGAAAATTTCCAGATCGGCTTGTCAGATTAGCTGTTAAAAGAATGATTCCAAAAGGGCCACTAGGAAGAAAGCAGCTATCTAATATGAAAGTATATGTAGGAGATAAGCATCCACACGAGGCTCAAAACCCTAAAACGTACAACATACAGGATCTAGTTTAAATGAACGAAACTATTAATAACAATACTGAAGAAAATTTAGTTAAACCTGTATTAGATAATCTAGGCAGATCTTATGCAACAGGCAAAAGAAAGAATGCTGTAGCAAGAGTATGGATTAAAGATGGATCTGGAAAAATTGTAATAAACGGTAAGGATGTAAACAAATACTTTTTAAGACCTGTTTTAAACATGTTAGTTAATCAGCCTCTTGAACTTACGAACAAAAAAATGAATGTTGACACAACAGTTACTGTTAGCGGTGGTGGAATGTCTGGTCAGGCTGGTGCTGTCAGACATGGAATTTCAAAAGCTCTAACTTTGCTAGATCCAAACTTAAGACCAATCCTTAAAACTGAAGGTTTACTTACTAGAGACTCTCGAATTGTTGAAAGAAAAAAATATGGTAGACGTAAAGCGCGTAGACGTTTCCAATTCTCAAAAAGATAATTTTTTTCAAACTTCTATTTTAAAATTAAAAATTAATGATGAAAAACGTAGCTATATTAGGTGCTAGTGGTTTTGTAGGACAAGAAATAATCAAAATTTGCCTCAACCACCCCCATGTTAAGATTGTTGCTTTATCTGCTAACAAGTCTGCAGGTGAGACAGTTCAAATCCATGACTCTGTTGGTGTAAAAACACCACTCAAATACAAAAGCTATGAAGACATAAATTTTAGTGGCATTGATTATGTATTTAATTGCTTGCCAAATGAAAATCTTCACAAAAGAAGCGATCTATTGAAATCAGATGTCAGTATAATTGACCTTTCAGTTGATTTTAGACTTGATGATAAAAATGATTATGAGAACTGGTATGGCTTTAAACACGGCAGCTTTGAGGTAAACGATGAATTCCAATATGGGTTAACAGAGTTTAATAGAAATAAGATAAAAAAATGTAAGCATATTGCAAACCCTGGCTGCTATGCAACTAGCATTTTAATCCCACTAATTGAATTGATAAAACAAAATGCAATTAAAACCGACGATATCGTTATTGACTCAAAATCAGGTTACTCAGGTGCAGGTAAAACAAAGGGAAAAAAAGAGTTAATTAAGGAAGTAAATGAAAATATCAGAACCTATGGTATTGGTGATCACAAACACATAGCTGAAATAAACCAAGAACTAAGTAAAATCAAAAGTATTCAAACTGAAGTTTTCTTTGCGGCTAATATATTACCTGTTGAAAGAGGTATTTTGAGTAACATATATATTGACACAAATGAGGTATCTCAAAATGATATTTACGATATATTACAAAAAAGATTTAATGATGAGTATTTTATACAATTGCTACCGATGAATGAAATTCCTTCCTCTAGGGAAGTAGTTGGCACTAATAACTTAGTCATAGGATTAAAAAAGGGATATAAAGAAAATAAATTATGTATTGTTAGTGTTTTAGACAATTTGGTAAAAGGTGCTGCTGGACAAGCGGTTCAAAATTTTAATCTTATGAATGATTATGATGAGAGGTTAGGACTAGAATGAGAAAAAAAATAATAATTTTTTTTTATTTATTTTTATTTTTATTTACTTTCAATGCCTGCTCATCAGTAAAAAATTTTTCTTTTTATGAGTTTTTTATCAACCCAAATGCTGCAGAATTAATTTTATATGATCAAGTAAATGCTCAGAAACCAGATTTGGAGAGCGTACCAGAAAAGGTTGAAATCGATGAGTAAAACTTATGGTGTCGGAATCGCGGGACTTGGAACAGTTGGATCGGGATTTCTCAAACAATTAAAAAATTTTAAAACACCTTCTCAAAAAACTGCAAATATAAATGTAATTAAAATTGCTGTTAAGAACTTAAGAAAAAAAAGAAGTTTATCAGTTAAGTCTCTACCGTTAACAAATGATACAATGTCATTAGCAACAAATGACAATGTAGATATTTTAATTGAGCTCATTGGCGGCTCAAAGGGAATAGCATATAAAGTTGTTAAAAAAGCACTCCAAAATAGAAAACATGTAATTACCGCCAATAAAGCTTTGCTTGCAGTACATGGAAATGAGTTATCTAAAATTGCTGAACAAAATAATGTTTGTCTCAATTATGAAGCAGCTATTGCTGGCGGTATACCCATTGTAAAAGCTGTAAGAGAAAATTTGCGACTTAATAAAATAAACAAAATTTATGGTATTTTAAATGGCACTTGTAACTACATTTTAACAAAGATGGAAAATAATGCAGGCGATTTTAAAAATGTATTAAATGATGCTCAAAAAAAAGGTTTTGCTGAGTTAGATCCAACATTTGATATTCAGGGTATTGATGCAGCTCATAAGATCACATTGTTATCAAGTATTGCTTTTGACATTCCTGTAAATTTTAAAGCTACTTTTATAGAAGGTATTACTAAGATTGATAAATATGATTTTGTTTTTGCAAAAGAATTAGGATACTCAATAAAATTGTTATCAGTTGCTTCTAAAAAATTAAGTAAGATCGAACAAAGAGTTCATCCTTGTTTTGTTAAATTAAAATCAGATATTGCAAAAGTGAGTAACGAGATTAATGCTGTTGTTGTAAATGACTCAGTAATTGGAAAAAATATTTTTGAAGGCCCTGGAGCTGGAGCTGGACCAACGGGCGCCTCTGTTATGTCAGACCTCATGGACATTATAAGAGGTACTTATAATTATCCGTTGGGCGCATCAATGCAAAAGAAAAAGAAGTTAAAAATCCAGAAAATTGACAATTTGTCATTCCCATATTATTTGAGAATCACAGCTAAAGATAAAGCCGGGGTAATGGCAAAAATTTCAAAAGCTCTATCCAAAAGAAAAAATTTCGATTGAAAGTATAATTCAAAAGCCATCGAAAAGGTCAAATTTTGCTGAAATTATTTTGATAACTCACACTGTTAAAGAATCTTCGCTTTTATCATCTATTAAGCAGATAAAAAGATTACCAGAAGTAAGCTCATCTGTTAAATTTATCAGAATTGAAGATTCGTTATGACCGTAATATCAACTCAATATGCATCAGGAATTGTAGCTGCAACTGAAAAGGCTGCAATTGCATCGTCTAAATTAATAGGTCTTGGTGACGAAAAAGCAGCAGATCAAGTTGCTGTAGACGCAATGAGAACAGCTTTAAACGCAATTGATTTTGATGGCAGAATTGTTATTGGTGAAGGTGAGAGAGATGAAGCGCCAATGCTTTATATTGGCGAGGAAGTAGGAACTGGCAAAAAACCACGAAGTTGATATTGCGTTAGATCCTTTAGAAGGAACCACTATAACAGCTAAGGGCATGCCAAATTCATTATCTGTAGTAGCTGCAGCTCAAAAAGGAGGGTTGCTCTATGCGCCAGACACTTACATGAATAAGATTGCAGTTGGCAGTAGTCTTCCAAAAGATGTAATAGATCTTGATGCAGCTGTCGAAGATAACATAAAAAGTATCGCGGAAGCTAAAAAAAGTTAAAATTAGTGAAGTTACTGCTTGTGTATTAGAAAGACCCAGACACGATGATATAATTGAGTCTTTAAGAACAATTGGCTCAAAAATTGTTCTTATTCCTGACGGCGATGTAGCAGGAGTAATTATGACAACACAAGAACATAATCCAGTTGATATTTACCTTGGCATCGGCGGAGCTCCTGAAGGAGTTTTAGCTGCTGCAGCATTGCAATGCATTGGTGGTCAAATGCAAACCAGACTTGTAATCAATAATGACGATGAAAAAAACAGAGCTGAAAAAATTGGTATTAAAGACCTAGAAAAAAAAATATAATCTTAATGAACTTGCACACGGCGATATTATCTTTTCTGCTACAGGTGTAACAGAAGGTACTATGGTTAGAGGAGTAAGATCTGACAGCAGTCACTACATAACCCATTCACTAGTTCTAAGAACTGGTGAAGCCGCATCTCAGTATATCGAGACTTATCACAAAAAAGATTGAACTATGAGAAAAGATTCTTTCGACGAAGATTTTTTTTCTCTAACAAATAAAAAATGGTCTTTAAAAGAATATAGTGAAAAAGATACGGAATATATTTCGCAAAGTTACGAAGTAAGCCCTCTAGTTGCGAAATTACTAAGTATTAGAAAAGTAAATTTAGATGACATTATTACGTATATAAGTCCCTCATTAAAAGAAAGTTTACCTGATCCATACGTTTTAGCAGACATGGAAAAAGCCTGCGAGAGACTTTATCAGGCAATAATTAATAAAGAACGAATTGCAGTATTTGGTGACTATGATGTTGATGGCTCAACCTCGACTTCGACTTTAATTAATTATTTTAAACAAATTTCAGTGAATCTAAAATTTCATATACCCGATAGATTTAGTGAGGGGTATGGTCCAAGTATTCAAACCTTTTCAAATTTTAAAAAAAAGAGATGTAAAGATCATTTTTACCGTCGATTGCGGAACAATGGCCTTTTCTGAGATTGAATATGCGAGAGAGCAAGGTATGGATGTAATTGTCTTAGATCATCACATTCCAGAAATAAAACTACCAAAAGCAACAGCAATTATAAATCCAAACAGAATGGACGATAATTCAGGATTAAACTATCTTTCTGCAGTTGGTGTAACTTATATGTTCATTATCGGGCTTAACCGGAAATTAAGACGTGAAGATTGGTTTAAAAAAAATGACTTAAAAGAACCAAACCTTATTGCTTTGTTAGATCTTGTTGCTTTAGGAACTGTTTGCGATGCTGTTCCACTAAAAGGATTAAATCGAATTCTAGTTTCAAAGGGAATCGAAGTAATACAAAAACGATTAAATCCAGGTTTAAATTCATTGATTGAAAAATCAAAAATAAAATCAAAAGTAAGTGTTCATGATCTTGGTTTCAAGATTGGTCCAAGAATTAACGCTGGCGGAAGATTAGGTTTTTCAAACTTTGGCACAGACTTATTAACTGAAAGTGAAAAAAGTAAAATCGATAGTATCTCAAACGATTTAGATAAATTTAATTCTGAGAGACGTACTATAGAAAGTTATGTTTTAGATCAAGCTATCGCCCAAGTTGATGATAAAAAACTAAAAAATAAACTACTGATCGTATCTGGTGAAGGATGGCATGAGGGGGTAATTGGTATCATTGCAAGTCGACTTAAAGATAAATTTAATAAGCCTAGCATTGTTTTCTCAATAAATAATGGCGAAGCTAAAGGTTCTGGACGTTCAATAAAAGGTATTGATCTTGGTCAGTTAGTTATTTCTGCAGTTCAAAGTAATTTGCTTAAAAAAGGTGGAGGACACTCAATGGCAGCTGGATTAACAATAGAATCTGAAAAGATAGAAGAATTAGAAAAATTTTTTGAAAAACAATTGACCAATAAAGTAATAAATACTCATGATAATAAAATTTTATTTGCTGATGACATTTTAAGTACATCAGCAATCAATTTAGATGTTCATAGGGAAATTGAAAAAAATTGGTCCTTTTGGATCAGAGAATCCTGAACCATCTTTTATTTTTAAAAAATGTGATACTCGCGACCGTTGATCAAATAGGTGAGGAGCATTTTAAATGTCTTATTAAATCTGATGGAGGAAAATTTATTGAAGCGATGGCTTTTAGAAGTGCAAAAACACAGCTTGGAGAAGAATTAATAAAAAATAAGGGTTCATCAGTTTGCTTATTCGGCAAAATAAAGATCAATGAGTGGGGGGGTAAAAAAATACCTCAAATACATATTATTGATATTTCCGCATCACAAAATAGTTAATCAATTATTGATTTAGACCGATTATTAGATATATAAATAAGGTATAAGGTCCCTTCGTCTAGCGGTTAGGATATCTGGTTTTCATCCAGAAGATCACGGGTTCGAATCCCGTAGGGACCGCCATTTTTATGGTCTTATCTGTGACAAAATGACAGTAAAACATCCGTTTTATAGTATTTAATTTCTATAAATAAATATTATCTATTTAGTATGAACGAAATGTTTAAGCACTATAAACCGATAAACAATAGTGACCGCATAGCTCTATTATTTACAAAAGCCCTCCGTCTTTTCGCTGATCTTTTCTTTAAAAAACGTTACGGGCACAGAGCGGTTATATTAGAGACTGTAGCAGCTGTCCCTGGAATGGTCGCCGGCATGCTTAATCACTTAAAAAGCCTTAGAAATATGGAGCAAGATAGAGGCTGGATCAAAACACTTTTAGATGAAGCTGAGAACGAAAGAATGCATTTAATGACTTTTATTAATATTGCAAAGCCATCAGTTTTTGAGAGATTTTTAGTGATCATAGTGCAAGGAATATTTTTTAATCTTTATTTTGTAATGTATTTAGTATCACCTCGTACCTGCCATAGGATTGTGGGATATTTTGAGGAGCAAGCAATTATAAGTTACACAGAATATTTAGATGAAATTGAAAATGGTAATATTGAAAACGTTAAAGCACCACAAATAGCAATTGATTATTGGGGTTTATCACAGTTTGCAAAATTAAAAGATGTTATTATTGCTGTTAGAAACGATGAGATGGGTCACCGTGATGTTAATCATGAATTTGTAACACTTATTGATCAAAAAGACCATAAAGAGACTTATACAGACTCAAAGGAACTACTCTCAAAAGATAATACTAAATAAGATTATAATGTTGGAATTTGGAATTTTTCTACATTCTTTAATTATTGGATTTATGATTTTTTTTATGTCTGTTGTAACCCCATCTGTATTTTCAATTTTAAATGAAGATGAGGCAGGCAAGTTATTACGAGTTATTTTCCCCAGAATGTTCATTTATGGGTTAATTATTACTATTTTTTCGTGTGCTGTTTTTTTTGTCATTAGTATATTTGATTTTCTGATTATATCGTTGGTTTCCGCTGCTTTCTTTTTAATCAATCTCATTTATCTAACTCCTAGAATCAATATTTATAGAGATAAATTTAAAGGTGGTATCGTTGAGGCTGAAAAAAAATTTAAAATGCTTCATTTTTTCTCAGTAGTTTTATTTATTTCACAGCTTTTTGGATCTATCTTTATTGTATTTGTATATTTTTATTAGGAGGACAATATGAAAATTTTAAAAACATTTGAAGATGCAAAGCTAATTATAGTTGATCTTGAGGTCAATCTAGGTAATCAGAAAAGAAGTGCTCCAACCTTGTGCGCGCAGTATGATGGAAAAATTATTCCCCTAAGTACAGCTCATGATGGAAGACCTATACTTATGAATATAGATAATGCGATTGAGTAAATAAATTTGCTTAGCTTGTATGCTCTCTGATAAAAATTTCTGCCTTCTGTAGTATTCTTTTCTTTCGATCCTGTTTCATTTTATCAAATACATTTACCATCATATTTAGTCTTGGGTTGCTACTGAAGAATTTTCTATTTTTATTTATAAATCTCCAATATAAACCATCGACAGTCTCACACCACTCTCCTTTTTTGAAGTCCATCATTTTCAAATAATAGCTTGAACCACAAATATATGGTTTGGTTGCGAAGATGCCTCCATCACTAAATAGTCCCATCCCATAGACATTTGGCACCATCACCCATTCAGAGGAGTCAGCAAACATTTCCATAAACCATTTATAGACATATTTTGGGTGTATTTCACACAAGTTCATTAAACTAGACAGTATCATTAGCCGTTCAATATGATGCGTCCAACCAAAATTAAGAGCATTTTTAATTGAATGATCTAAAGGAGGTATACCTGTTTCAGCAGTATACCAATCATTTTTGAGTTTTCTTTTATGATTAAAAAAATTAGATGATTCCATTTTAGGCGAGTAGTTATGATAAATACCTCTCATAAATTCTCGCCATCCAATAACTTGTCTAATGTATCCCTCAAGTGAATTTATACTTATCTTTCCTTTATATTTTTTTAATCTATTAATTATTTCTTGGGGTGTAATCAATCCTATATTAATAAGCGGGCTTAATGCGCTATGAAACAGGATATTATCTCTTTGACTTACTGCGTCTTCGTAGTCTCCAAATAAATTCAGTTTATTTTTAATGAAATCGTCCAGCCAATCTGAAGCATCTTTATGTGTTGTTGGTAGCCAAAAGTTATTTGTACTACCAGGGTGTTTTTTAAATTTTTCTTCTATGAAGTTTTTTAAATGTTTTGTGTGTTTGGTTTCACTTGATTTAGGTTGTTTCGGAAGTTTTAGGTCTTGTGGGAGTTTTTTTTCTATTATCTTTATCAAAGCTCCATTTGCCACCGACAGGTTTTCCGTTTTCAATTAGTAAGTCAAATTTTAATCTACTTTCTTTATAATAAGTTGCCATGAAAGGCTTTTTTTTGTTTTGACAGATATTTTTTAAAGTCATCACGTGAATTAAGAAACATAGGTGTTTGTATTACGTTATGCTCAAGATTTTTTTGAATAATATATTTTTTAATACGTTTTTCGAATGGCGAGTCTTCAATTTCAAAGTGGCTTACTTTATTTATTTTATGTTTTTTTTATAGATTTTTCTAATTTATCTTCATACTTTTTTTTCAAAATTGTTTTGACAGTCATAATAGTCAACTGAAAAACCTTTCTTTATTAATAAATCTCGGTAACTTCTCATAGAGGAGAGAAACTGAAGAATTTTTAGCTTATGATGTTTTTCATAAGAACACAGACCAAGATCCTCACACATGAATATCTTATTCTTTTTATATTTACTTAGATGTTTTGGATCAAAAAGCTGATTTCCTAGAATAATAAAAAGATCGCTCATAAGTAATTAAAATAATTAAAGCTGAAGAGCTTTTTCTATTTCACTTATAAATTTTTTAGAGGACGGACGAGTTAATGCCGTATAGCCTGCAATTGCATTACCATCTTTGCCTATTATAATTTTATGAAAATTCCACCTAGGAACTCCTCCGATAAAACCTAATTCTTTTTTGGACCATTTGAAAAATGGATGTGCATCTTTACCTTTGACAACATTTTTTTCTGTAAGTGGAAACGTTATACTAAAAGTACTCTCACAAAATTCTTTTACTTCACTATTTGTACCTGACTCTTGATTTCCAAAATCATTTGATGGGACACCTAATACAACCAGACCTTGATCTTTATAGTCATCATAAAGTTTTTGTAGCCCATCGTATTGATAAGTAAAACCGCATAAACTTGCAGTGTTTACAACGACAAGCGTTTTACCCTTGTAGTCTGACAGGTTAATCACATCTTCTTCATTAATATCTTTAAAAGAATAACTATATGCATTTTCTGACATTGAGGATCCTGTGTTTAAGAGAAATATAAGGCAAATAGTTAAAAAAACTCTCATTCTGAATTAAAAATTTATCAATATATGAACATAGACACTTGCAAAGTATCCAATTGCAATAATTGGTGTCCATTTTAAATGACCAAAGAAAGTATACATACCTCTTGACTGACCCATTAAAGCAACGCCTGCTGCTGATCCAATAGACAACATACTGCCGCCAACACCAGCAGTTAAAGTAACAAGCAGCCATTGTGAGTCTGGCATCGCAGGTTCCATTGTTAATACTGCAAACATCACTGGAATATTATCTACAATAGCTGAGAGTATGCCAACTAAGACATTGGCAGTAGTTGCACCCAAGTCTGTGTACATAAATTCTGATACGTATTCTAGATAGCCTATGAATCCCAGGCCTCCAACAGACAGAATTACACCAAAGAAAAATAATAATGTATCCCACTCAACACGAGCAACATTCTCGAAGAAGTCATATTTTTGCTCCTCAATGTCTTTAACACTGATTTTAATATAAA
The DNA here is from genome assembly GCA_902598405.1 of uncultured Pelagibacteraceae bacterium. Taxonomy (GTDB): domain Bacteria; phylum Pseudomonadota; class Alphaproteobacteria; order Pelagibacterales; family AG-422-B15; genus CACNXQ01. The sequence goes on along the minus strand of CACKBQ010000002.1, from coordinate 27,701 downwards.
AACTGTAGAGCTGTAAGTATGCCAGACCAGTCATCATTCCAAACACTGGAGGAAGATGTAAAAAATTATGAAAACTTACAGCAGTCACAATTGTTAAAAGACCAAGTAGAATAATTGTCTTTCCGCCATATTTGATTGTTACGCTTGTCTCTGCAACATCGGGCTTATGATCTGAAACAAAAAAGTGCATTATGCTTGCAGGAATAATATAATTTACAACAGATGGAATAACCAAAGCAAAGAATTGTAAGAAGTCTAATTGACCAGCTTGCCATACCATTAAAGTTGTAATATCGCCAAAAGGACTGAATGCACCACCTGCATTTGCAGCAACAACAATATTCACACAGGCTAATCCAACAAACTTAGGACTTGATGAACCTACAGCTACTACAACCGCACATAACACTAAAGCAGTTGTTAGATTATCAGCTAATGGAGACAAGAAAAATGCTAATACGCCTGTAATCCAAAATAATTGTCTGTAACTAAATTGATTTTTAATTAACCACGACTTAAGAGAATTAAACACATTGCGTTCTTCAAGAGCATTTATATATGTCATTGCAACTAAGAGAAAAAAAGCAAGTTCTGTATATTCTAGAAAGCTGTGTCTAATTTCATGTTCAACCATTTCGTAATGAGGAGTGTTGGAATATGCAATTGCAATCATTCCCCATATTAAGCCAGCCGCAAGTACAACCGGTTTTGATTTTCTTAAATGAGTGAATTCTTCTGCCATCACAAATGCATAAGCGATGACAAAGACAACTAAAGCTGAGAAACCAGCCCAGTGATAGGTTAAATCTAATGAGTGTTCCATAACTTACCTTTCATAAATACGTATGAAGCTCCAAAGTAACAGATGCAAAACATTAGCAATATTAGAGAAACTGAATATGCTTCATCCATCCTATAACTTCCCATAAGTCTATATATTGTTTGAGTTAGAGTTGACAAGCTATTCGTACCAAAAAAGGAAATGATAACGAGATCACTTGCAGATAATATTGAAGATACTGAGAAAGCGGTAATTATTGGTACTTTTAGTCTAGGAAAGTCAATAATTAGAAATCTCTGTAATCCATACATGTTGATACTTTTTGAGATGTCTTCATTCTCATGCGTAACTTTAAAGTAAGACGGTGCTAGAAAGTTATATGTAAATGGCAGCGAAAAAATTGCGTTTAGAACGATTACAATAAGAATATTCGGTATATCAAACATGCTGATTTTAAATAATAAAATATAATATCCAACAGCCATTACAACTGGCGAAAATATAATAAGTGAATAAATCAATATTTCTGTAAAATATTTTTTGCGATAGATCAAATTAAGGTAGTTGAGAGCTACAAAAACTGAAATAGTTCCTGAAAAAAAACAAATCACAAATGTGTTATTTATTGCATGCCATAAATATGATGATGAAAATATATTTATTAGTTCTTTATTGAATCCATTTAAGATTATGAAGCATATCGGAGAAAAAATAAAAATAGAAATCAGTATTATGAATATAATTTCAAAATAGAAAGAAAATCCTCTTTTTTTATTTTCATAAAAATTTCTTTGTTCATCAATTATAAAATTTGAACTTTTAAAATTTTTAAAGAAAGCAGCGTATATGAAAAGACATATTGATAATTGTATTAGCAATAAATTTAGGGCTGCATCAAAATCATTATTAAAAATTACAGAATAATAAATCGCTACTTCTAAAGTTGAATATTTTGGGCTTCCACCCAGAATTAAAACTGGGGTAAAGCTTACAAAGCATATAAAAAAGACAATAACAAAGAGACTGGGTATATTTTTTTTTATAATAGGCCATTCAATAGCAAAGAAAATTCCTAACTTGTCCAAAGACATTTGTTTTGCAAGCATATATTCATTTGAACTGATATCATTTAGACTTTGAAATATAATTCTTGTTATTAATGGAGTGTTTAAAATTGTATGACCAAGTAATATGCCAATTATTCCATAAATAGAAAAATATTGTCCGTAAAATGTTAAGATACCCAATACTGATAATATTGTTGGTAATACAAATAAAATTGACAAAAAATTTACGATAAGTTTTATGGTTTTATGATGCCTGTGCCTTATTAATAAAAGTGCAAATACGGTACCTATTACTATAGAAAAAAAGGCAGAGGCAAATGATTGAAAGATTGTAAAAAAAATAATGGTAAAATAATAATTTGAGAAATTAAGTGTGAAACTAAAATTGTAATAATAAACTAAACTAAATACAGGCAACACAACTGCCGCTAAAACGAGAAAAAAAACTCCTATTGGAATTAAATTTTTTATATTAGCCTGCAATAGTCTCAAGCCAAGTTTCAATTAATGGTTCAGACTCTAGAAATACTTTATAATCAATCTCTTTTGGTTTTATTAAATTTTTCATTTTTTCCGGAACTAGTTCAGTTTTTTCAACTGATGGATACATAATGTTCATTGAAGATATTATTTTTTGAATTTCATCCTCAATAATGAAATCTATAAATTTTTTTGCAAGTTTTTGATTCATTGACTCCTCTCGAACATAAACAATCTCCCTTGTGGCTAAGTGACCCTCAGTAAAATTAAGTGACTTGTATTTGTATTCATTTTCATATTCTTGGTGATAAAATGGTGAAGTGCTATAACTCAAAACAAGGTCTGCATTTCCTTCAAGAAAAATTCCATAAGCCTCAGACCATCCTGGCGAGTATGTTATTATATTTTGATCTAATTGTTTTAACTTATTAGAGAAGTCATCTTTAAATATTGATTTCATCCACCTTAACAAACCAATGCCAACTGGACTTGTACGAGGATCTTGCACAACGATTTTAAGATCTTCACGATTTACCAATTCATCAAAAGTTTTAGGTGGGTTAGTTAGTTTACTACTGTCATAAATAAACGAAAAGAAACCATGATCATACTCATGCCAATCTTCAATTGAATAATTAAATTCGTGCATTTCTACGCCAAGAATCACATCCTTACCATTCAGAAAAATTTCATTATTTAAAGTACCTGCTTGACTGGTTGAGATGAATTGAAGATCGCAATTGCAAATTTTTTCAAACTTTTCTTCTATAATAGGTCCTGGCCCCCAATCAGCTGAGAAAGAGTCGTAGGTTCCAACAACCAATTTTTCTTGGGCAAATGAGTTGTTTAAAAAAATAAAAAAAAATAAAATAATTGATATTTTCTGCATATTTCCTCCGCTAGCATTATCTAGATCAGGTTTTGGGTCGTTCCGTTATTTGGAACCTCTCAGCAATAGCTCCCCATAATCTTCAATCAATTATATATTTATCATTCATCATTAATCAAATATATTTTTGCAATGCAAACTAACATATTAAAAAATATAAAAAACTATACCAAGGATACTGATCCTGGACCGTTCTCAAAAAATAATGGTTTTCTTTATAATTTAGAACTCGATGGAATTTTTTATAAAGGATTTACGGTTGAGGAAATTAATTGCAATAAAGCCGGTATAGCGCATGGAGGTACACTGATTGCATTTGCAGATGGAATTATGGGGTATACTGCTTGGAAAAAAGACTCATTCCCGTGCTTAACTGCTAAACTAAACGCTAATTATGTAGGTCCCGCTCCAAAAGGATCCTGGGTATATGGTTTTGCAGAAATTACGAGAGAAACAAAATCAATTTTATTTATGAAGTGTAACTTATTCATAGATGATAAGATTATTTTTACATCAGACGGGATTTTTAAAATTTTAAGAAATCACGGAAAAAAGGATCCATCTTAACAATGTTTAATAAGAAAAATTTTAAAATTATTAAAAATAAGAATATCGAAATCAATACATATATTGATGGAAAGGGTCCATTAGTAATAATGGCTCATGGGTGGCCAGAGTCATGGTATTCTTGGAGACATCAGATTACTTCTTTAGTTAAAAACGGTTTCAAAGTAGCAGTACCAGATATGAGAGGTTACGGAAAAACTTCAAAGCCAACTGAAATCGATGCTTACAATATTATGGAGCTCACTTCAGATATTATTGCTATAGCAGATGAGATGAATGAAGATAATTTTTCTCTAATTGGACACGACTGGGGAGCGCCAGTTGCTTGGAATACGTCATTATATCATCCTGACCGAGTTAATAAAGTTTGTGGAATGAGTGTGCCATATGTAGTTTCAAAAATGCCGCCGATTGAAACAATGAAATTTTTATTCAAAGACGTATTTTTTTATATGATTTATTTCCAAGAAGAGGGACGTGTCGAAAAGGAATTAGAGCAAGACATGAGAAAATCTTTGATTGCAGTATATAGTTCTCTCACAAGCGATGGAGAAGAGTCACAAACTTTTGAACCTAAGCCGTATACAGATGAGATGACTTTCTTAGATTCACTTGGTGAACATAATAAAATTCCTGATTTTATGTCAGAAGAGGATTTTGATTTTTATCTTAAAGAATTTGAAAATGGAGGAATGCGCGGACCAATTAACTGGTATCGAAACATTGACAAAAATTGGGAAATTACAAAAGATACTCATGAGAAAAAAATATCACCTCCTTCATGTTTTATTGTGGGCGAGCACGATCCTGTGGCTAAGTGGAGTTTGATAAATCCAGCCCTACATGAAAACCTTGTCTCAAATCATATAATTAAAAATGCAGGTCATTGGGTACAACAGGAGAAGCCTGAAGAAGTAAATAATATACTATTAGATTTTCTTAAATAGATTGAAGATTTATCTGTTTTTAGATACATTCTCACTCGTTTCGGGGCGTAGCGCAGTCTGGTAGCGCATCTGGTTTGGGACCAGAGGGTCGCAAGTTCGAATCTTGCCGCCCCGACCAATGAGGTTATTAATGAGCGTGCCAATCGAAAATTCTTATACAATGCCAGCTGAATGGTTTCCTCACGAGTGTTGCTGGATGCAATGGCCAACAGAGACATTTCCTACAGATGTAACATCATCTTGGTCACATTTTGATTATCAAAAGGGAAGAAATGCATGGGCAAACGTTGCAAATGCTATCTCAAAATTTGAAAAAAACTAAAATGATAGTTCATCCAAAGGACTCTGCTAGCGCAAAAAGTCTATTAAGTGAAAAAATAGATATTATCGAGTTTCCTATTAATGACGCATGGTCAAGGGATTCAGGTGCTATATTTCTTTTAGATGATAATCATGGATTAGCAGGGGTGGATTCAGATTTTAATTGTTGGGGTTATCAAGAAAATTATGAGCTTGACGATAAAGTAGCAAAAATGATGATTGAAAAAACTGGGGCCAAATATTTTAAAAACAATATGGTGCTCGAGGGTGGCTCAATTGATGTTGACGGCAATGGAACATTAATAACTACAGAGCAATGCCTACTCCATGAGAATAGAAATCCTAATCTTTCCAAATTAGAAATTGAAGCAAACCTTAAGAATTTTTTTGGAGTTAAGAATATTATTTGGTTGAAACATGGAACAGATGAAGGAACAAATGGTCATGTAGATAATGTTGCATGTTTTGTCTCACCTGGAAGAGTTATGGCTATGACATGTCAAGACAAACAAGATCCATATTATGACTTACTAAATGAAAATCTAGAAATTTTAAAAACTTCAAAAGATGCAAATGGAAATGACTTAGATGTAATTGAGTTAGAGATGTCTTATAAAAGAATAATACCAAATGACGATGAGCCATGCTCATATATTAATTTCTACATTGCAAATTCAGCTGTAATTCTTCCGATTTTTGGTGATGTAAAGGCGGATCAAAATGCTTTAGATAAAGTAAAAAGTTCATTTCCTGATCGAAAAGTAGTTACTCTTGATGGGTCTCATATACTTTTGGGAGGAGGTGGTGTACACTGCATCACACAACAGCAACCAAGGAGTAAATAGTGAGAGAAGTAACAGTAGCAGCAACACAAATGGCTTGCTCTAATGATACCGATAAGAATGTAAGCAATGCTGAGAAGCTTGTAAGACAGGCTGCTTCCAAAGGTGCTCAAATAATTTTAATTCAAGAGTTATTTGAGTCGCAATATTTTTGTATGGACCAAAAAGAAGAACTATTTGAATTATCAAAACCCTTTGATAACCATCCAACAATAAAGAAATTTTCAGAATTAGCTAAAGAGCTGAAAGTTGTTTTGCCAGTAAGTTTTTTTGAAAAAGCAAATAGAGCTCATTATAATTCAGTTGCAATTGTAGATGCAGATGGGAGCGTATTAGGAAAATACAGAAAGTCGCACATTCCTGATGGACCCGGCTACCAGGAAAAATTTTATTTTAATCCTGGAGATACGGGTTTCAAAGTATGGAATACAAAATACGCTAAGATTGGAGTTGGTATATGTTGGGATCAGTGGTTTCCGGAAGCCGCAAGGTCCATGGTTTTAAATGGTGCAGAATTATTACTTTATCCAACCGCTATTGGTGGAGAGCCAGAAGATGATGGATTTGATAGCTCTGACATGTGGCAAAGAGCAATGATTGGTCACGCTGCATCAAATCAAATACCAGTTATTGCTTCAAATAGGATTGGAACTGAAAAAGGAATTGATATTGAAAACTATTTCTATGGCCGTTCCTTTGTAACTAATCACACTGGCGATAAGATTGCAGAAGGAAGTAGAGATAGAGAAGAAGTGCTAATAGGAAAGATTAATTTGTCAGAAGCTGAAACATTAAGAAATGTTTGGGGGGTTTTTAGAGATCGTAGACCTGAACTTTATAAAGGCCTGCTCAATCTCGATGGATCAGAATAGAGAATATGAAGGCTAAAATATTTAAACCCGCTAAAACTGCTATGCAGTCTGGAAGATCAAAGTTTAATAAGTGGGTTTTAAAATTTTCAGATAAAAAAAATCAATTGAAAGACACTATGATGGGTTGGAATGGTGGCAGTAGTACTATTTCTCAAATTGAATTAAAGTTCTCATCCAAAGAAGAAGCAGTTAATTATGCAAAAAAAAATGGAATTGATTACGAAGTTCTTGAAACCAGAGAGAGGAAAGTTATAAATAAATCTTACGCAGATAACTTTAAGTAAGCGCCCGTAGCTCAGCTGGATAGAGCAACAGCCTTCTAAGCTGTGGGTCAGAGGTTCGAATCCTCTCGGGCGCGCCACTATTAGAATGAATAAATTATTTATAATAACCATATTTACACTAATACTAAGTTCAACAATGTTTTCAAAAGCTGAAAATGTTTATGATCTCTTTGCAACGGGAAAAAAAGAAGAAGCAATTAATGTTTTAAAAGATATTATTAATTATGAGTCAAACACAGATGCAAAGTATATTTTAGGACTTTTATATAATGATGCTTCTTCAATAAATTTATGTAAGATTGATGACTTTTGTATTGATGAGAATGAGTCAAATTATAAAAAAGCTTATGAGATTTTTTTAGACCTATACGAAAATGATAATGACCCAAGAGCAGCATACGCAATAGGAGAATATTATGACAATCATTGGGTATTTTGGCCAAATTATAAAAAAGCATTTAAGTATTATTTATTTGCTGCAGAGAGAGGTGTGCCTGAAGCTCAATATAATGTCGCAAACATGTATGAGTTTGGAGACGGAGTAAAAAAAGACCTTGTTCAATCGGTTAGATGGTATCTTCAATGTAATAAGTCTTCATTATGCGGAGCGGGGAAAGAAGGAATTGATGACCTCATTGCAGAGTTGAGTCCTGATGAACTAGATTACGCTTTGTCACTTGTGCAAGATACTATTGATGAAGTAGATATAAGAATAACTGCAGCACGATCAATTGTGGTTCAATAAAATTTTGATACCACATATAGTAGTGTCAATTTGCCTTTACCGATTCATTTTTTTTGTTTCTCTTCGAATTAAATCTGTGATTATATTTTCCATAATTTAATTAATTAAATCAAAAAAAAAGGATTAATCACTTATGAATACAATGAGAATTACTTTCCTTGGATTAGTATGTTCAGTATTGATGGTACCGGCTGCATTTGCTGGAACTTTAGATACTGTTAAATCTCAAGGATTTTTCAACTGTGGTGTAAGTCAGGGAGTTCCTGGTTTTTCAAACCCAGACGAAAATGGAAACTGGAGTGGTATTGATGTAGACGTATGTCGTGCTGTTTCTGCTGCCATTTTTGGAGACCCAGACAAAGTGAAGTATGTACCTCTTACTGCAAAAGAAAGATTTACAGCTCTTCAAGCTGGTGAAATTGATGTTCTATCAAGAAACACTACTTGGACATTGTCACGTGACGCGCAAATTGGTTTAGAATTTGCTGGCGTTAACTTCTATGATGGTCAAGGTTTCATGGTCAGAAAAGATTCTGGCATCTCAAGTGCAATGGAACTTGATGGTGCAAGTGTTTGTACTAACCTTGGTACAACGACTGAACTGAATATGGCTGACTTTTTCAGAGCGAACGGCATGGCTTATGAGCCAGTTGTATTTGAAAAAGCTGACGAAGTTGTAAATGCATATGACGAAGGTCGTTGCGATACATACACAACTGACAAATCAGGTCTTGCTGCTCAAAGAACTAAATTAGCTGATCCAGATGCTCACGTTGTTCTTCCAGAAACTATCTCTAAAGAACCTTTAGGTCCTGTTGTAAGAGAAGGTGACGGAGACTGGGCTGATGTTGTTAGATGGTCACTAAACGCGATGATTGAAGCTGAAGAATTCGGCTTAACTCAATCTAATGCTCAGACAACATGCGCAATGACTTCAAACCCTGTAGTTGCAAGACTATGTGGTAAAGAAGGTGGAACAGGCGCAGGCTTAAACCTAGGTGAGAGCTGGTCATACGACATCGTTACTATGGTAGGAAACTACGGTGATGTTTACGAAAAACACGTTGGAGAAAATACTCCTGTAGGCCTTGCAAGAGCAGGATCACCAAACGCTTCTTATAAAGATGGTGGAGTACTTTATGCTCCTCCTGCTAGATAACAGTAAAAGTAATTTCTAGCAAAGATCACTTTAAGGGGGGCCACTTGCCCCCCTTTTTTTTATGTGTAAATAGTTCAAATCAATATATAGTTTTTAGCTGTTATGGAGACGGATAAATCAAGAATTGGAAGCTTTTTGTTTAATAGGAGTGTTCAAGGAGTCTTCTATCAGCTTATTACATTAGGGTTAGTAGCTCTTGGTATTTACTACATTGTTACTAACACAGCTCGCAATATGCTGGAACGGGGCTTAGCAAGTGGTTTTCACTTTCTAGGAGTTGAGTCTCAATTTGATATAGGCATGACTCTTATAGAGTATTCTCCAACATCAACTTATTTTGACTCATTCATTGTAGGTTTATTGAATACCTTGCTGGTTGCAGGAATAGGAATTCTTTTTGCAACAATAATAGGATTTACAGTAGGTATTATGCGTCTGTCATCTAATTGGTTGATTGCAAAGATTGCAGAGGCTTATGTTGAAATTCTTAGAAATATCCCATTGCTTCTTCAAATATTTTTTTGGTACTTTGCTGTTTTAAGAGCACTTCCAAAACCCAAGCAAAGTTTAGAGCTTTACGATTCATTTTTTCTAAACAACAGAGGTTTATTTATACCTGATACTGTATTTGGTGAAGGATCTTCAATAATATTTTATTTGCTTTGGCTAACAATAATCATTTCAATTGGAATATTCATTTGGGCAAAACGTAGACAAAATAGAACTGGAGAGAGATTCCCTGCCTTCTATGTATCAACTGCATTAATTTTAGGTACATTCTTTATTAGTTTAGCTGTAACTGGTTTTCCAGTTTCATTTGAGTATCCGGAATTAAAAGGTTTTAATTTTAAAGGTGGCGTAAAGTTAATACCTGAATTAGTTGCTCTAACTTTTGCGTTAGCCATGTACACAGCATCATTTATTGCAGAGGTAGTCCGAGGTGGTATCATGGCGGTGTCGAAAGGTCAGACAGAAGCTGCAAAATCTGTTGGTCTAAAACAAAATCTAATACTTCGTCTAATTATAATTCCTCAGGCTTTGCGGGTTATTGTACCGCCATTAACTAATCAATATTTAAACTTAACTAAAAACTCTTCCTTGGCAGCTGCTATTGCATATCCTGATCTTGTTTTGGTATTTGCTGGAACGGCATTAATGCAAACTGGTCAAGCGATTGAAATTATTGGAATGGTGATGGGTGTATATCTATTTTTAAGCCTATTCACATCTTTAATTATGAATCTATTTAATAGATTTATGAAAGTTGATGGTGAAAGATAAATGAGTGCTGCTAACAAAGAGATCAGACCTCCAGTTATCGAGTTAGGAGTAATGGGATGGCTAAGAAAAAATCTCTTTTCTAATTGGTATAATTCTTTGCTTACAATTTTTGGCTTATACTTTCTTTATATTTTAATCCCTCCTTTAGTGAACTGGATATTTTTAGATGCAAATTTTGTTGGCTCAACACGAGATGACTGCACAAACGAGGGAGCATGCTGGATATTTATACAACAAAATATCAAGCTTATATTTTATGGACTATACCCAACCGAGGAATTATGGAGAATAAATTTTGTCTATCTTATTCTATTTATATCAGGTGTATATCTTCTTATTCCTAATTTGAAGCATAAAGGGTGGGTAGGCGCTTTTCTGCTTATAGTTTTCCCAATCATTTGCGTGGTTATGTTGTCAGGCGGTCTTGGCCTTGAAGCGGTTGAAACTCGTTTATGGGGTGGTTTATTTTTAACACTAGTTATAGCGGGAGTTGGAATTGTATTATCTCTACCAATTGGAGTAATGCTTGCTCTAGGCAGAAGATCTAAGCTGCCGGTAGTTTCACTTTTATGTACAATCTTTATTGAAATTTGGAGAGGTGTTCCGCTTATAACAGTATTATTTATGGCCTCAAATATGTTCCCACTGTTCATGCCTGAGGGGGTCAACTTTGATAAATTAATTAGAGCATTGATTGGAGTTATGTTTTTTTCAGCTGCATATTTAGCAGAAGTTGTCCGAGGCGGCTTGCAGGCAATGCCAAAAGGACAGTACGAAGCATCGCAAGCAGTTGGGTTAACTTATTGGAGAATGATGGCATTAGTAATTTTACCTCAATCACTCAAAATGGTGATACCAGCAATTATAGGTAGCTTTATAGCAATATTTAAGGATACAACCCTGGTTTTAGTTATAGGTTTATTTGATTTTCTTGGTATTATTCAGTTTGTTGGGACAAACCCTGATTGGTTAGGATTTTCACATGAAGGTTATGTTTTTGCTGCTGCAGTATTTTGGGTTTTTTGTTATGCTATGAGTTGGTATAGTCAACGTCTTGAAAAGAAATTAGATACGGGAAGATAAGTATGAGCTCTGAATTAATGATAGAAATGAAAAATGTTCACAAATGGTTCGGCGAACTTCATGTATTAAATGATATTAATCTTGAAATTAACAAAGGGGAAAAGATTGTTATTTGTGGTCCATCCGGATCTGGTAAATCAACACTTATCAGATGCATTAATAGATTAGAGGAACATCAAAGAGGAAATATTATAGTAGAAGGCACAGAGCTGACTAACGACAGTAGAAGTATCGAGAGAATTCGTGGGGAAGTTGGAATGGTATTCCAACAATTTAATTTATTTCCACATTTATCCATATTAGATAATTGTTCGCTTGCCCCTATATGGGTTCGCAAACTACCAAAAGCTGAAGCAAAAGAAAAAGCTATGGAATATTTAAAACGAGTTCAAATAGATGATCAGGCACACAAGTATCCTGCTCAGTTATCTGGTGGCCAACAGCAAAGAGCGGCAATAGCAAGAGCACTTTGCATGGAGCCGAGAATTATGCTTTTTGATGAACCCACTTCAGCTCTTGACCCTGAGATGATTAAGGAAGTATTAGATGTGATGGTTGGCCTTGCTCAAGGCGGCATGACAATGATTGTTGTTACACACGAAATGGGATTTGCCAAAGAGGTCGCTGATAGCATCATTTTCATGGATGAGGGACAAATCGTAGAAGCAAAAAATCCAAAAGATTTTTTTGACAACCCTGAGAGTGAGCGAACTAAAACATTCCTAAGCCAAATTTTATAATATGGCTCCCCGGACTGGACTCGAACCAGTGACAAAGCGGTTAACAGCCGCTTGCTCTACCAACTGAGCTACCGGGGATTATGTAATCTCTTATAACAAAAGATAAAGTTTATATCTAGTTTTACTTCAATAAGAAAGATATAAATATTCTTCATGACAGTACAAAAAGACAATATTTATGAATTTGGATTTGGAAGAAGTGATCAAGTATCTAAAAATGTAAATTTACTTGATGAGGCTGTATTTAGCTTTTTATACGGCGGTTTATTTAAAGTGCTTAAATCACTCGCACTTACAAGTTTATTAGATTTGGAAATAGTTTTTAGACTTTATGTGAATTTTTATAAAGGTCTTTCATTTTATGACATTCAATACTTTACTCAATCCCCAGAAAGAACCCTCTGGAGGAGATTAAAATATCTTGAAGAGAATGGAGTTATAAGAAAGTCAAAAAATCAAAAGGATAAAAGAACAATCAGATTTTTGTTATCAAAAAACTCATATGACAAACTTAGTAGTTCGATACCAAAAGAAGACTTAGCGATTACGATTTCAAAAATTGCCATGTCTTACGCTGATAAACTTTGGATGTTCAATGTAAGAGATCCAAACAAAGTTAGAAAGACACTTTTAAATCTTGCAAGAAGTTCAGTTTCACTAAATGAAAATAATTTTTTGTGCCAATTTGCATTTGGATTATCTTATTATTATGGTGGAAACTTTGATCTTGCACTTAACCATTCGTACAACTCAATAAAATTAAATAAAAAATTTGCTCACGGTCGACGGTTATTCGGGTCATCTTTATTTCAAATTGATGAGAAAAAAAGAGCTTACATGGAAATGAACAAGGCACTAGAATTGTATGAGGATATCTACGGGCAATGGAGAACATATTTTGAGCTTTGGAGATTTAATTTTATTGATGAAGACTTCAAAAATGCTCAAAACTATTCAGAGAAGCTTGTAAGATTGCAGCCAGAATATCCACAATCATATATTGCATATCTAGCCTCACATCAAAAAGGCACATCAATCAGATCAATGAAAAGTAAGCTTAATCAATTGCTACCTAATTTTTCACCTCCAATGATAAAAAGTTTTCACTCATGGATAAGAGAAGATCAAGCAGAGAAAATAATCGACTCATTGAAAAAACATTTAACTTAAGTAGAATGGAGGCCACGACCGGAATCGAACCGGTATACAAGGATTTGCAGTCCTCTGCGTAACCATTCCGCCACGTGGCCAAAATGTTTGATTTTTATACCATTAATATTCAGAAAATGTGAATAATTTTGAAAAGATAGCAATGATATAATATAAATTTCATTGAAAAAAAAATGACTAATACAAATTTAAATAAAAATATGGTTGATGGTCAAATCAAGCCAATAAATGGAATGAATGAACAGTTATTATCAACCTTTTACTCTTTGGATCGTAACGACTTTATGCCAGAGCAAATGAAATCCATGTCATATATTGAAAAGAATTTAATATTAAAAAATGATAGAATTATTTTAAAGCCAGATCTTGTAGCCAAAATAGCTTTAAGCATTGATTTAAAAACTGACGAAAATGTTTTGATATTAGGGGCCTCAACTGGATATCTAAGCGCTATTTTATCTCATCATGCAGAAACTGTGATTGTTGTAGAGGAGGATGAAGAATTTTTATTAAGTGCAGAAAATGCTATAAAAATAAATAATTTAAATAATATTGTATTTGTAAAAAATGAAATAAGTAAAGGATATAGCGACCAGTCGCCATTTAATGCAATAATTATTGAAGGTGCGATACAAGAAGTTCCTGAAAATATATTAAATCAATTGGATGAGGGAGGAAGATTGCTAGCTATTTTGCAAGAAGAAGGTGTCTGTACAGCTAGATTATTTAAAAAAAATAAAAATAATTTTGATAATCAAAAATTATTTAATTGTTTGCTTCCAGCATTAAATATATTTAAAAGAGAAAATAGCTTTAGTTTCTAGCAAAATATTGAGATAGCAATTTAGAATGAATAAGAAAAATCCTAATACTGATGATATACTCGATGCCATTAGAAACATGATGTCAGAAAACTCACAACAGCAAGAGCAGGAGCTTCCAAAAGATATTATCGAGCTTACGAATCCAATTGATGAAAAAAAACAAACAGATAATGATAGAATAGATATTCTGGAGCTTTCAGATCCAATTAACGATACGTCAAACATAGAGCATAAGGAAGACCAGCATAGACATGATGAAAATTTTTATAATAATATTAATGACGAACAAATAAGAAAAGTTGTAAGGAACGAAATCAGTTCTTTTCCTTCAACTAGAATAAATGAAATAATAAGTGAAGAACTAACAAAAATTATTAGAGAAAAAATAAACTCATCTACTATCACCATTAGTACAGAAAATAAAAAAAACTAATGTTGGAAAAATATTATCAGCCCAATCTCGAAGAAGAGAGAATTTATCAAAAATGGCAAAAAGAAGGTGATTTTCAGGCCTCAGGTTCCTCAAAAGGTACTTATAGTATTGTAATTCCTCCACCAAATGTAACTGGAACACTGCATATGGGTCATGCCCTAAATAATTCACTTCAAGATATTTTAGTAAGGTTTTATCGCATGCAAGGTAAAAGTGTGCTCTGGCAACCAGGAACAGACCACGCAGGTATAGCAACTGAAATGGTCGTTGAAAGAGAATTAAAGAAAAAGAATATAGATAAAAAAAACTTAACTCGTGATGAGTTTGTTCGTCATGTTTGGGAATGGAAAGATCAATCGGGCAATCAAATTATCAATCAATTAAAAAGATTAGGATGTTCGTGCGACTGGTCAAGAGAAAGGTTCACTCTTGACGAAGGCTTATCAAAGGCAGTTAGATTTGTATTTGTGAAACTTTATAACGATAATCTCATATACAAAGATAAAAGGTTAAGCAATTGGGACCCTAAATTAAAAACAACAATCTCTGACTTAGAAGTTATACAAAAAGAAGTTAAAGGATCACTATGGTACATAGATTATAAAGTTGAAAACCATGACAAAACAATAACTGTTGCAACGACACGACCTGAAACAATGTTCGGTGATACAGCTGTAGCAGTACATCCTGAAGATGAGAGGTATAAAGAGTTAATTGGAAAGTATGCAGTTTTGCCTATTATAAATAGAAAAGTAATTATTGTTGCAGATGATTATGCAAAGATGGACCAGGGATCTGGCGCTGTTAAAATTACACCTGCGCATGATTTTAATGATTACGAACTTGGCGTTAGGCATAACTTGGATGTTATTAATATTTTTAATGAGAATGCTGAACTTAATGAAAATTGTCCTGATGAATATCAGAAACTAGATCGTTTCAAAGCAAGAGAAAAAATTATAAGTGAATTAGAAAAAATTGGCGCTTTAAATAAAATTGAAAAACATACGCATACCGTACCATATGGCGATAGATCAGGTGAAATTATTGAGCCCTGGCTGACAGACCAATGGTTTGTAAATGCAAAAAAATTATCAATAGAGGCCATTGAAAAAGTGAAATCAAAAGAAACTAAATTTATTCCTCAGAATTGGGAAAAAACATATTTTGATTGGATGAACAATATTCAGCCATGGTGTATTTCCAGGCAGTTAATTTGGGGCCATCAAATACCAGCGTGGTATGGACCTGATGGAAAAGTATTTGTTGCGGAAACTTCAAATGAGGCACACAAGTTAGCCAAAAATTATTACAAAAAAAGTGTAAAATTAACTCAAGACGAAGATGTATTAGACACATGGTTTTCTTCAGCATTGTGGCCATTTTCGACGTTAGGCTGGCCAGAAAAAACCCCAGAATTGGATAAATTCTATCCAACCTCTGCTTTGGTTACAGGATTCGATATTATTTTTTTTTGGGTCGCTCGCATGATGATGATGGGACTATATTTCACTCAACAAACTCCGTTTAAGGAGGTCTATGTTCATGCCTTAGTTAGAGATGAAAATGGACAAAAAATGTCCAAATCAAAAGGAAACGTTATTGATCCTTTAATTCTGATGGATGAATTTGGAGCAGACGCACTAAGAATGACTTTATGCTCAATGGCAGCTCAAGGTAGAGATATTAAACTTTCAAAGCAAAGGGTAGAGGGTTATAGAAATTTTATTACCAAAATATGGAATGCAATTAAATTATGTGAGAAGAACAATTGTATCTATGATGATTTTGATATTAACAACACTCAAAATATTTTTAATTTATGGATACTAAATGAACTTGAAAAGTGTAGGCAAAAAACTGAAGACTCAATTAAGAGTTATAAATTTAATGAAGCTGCAAATGAATTATATAAATTTGTCTGGAGTATATTTTGTGACTGGTATTTAGAATTTACAAAAGTAATTTATTCATCAAATGATAAAATAATAATTCAGGAAACTAAGCACGTAACCTCAATAGTGCTTTCAAAAACCTTAATTATGTTGCATCCAATTATGCCCTTCTTTACAGAACATTTGTGGGATAAGGCTTCAAACCTACTAAAGAAAGAAACTTCAAGAATAAGTCAATCAAAGTGGCCAGAGAAAATAAACATGAGTCAATTAGATAGTAAAAAAGTAAACTTACTAATAAATTTAATATCTTCTATAAGATCGACACGGTCAGAATTAAATGTTCCCGCAAAATCAAAATTAAAAATTAATTTTTTAAATATCAGCTCTTATTTAGAGGAAATAATTCAAAATAACAAAGACATCATAATGACCATGACCAGAGCAGATTCATTTGAGAAAGTTGACCAAATAAATGATGAAGGAATGGTGCAAGTCATTTTTAATGATGGTTTGATATATTTGTCTCTTAAGGGTATTATCAATTTTGAAGAAGAAAAAAAGAGGTTACAAAAAAATATTGAAAAACTAGATTTAGAAATAAGAAAAATTCAAATGAAATTGAGCAATAGTAGTTTTATAAGTAATGCTCCTGAGGAAATAATAAAAGAGCAAAGAGATAGAGAAGAGGAATATCAAAGAACCAAAGAAAAATTAACAATTACAATACAAAGTTTTAACTAAAAATATGAAATTTAATAAAAACAAACTACCTAGCCGACATGTATCAGTAGGACCCGAGAGAGCGCCTCATCGTTCATATTACTATGCAATGGGTATGAATGAGGACGATATAAACAAACCCTTTGTAGGAGTGGTCTCAACTTGGAATGAAGCTGCACCTTGCAACATTGCATTAATGCGACAAGCACAATCTGTAAAAAAGGGAGTTTCCGAGGCAGAGGGGACTCCAAGAGAATTTTGTACAATAACTGTTACCGATGGTATTGCTATGGGTCATCAAGGAATGAAATCCTCGTTGGTGTCTCGTGAAGTAATAGCGGATTCTACAGAGCTTACAGTCAGAGGGCATTGTTACGATGCAATCGTAGGACTTGCCGGATGCGATAAATCACTACCAGGTCTAATGATGGCGATGTGCAGATTGAATGTACCTAGTGTTTTTATGTATGGGGGAAGTATTCTTCCAGGCAAATATAAAGGGAAAGACGTTACCGTCGTTGATGTATTCGAGGCTGTTGGAAAGTATTCCTCTGGAAATGCAACTGAGGAAGAACTTCATGAACTTGAATGCGTTGCATGTCCAAGTGCAGGTGCTTGCGGAGGCCAGTTTACAGCAAATACAATGGCCTGTGTTTCAGAAGCTATTGGCTTAGCTCTTCCTTACTCATCAGGGGCACCAGCTCCTTATGAAGAAAGAGATAAATACGCTTATGAAAGCGGAAAACAGGTAATGAGTCTAATTGAAAAAAAAATAAGACCTCGCGATATCGTTACAAGAAAGTCTTTAGAAAATGCGGCGACCATTGTTGCTGCAACTGGAGGCTCAACAAATGCTGGACTTCATCTACCTGCAATTGCACATGAATGCGGTATAAAATTCAATCTCGACGATGTAGTAGAGATATTCAAACGTACCCCATATTTAGCAGATCTAAAACCAGGAGGCCAATATGTTGCTAAAGATGTTTATGAAGCAGGCGGTGTTCCTATTATAATTAAAACCCTTTTTGATGGCGGTTTCATACATGGTGATTGTTTGACCGTAACAGGAAAAACAATTGCTGAAAATTTAGAGTCTGTAAAGTTTAACAATGATCAAAACGTTATTCGTCCATATGATAATCCTTTAACGCCTACCGGGGGCGTCGTAGGTTTAAAGGGTAATTTAGCTCCAGAGGGTGCAATTGTAAAAGTTGCTGGTATGGAAAATTTAAAATTTAAAGGAAAAGCCAAATGCTTTGATTGTGAGGAAGACGCGTTTGAATGTGTAAAGAATGAGA
Source organism: uncultured Pelagibacteraceae bacterium (assembly GCA_902598405.1). Taxonomy (GTDB): domain Bacteria; phylum Pseudomonadota; class Alphaproteobacteria; order Pelagibacterales; family AG-422-B15; genus CACNXQ01. Next base: position 9,297 of record CACKBQ010000002.1, on the reverse strand, counting down.
AATATAAAGAAGGCGATGTATTTGTTATTCGATATGAGGGTCCAAAGGGGGGGCCAGGAATGCGTGAAATGCTAGCCACAACTGCAGCAATATATGGTCAAGGAATGGGGGATAAAGTTGCTTTAATCACAGACGGCCGATTTAGTGGTGCTACCAGAGGCTTTTGTGTTGGGCATGTTTCACCAGAGGCCGCTGTATGCGGCCCAATCGCATTGATTGAAGATGGTGACGAAATCATTTTAGATGCAGAAAAAGGCGAAATATCTCTAAATGTGTCATCAGATACGTTATCGAATAGGCAAAAGACTTGGAAAGAAAGAAAAACTGACTTTAATTCTGGTACGTTATGGAAATATAGCAAAACTGTTGGATCTGCGGTTAATGGCGCTGTTACACACCCAGGCGCTGATAAAGAAACCCATACTTATAGCGACATATAAATACCCCTATAAAACACTGGATAAAAACTACAGAATCGTGACGAAATAGCTTGTATATAGCTATTTTTTAGATGATAATTTTCTCTATTATTAGCAAATTGATTAGAGGGGTCCAAAATGAATCTATTGCTCAAAAGAATTAATTTATTCTTTATAATTATTGCATTTGCAATCACTTCTTCAGTACCTGCTAGTGGAGATAGGTTATCTGAAATGGTTGAAAGTGTATTAGAAAACCATGAAGATATTATCAACTCAAAAAAGGAACTAGAAGAAGCAACGCGTGATGTTACTGATGCGTTACTGGTTTATGCGCCTGATTTATCTGTAAAATTGGAAGCAGGACAGAATGATAAGTACAATGCTTCATCAAATTCACAAATTGATAGTTTCGATACTTACGATTGGACATGGAAGCAAAAGATTATGGACTCAGGAGCCTCATTGGCTGACGTAAGAAATAAAAACCTTGCAGTAGAAAAAAAAGAGCTTGAGTTTATTAGTTCAAGAAATGATTTACTAATTGAGGCTGCAGATGCTTATCTTGGATTAATAAAAGCCTCAGAAAAATTAGAAGCCTCAGTAGCAGCTGAAGAGAATACAAGACAAACTACTGGCCAAGAAGAAATAAGAGTACAAGTTGGATCTGGACTTGCATCAGATGTATTAAAAGCTAAACGTCAATTAGCAAGTGCTCAAAAAACAGTTATATCTGATGAAAAAAATTTTAAATCTGCAATGTATACTTATGAAAAACTTTTCAATGTTGATGATGTTGACGTTAACAGCTTGACTAAGCCACGACTAGCTGCTTCAACAATTTCAATGGTTCCAAAATCAATGGAAGCAACTGTTGTAATGGCATTATCTGGAAATAGAGATTTGAAAATTGCCAAGATCGATGTTGAAACTGCAAGAAATGATCTTTCTTCTGCACTTGCAAATTTCGGTCCCACAGTTGATGCAGAAGCAAAATACTCAGATAAAACTGATGCCTCGCACACTGGAGGAAACCATTACGAAGAGCAAATTAAAGTAACTGTCGAATTTCCAATATCTGGGCTGTACATGGAAATGCCTGGTTATTTAAATGATCGATCAGCACTAGATAGAGCCATAAATGATTTGGCTTTAAAAGAAAGAGATACAATAAAAGCAGCAAAAGATGCATGGGTCGAATATGCAAATGCTAGAACCATGCTTTCATACAGTGAAAATGAAGCTACTATCGCAAAAGAACTTTTAACTATTGCACAAAAAGAAAGAGCTGCAGACCAAACTGATGCAGCGGCAGTTCTCTCTGCTGAGGAAGCCTTAGAGGGTGCATTAAAGGACTTATCTGATGATAGCATGTCATTATTAACAACTGTTTATGAAATTCTCGACGTCATTAACTTGTTAGAACCTGATATGGTTGAGGATACAAGAAAAGTTGGAACTTTTAATACGTCTTCATAATAATATTTACGAGAGGAAACAGTTACGGCTAAATTTTTAGAAAGGAATAATTAAGATGCCAGTATCGCCAGCAGAAGCACAGGAGTTTTTTCAACAGGTCGCCGCCGCGGGATCACCGGAAGAACAGCAGGCATTAATACAAGATTATGCAGCTAATAATGACAACCCAGATGAAATGCTGGCAGCCGTTGTACAGGCTAACCCTGCAGCAGCTCAACAAATCGCATCTGCAACTGCACAAGCAATTCCCGAACAAGCAGCCGAAATAGCTGGCGCAATCGCTGCTGCTTCTCCGCAATCTGCTAACGCTACTGCAGCTGCAATGGCGAGTGCTGCACCTGATATAGCAGAAGATGTTGCATCCGATGTTGTACAAAATGCTCCAGCCGCTGCTGGTGCTGTCGCTGCATCTTTAACACAAATTAATCCAGAAGGTGCCGCTGAAATGGCTGCCGCAATTGCTGAAGTTGCTCCTGCAGCTGCGGGCGCTGTTGCAACTGCTGTTGCACAAGCCGCACCTGAACATGCCGTGGATGCTGCTGCATCGATGGCCGCCGCTAACCCTGCTGCAGCAAGTGGAGCTGCAAGTGCTGTAGCTGCCGCTGATCCTGAAGCTGCTTCCCAAGTTGCAACTGCAATGGCTCAAGCCGCACCTGAAGCCGCCGCCGCTGTTGCTGCCGGCGTTGCATCTGGTGTTGCTCAAGCTGCTGTTGCTGAAGTTAATCAAGAAACTGCACAGGCAAATGCTGAAGCACAAGCTGATGCCCAAGCGCAAGTTACTGAAGTCGGTCAAGAGGGTATTGCTGATATTCAAGCTGATTTACAAGGCGCGTTGATAGAAAATAATCAAGCAGGTCAAGAAGCTGCACTTGAAGCATCACAAGCTGCAACGCAAGAAATTATTGCAGAAATGATTGAAATGAATCCAGACGCTGCTGCTGAAATTATCGCTGGTACTGCTGCATCAAACCCAGAAGCCGCTGCTGAAATGGTTCAAGAAATGATGGCATCTAATCCTGAAGGAGCCGTTGAATTATGTGCTGAAATAGCTGAAGCAAATCCAGCCGCTGCTGCACTTGCTACAGAAGCAATTATTGAAGCCGCTCCTGAACAAGCAATTGAAGCAACCGCCGCGATGGCTGAAGTTGCACCTGCAGCTGCGGGAGCCGCTGCAGAAGTGATGGCAGAATTAGCCCCTGATCAAGCAGGGGAAGCTGCAATGGCAATGCAAGAAGCTGCGCCAGAAGCCGCTGCTGCGATTGCTGGAGGTGTAGCGCAAGGTAATCCTGAGGTTGCTGCAGAAGTAGCAACAGAAATGGCCGCTGCTGATCCAGAAGCTGCTGCTGATATTGCAACAGGTGTTGCCGTTGCTGCTCAAGCAAATGCTGCTCAAGAAGTTGCTGCAGCTCAGGCTGAAGCACAAGCACAAGTTGCTGAGGCAACTGCAGACTTACAGGCAGATTTAACATCTGACGATCCAAACGTAGTAGCTCAAGCTCAAGCTGCAATAGCTGAGGTACAATCTGCTGCTCAAGAGACAATTGCTGAAGCGCAAGGTACTGCAGCTGAAGTTGCACAAGAATTAGCTGGCGATATTGCTGGCGCAATGATGGAAGCCAACCCTGAAGCAATTGGAGATATTGCTGAACAAATCGCCGAGTCAGCACCTGGTACTGCTGAGGGAGTTATGGGAGCAATTGCAGAAGTTGCACCTGAACAAGCAGTAGATGCAGCTGCAACAATGGCGGATGCCAATCCTGCAACTGCAGGCGCTGCAGTTGGAGCTGTGAGTGAGGCTTTACCTGAACTGGCCACAGAAGCTGCTGTTGCTATGGCTGAAGCTGCACCAAGTGCTGCTGCAAATATTGCTGCAACTGTCGCTCAAGCCAATCCAGAAGCCGCTACAGAAATTGCAAGTGAAATGGCAGCAGTCGCTGCTGGAAATGAAAACTTTTCTCAAGATGAAGCATTAGCTATGCAAACAGCAATTGCAACTCAAGTTGCAAGTGCAGCACCTGAAGCAGCAGCAGAAGTTGCAGGAGCAATGGTAGAAGCTATGACAGGCGTTGAAGGCAATGCAAGTGAAGGCGCTCTTGCAGAAGCAGCTGCCGCAATGACAGCAAACGTTGCATCCGCAGCAACTATTGCTGATCCAGAAGGTGCAGCTGAATTGGCTGGAACTATGATGGAACAAATGGCCGAGATTCCTGGAATTGAACCTGAAGCACTTGCTGAAACTGGTGCTGGAATGACTGCTAACATGGCATCAGCTGCTGTTCAGGCAGATCCAGAGGGAGCTGCTGATTTAGCTGGAGCCATGATGGAAGTTATGGCCGACATTCCTAATGTACCAGAAGAATTTGATATGGCCGCACAAATGGCTGACATGACAACTGCAATCGCTACGCAAGCTACAGCTGCTGCACCAGAGCAGGCAGCGGAACTAGCTGGAGCGATGATGGAGCAAATGGCTGAGATACCTGGCGCTCCTGCAGATTTTGATCCTGCAGAACAAATGGCTGAAATGACAGCAAACATTGCAACAGCTGTTGCAGCCGCTGATCCTGACGCTGCAGGTGAAATTGCAGGCCAGATGATGGAGCAAATGGCTGACATACCAGGTGTATCACCGGAAGATATGGCGGACTTTAATGTAGACATGGCAGCACAAGTTGCGCAGGTTGCACCTGAAACAGCAGGAGAGGTGTTGGGAGCGATGGCTGCCGCTGATCCAGCCGCTGCCGCTGAACTAGCAACTGCAATGGCAGAAGCAAACCCTGCTGCAGCTGGTGAAGCAATGGCGGGACTTGCAGAAGCTGCGCCTGAACTTGTTGCTGATGTTGCCGGAGCTGTTGCCGAAGCTGCACCAGAATTATCAGGAGCACTGGCTGCTGGAGTTGCATCGGGTAACCCAGAGGTTGCTGCTGAAGCCGCTCTCGCATTAGCAGAAGCAAACCCAGACGCTGCGGCACAAATTGCTGCAAGCACTGCTGCTGCAAATCCAGAATTTGCTGCTGAAGTAACAGCTGCAATGGCTGATGCGAATCCTGACGCTGCAGCTGACATGGCTGCTGCTGTAGCCCAATTTGCACCTGATGCTGCTGCATCTGTTGCATCTGAACTTATTTCTAATGACCCTGAAGCTGCGGGTGAACTTGCAGCTGCAATGGCTGAAGCAAATCCAGCTGCTGCCGGAGATATTGCTGGTGCATTAATGGAGTCAGCACCCGAACAAGCTGTAGCTGCTGCTGCAGCAATGGCCGAGGCTAGTCCTGCTGCCGCTGCATCTGCAGCACAAGGTATGGCCGCTGTAGTTGCTGACGCTGGTTTTTTTGATGGTGGAAGTGCTGATATAGCAACTCAAGCCGCTGCTGCAATGGCAGAAGCTGCACCAGAAGTTGCTGCCTCAGTTGCTGCGGGTATTGCAAGTGGTAATCCTGAAATGGCTGCTGATGTTGCTGTTGCAATGGCTGAAGCTGCACCTGACTCTGCTTCCGCAATCGCAGGTGGAATGGCACGAAGCGCGCCTGATGCTGTTGGTGATGTTATTGGTGCTATGGCTGATGCCAATCCAGAAGCATTAAATGATATCGCAACAGGGGTTGCACAAATTGCACCGGCTGCCGCTGGTGATGCAATGGCCGCTGTTGTAGACGCAAACCCTGAAGCCGCAGTTGCTGCTGCAACTGCAATGGCTGCTGCTAACCCTGCGGCCGCTCAAGATATTACTGCCGCAATAATAGAGGTTGATCCTGGTGCTGCTGCGGATACTGCCGCTGCATTAGCAGAAGCTGTACCTCAAGCTGCTGGGATGATTGCTGCGGGTGTTGCAGAAGCTGCACCTGAAGCTGCTGCGGATGTGGCTGGCTCACTTGCTGAAGCCAATCCAGCTGCTGCTGCGCTAATCGCTACTTCTGTTGCACAGGCTGCACCAGAACTTGCTGGGGATATTGCTGCTGACATGGCCGAGGTAAATCCTCAAGCTATGGCTGGAGCTGTTGCAAATATCGCAGCAACCGTTGCTGCTTCAAATCCAGACTTGGCTGCGGATATTGCGGGAGACATGGCTGCTATTAACCCTAATGCAGCTGGAGCAATTGCAAATGTTGTTTCAGCTCAAGCACCAGAAGCTGCCGCTGAAGCTGCCGCTGCATTGATACAAGCTAACCCAGATGCCGCTGGAGCAATCGCTGCTGGCGTTGCTGCTCAAGCACCAGAAGCTGCTGCTGATGCAGCTACTGCTCTGGTTGAGGCAAATCCAGATGCTGCTGCCGCTATTGTAGGTGGGATGGCAAATGCAAATCCTGATGCCGTTGCTGATGTAGCTGGAGCAATGATGGAAGCTGCTCCAGAAGCTGCCGCTGCTATGGCTGGTGCTGTAGCGCAAGCTGCTCCTGAAATGGCTGGAGATATGGCCGCTGCTATTGCTGAAAGTAATCCTGAACTAGCCGTTGAAGCTGCCGCTGCAATGGCTGAAGCTAATCCTGCAGCTGCGCAAATGGCTGCAGAAGGAATGATGGAAGCTGCACCTGAACTCGCTGCTGATGCAGCAAATGCTATGGCTGCTGCTGCACCTGAAGCTGCAGCTGATATAGCGGGTGGAATGGCAATGGCTAACCCTGAAGCTGCCGCTGATATTGCTGGTGCAATGGTTGCAGCTAATCCTGATATTGCAGGTGATATTGCAACTGGTGTTGCTATGGCCGCTCCGGTTGCCATGGAGAATGTTGCAAATACCTTAATAGAGTCAAATCCTGAAGCTACAGCGACGATGGCTGCGGTTCTTGCAGAAACTGCACCAGGTGCTGCCGATAATATGATGAGTTCTGTTGCCGAATTGAATCCAGAAGCTGCGTTGGCAGTTGCTGGCGCAATGGCTGAAGCAAATCCAATGGCCGCTGAAGGAACTGCAGGCGCAATCGCTGATGCATTGCCTGATATTGCAGCCGATGCTGCTGGTGCTATGGCTGCCGCTAATCCAGATGTTGCTGGAGACATTGCTGCTGGCATGGCTGGCGCAAATCCAGAAATTGCTGGAGATGTTGCTGGAGCAATGATGGATGCCGCTCCTGAGGCTGCTCAAGGAATTGCTCAAGGAATTGCTGCCGCAGCACCCGATCAAGCTGCCGATGTTGCTGGCGCGATGGCTGAGGCAAATCCAGAATTTGCTGGTGATATTGCTGGTGGTATGGCTGCGGGAGATCCAGGACAAGCTGCTGATATAGCAACGGCTATGGCTGCTGCAAATCCGGAAGCTGCTGCTGATATTGCAGGAGGTGTTGCTGAGTTTGCACCAAGTGCTGCTGGAGATGTTGCTGGCGCTATGGTTGAAGCAAACCCTGAAGCTGCAACAGATATGGCCGCTGCAATGGCTGAGGCGAATCCAATTGCTGCAGGAGCTGCAATGGGAGCAATGGCAGAAGCTGCTCCAGAAATTGCTGCAGATGCTGCAAGCGCAATGGTCGCTGCAAATCCAGATGCTGCAGGTTTAGCAGCACAAAGTTTAGCAGACGCTGCTCCTGAATTAGCAGCTGACGCTGCAACCGCAATGATGGAAGCTGCTCCTGATGCAGCTGGTGCAATTGCTGGTGGAGTTGCAAGAGGTGATGCTGATATTGCCGCTCAAGTTGCAACAGATATGGTTAATGCCAATCCAGAATTAATGGGAGATATTGCAGGAGGTGTTGCACAAATGGCTCCTGGTGCTGCCGGCGATGTAGCTGGTGCAATGGTTGAAGCAAATCCAGATGGTGCTGCTGAAATGGCTGCAACTGTAGCTGAGAATGTTCCTGGTGCTGCGGGTGCTGTAGCTGGCGCAATAGCTGAAGCAGATCCAGCTCTTGCTGCTGAAGCTGCTGGTGCGATGATGGAAGCAAATCCTGCCGCCGCCTCTGCGGCTGCTGCGGGTATGGCGAATGCTGCACCTGAAGTTGCAGGTGATGTTGCGGGTGCAATGATGGAAGTTGCGATGGATCCTGAATTTGCAACAGATTTTGCAGAAAATGCAGCAACTGCAAATCCAGATTTAACTCCAGATCAGCTTGATGCTCTCGTAGATAACTTTGCTGGAAATGCTGTTGGAGCTATTGCTCAAGGAATGGCAGTTGGTGACCCTGATATTGCAGGCGATATGGCTAGTATTATGATGGATGCTGCTATGGCTAATCCTGACATGGCCGAAAATTTTGTAGGCGAGATTGCTGGCGGTATGGCCGCAGGAGCTCCACAACAAGCAGGTGAAATTGCTGTTGGAATGATGGAAGCAAATCCTGATATGGCTGGAGACATTGCTGGCGGTGCTGCTGCAGGTAATCCGCAAGTTGCTGCAGGTGTAGCAATGGAAATGGTAGGAGCCGATCCAAATTTAGTTAATGATATTGCTGGTGGAGTTGCTGAAATGGCACCTGCTACTGCAGGAGGTGTTGTTGGCGCAATGGTTGCTGATAACCCTGATGTTGCTGCTGGAGTAATTGATGCAGCAATGACAGCAAACCCAGACGCTGCTGGTGCAGTTGCTGGCGGAGTCTTAGCGGCTGTTCCTGATGGAGAAGCTGCTGTTGGAATTATGCAAGAAGTTGCGGCTGCAAACCCTGATGCAGCAGGAGCTTTTGCTGGCGGAATGGCGCAAGCTAACCCAGCCGCTGCCGGTGAAATTGCTGGTAACCTTGCTGCTATTGATCCGGCGCTTGCTGGAGATATGGCAGGCGCGATGGCAACTGCTAACCCTGCCGCTGCAGGTTTGGTTGCCGCAGGTGTTGCTGAACTAGCACCTGACGCTGTGGGCGCAATTGCTGGTTCTATGGCAGATGCGAACCCAGCTATTGCAGGACAAGTTGCTGCTGGAATGGCACAGTTTGATCCTGGAGCTGCGGCTCAGTTTGCAGGTGATTTGGTTGCTTCAAATCCAGAAATGGCAGCAAATATTGCGAGTGGAATGGCACAATTAGCTACTCAAGGTGGCATGGCAGATCTCGCTGGAGAATTTATGGGCCAGATGGCAGCTGCTAACCCAGAGATGGCAGGAATGATGGCTGCAGGTATGACTCAAATGATGGGTAACCAAGGAGCAGCATTCATGGCTGACATGGGTGACGTGATGGGAGCTGATATGGCTGCTCAGCTTCAGTCAAATATGCAAGCACAAATGGCTGATATGCAATCAATGATGCAAAATGCAATGCAGGCTGGCGACATGTTTATGGGGCCGATGATGACTGCAGATATGATGGGTCCAGCAGACTTTGGTGGAATGATGGATTTGGATATGGGCATGCTTCCTGGAATGGGTCCAATGATGGGACCAGATCCAATGATGATGGGAATGCCAGGAATGGGTCCAATGATGGGACCAGATCCAATGATGATGGGAATGGGCCCTATGATGGGACCAGATCCTATG
>CACKBQ010000001.1 GCA_902598405.1 uncultured Pelagibacteraceae bacterium | reverse complement strand
TAAACACAATGGGTATGCATTTCAAGATGGCGATGAGTTCACTTATTGGGATAATTAAATAGTAATTTTTATAAAATTTAATTAGACGATCGCTCTATTTGCTGTAAAATTTTTTCTATATGAGCGCAACAAATTCACTCCTAAGATTTTGGGAAGAACAAATGGGAACGTCACACCGCTCAAGTAAGCACTTTTTCAGAAAGACCCCATCTCATTATCATATGATGCTCCTTGTAATGTCAGCCCATCAAAATAAAGAAAAGCTATGTGTTGAAGAATTAAAGACAAAGCTCTTTCATACATCTCGGCCTAAGTCATCTATGATGATTAATGAGGCTTGTGACAGAGGTTTCATACATTTAGAGAAAACAGAGAACGATAAAAGACGAAAAACTGTAAAACCAAGCTCAGAATTGATCAAAGAATTTAAAAATTATCTTAATTCAATGAAAAATATCAATTGGAAGTCCGAATAATAATTTCAAGAAAAAATTTTTTCAAAGAAATTAGACATCTCTCGCCATGAATGCTGATCGGCATGTGCATCGTAAAATAATCCTGAGTTTCGATCATTAGCTTCAGGATTTGTAAAAGCATGCCCAACATTGCCGTAAGCATGAATTTGCCAATTTGCTTTCTTTGAATTTAATTCATCAGCTAAATCAATCATATTTCGTGGAGTGGCCATGGGATCATCGTATCCATGTAGAATTAAAATCGATGAGTCAATTTTTATTGTTCCTTTTAATTGCTTTCCTGAACTAGCCGTTGGCGCGTCATATAATCCATGAAAACTAACAACCCCTTTTACATCTTCGCCTGCCCTAGCCAAATCAAGTGCACATTTTCCTCCAAAACAAAATCCAATTGCTCCGGTTTTGTTTTCATCAACTTTATCAAAATTCTTGAGGGTTTGAAAAGCATGGATCATTCTTTGTTGAAGCAATACACGGTCAGAATTAAATTCATTCATCAACTCCATAGACTCTTGGGGATTTGAACCTCTTCTTCCCTGTCCATATAAATCCATAGCAAATGCAAAGTACCCAAGCTCAGCAAGTTGTTCTGATTTCTTAATATCAAAATCAGAATGGCCTCCATAAGCATGACATACAAGCACCCCTGGTCTTGGTGTATCAAAACTATCTTCATAACTTATTGAACCTTCAAATTGCACACTAGAATTAGCGGAACCATAAACTAGTTTTTCAGTTTTGATCATGCTTATAGAATACCCTCATACGAGTTAATGTAAAGTTGCTTCATTTCATCAAAACTTATATCGCGTGGATTTGGTCCAGTGGATGGATCTTTCAGGGCCATTTCACTAAGTAGCTCAAAATCAAATTCTTGATTAAGCTCCTTTAGAGTATGAGGGATAGCGAGTTCATCTCTTAGCTTCAATATCCAAGACAGAAATCCATCAAATGTAGAATTCTCTAATTCTAAGTATTTTGTTAATAGTTGTATCCTCTGATTTATAATCGGTTCATTAAACTTAAGTACATATGGCATAAATATTGCATTTGAAAGACCGTGATGAATATCATTAACTGCATTTATAGGATGTGAAAGAGAATGTATTGCTCCTAGTCCTTTTTGAAATGCAGTTGATCCCATTGATGATGTTACTAACATTTTTGATCTTGCAAAGATATCATCAGGATTTTTATAGGCACTTAGAAGACTATCTTTCACGTTCTTTATCCCTTCTAGTGCAATACCATCTGCCATAGGATGAAAACCTCTAGCACAGTATGCCTCTAAACAATGAGCTAAAGCATCCATACCTGTTGCGGCTGTGAGATGAGGTGGAAGAGATAAAGTTAAATTTGGATCAAGTATTACAAGGTCTGGTAAGAACGAGGGATGAAATATTATTTTTTTTGTCTTATCACTTTCGTCCAAAATAAGTGATGCGCGGCCTGTTTCAGAACCTGTGCCAGCCGTAGTTGGTATCGCAATTACTTTTGGAAGTTGATCTGTAATAGCCCTTGTCCAATTATCCCCAATATCTTCAAAAAACCACAGGTTTTCCCTCTGTTTTGTCATAAATGCAATTGCTTTACCAGCATCAAGAGAACTGCCTCCACCAATCGCTATTACACCATCGTTATTGTTAGACAAAAAGTGTTCAACGCCGTCTATTACGTTCTTGCCAGTCGGATTTCCTTTTATATTTGAAAAAATTGAGTGTTTGATTTTATTATTTTTTAATAATTCAATAATTTTTATAAAGTTTTTGTTGGAGGTAAATTCTGGATCGGTAACAACTAAGGGGTTTTGCATACCTTGAGCTTCTAAGGCATTTGGGATTTCTAGGGAACGGCCTAAACCAAACCATATTGGGGTAGGATAATTCCAGCTAACATTATCAATATCACTCATACTTTTCTATAGCGTTGGCGGTGTGGTTTTTTTTGTAGTGCCAAAAGCATAAAAACTTATAGCAATAATAATTACCAAGCCACCCATCAAAGTTATGTTTGAGGGAACTTCATTTACTCCAAATAAAGGTATCCAACACCAAATTACTCCTCCCACAACTTCTGTTAAAGAAAGTAACATAAATTCTGCTGCAGGCAGATAGCGCGCACCTAAACTTAAAAGTATAAGTCCAATCCCAACTAAAGTTCCATGTAGCATACTTAATAAAATATTTTGTAACGGCATTGAGTAACTGTCAGTAAATAAAACAATCATAATCATTGAAAAAAGCGAACAGGCAATACCAGCAATAATGATTGTCGTAAATTTAGGTGTGTCTGGTTGCCATCTGAGCGTTGTTGCAAATATTGCAAATCCAATGGAACAGAATAAACCAAATACCCAACCTAAAAAGGTTCCTGCATACCAGTCATTATAAGCCATTAGAAAGATTCCAAACAAAGATACAAAACACGCTATCGCAGTTGTGATGCCAATTTTTTCTTTTAGAAAGATATATGCAAAGAGCCCTGCAAATAATGGTTGTGTACCGATCATAAATAATGTGGTAGCCGCAGAGGTATAAGTCATTCCAAAAATAAAAAATATAAAAGCTGCAGCAAGACCAATGCCACCCAATAAACCAGATGATCCAACTCTATTAAAATTATGATAGAAAGAAATTCCTTCGTTATAAATCAAATATATCAACAAAATTGTTGCTACAACTATACCTCTATAAAAAAGGTAATGCCATTGATAGACCTGAGCATCTATCATGTACCTAACAGTAGGAGCTCCAAAACTCCATATCAAACCAGCAGATAGTGCCAGTATAAAACCTATTAAATATGTTTTGTTATTCTGCTCTGTCATATAATCTACTGCAGAATATATAAATAATAGCCTTATGACACTATAAATGACTACAGAAAATGAGATAACAGCATTGGGTGAGTTTAATAAAAAGTTCGAAAACACTTACGAATTATTCAAGAAAAACTTAGAAAATGATGAGGAGGTGGGTGCATCATTTGCCGTTTATCAAAATGGGGAAGTTTTGGTAAACCTTTATGGCGGCTATCGGGATCGTGATAAAAAAAACAAGTGGGACCAAAATACAATAGTAAACATCCATTCGACCAGTAAGGGAATTGTTGCGATGATTGTTGCTAAATTGATTGATGAAAACAAACTAGATTTAGAGAAAAATGTTGCTGATTACTGGCCTGAATTTGCGAAAGGTGGAAAAGAAGGTATAAAAGTAAAGACATTACTCTCGCATCAAGCAGGGATGTATGGATGGAGACAACCTATAGATGAAACCGATTTTTACAAATGGGACTATGTAGTTGATCTGCTGGCAAATCAAGAACCATATCATAAAGCTGACGAAAAAATATGTTATCATCCAAAAACGATCGGTTTTTTGGTTGGTGAATTAATTAAACGGGTGACCAATAAATCAGTCGGTAAGAACTTGGAAGAGTTACTGAATAGCCCTCTTGAAACTAAATGTTTTATAGGTACACCTTCAGCATATCATGACAATATTGCTGAGCTAATTAGCTCTGAAAGCCTAAGGAAAGCTTTTAGTGATCCTACAAATGTAGATGAGTATCTAATTACTGCGTTTCTTAATCCTGCAAACAGAACAAAAACAGCAAACACAGCTGAATGGCGACTTGCAGAAATTCCAGCTATGAACTGTCACTCTAATTCAAAATCACTTGCAAAAATTTATGATTTTTTCTTATCACATTTATCAAATAAATTTATTTCATCAAATACCTTTGAAACCCTTACTACAGTTGCTGTAAGTGGAGACGATCATGTAATGAAGTCACCTATGCAGTGGTCACATGCAGGTTATAGTGTCGGTGGTGGAAAATTATTTGGTAAAAGCAGTAAAGCATTTGGTCATACTGGATGGGGCGGTTCTATGGCATTTGGGGATCCTGAAAATGGAATTAGCTGCGCATACACAATGAATTTATTAACTGGATCCATGCTCGGTGATCAAAGAGCACTTAAATTAGTTGAAACAATATATGATGCCCTATGAAACTAAGTTTTAGATCAAAATTGTTTTACGGTGGTGGTGATTTTGCCATTAATATAATGTGGCAACTGACTGTCTTCTACTTACTATTTTTTTATACAGATATTTTTGGATTATCGCCTGCAAACGCTGGCTTAGTTTTCTTTTTAGCGAAAATCTGGGACGCATTTACTGACCCGATTATGGGGTACATTGCAGATAATACTTCGACCAGATGGGGGAAATTCAGACCTTATATCTTGTTTGGATCAGTCCCCGCACTAATAATGATTATTCTATGTTTTACCTCACCTGATTTGTCACAAACAGGTAAATTTTACTGGGCACTATTTACATACATTACATTCACAACTTTATATACAATCATTGCTATTCCAGTTGGATCGCTCATTCCAGCGATGACTCAAGACAGAGATGAAAGAACATCGCTCGCATCATTTAGATATTTAGGAGCCAGCTCTGGATCAATTGCTGTTGCGGTTCTAACATTGCCTCTAGTTGGCCTTTTTAGCTCACCACAGTTCGGATTTCCAATTGTAGTGGGTTGTTTGGCATTCCTTGGAGCTATTTTTGCATTTCTGTGTTTTTTTAATACTAAAGAAGTTTATTCAAAGCCATATGAAGAAACCATTGGTATTAAAAAAGTTACTAAAATGGTATTTAACAATTATCCATTACATTTCGTAATATTGGCACTTTTAACAACTTGGGTTGCAAATAATATCAAGCAACTAACAGTTGTCTATTTTGTAAAATATAATCTTCAATTAGAGGCTTACTTTAGTCCAATTTTACTAGGCGTGATTTTACAAATTATGTTTGGCGCATATTTAGTTAACTTAATAAAACATAGGTTTGAAAAAAAGACTTTATTCATGATTGGAACATTTCTTTACGTAATCACAGATTTAATAATCTATTATATTACTGGTTATGAAAACTTTTGGTTATTAGCTTTTATTGCAACCTTTGGCTTCATTGGTTTCGGTATGGCAGGCGTCATGGCCTGGTCAATGATAGCTGATACAATCGAGTATGGTGAGTGGAAATCTGGATTTCGTGCTGAAGGAGTCTTAAATGCAGCTCACGTATTTGTTTTTAAATTAAGTGTTGGTTTTAGTGCATGGCTTGCTGGAGTAATTCTTGAAAGCACAGATTATGTGGCAAATGCAATAGATCAAAGCCCAGAAACATTGAATGGTCTATTTATTATGGGATATATTTTTCCAGCTGTTGCCGGAACTATAGCAATAATAGTTACTTACTTTAATAAGTACGATAGTAACTTTTATGAAAGAATATTTTCTGAATTAAAACAAAGACAAAGTTAAGTTATGAACACGGTCTCGATTGGTGAGGGCTTTGGCAGAGTTAACCTCATTGGAGAGCATTTAGACTATAATGGTGGACATGTTTTACCGTTACAAATCAAGAACTCAATTATCTGTGAGATCGTTGAAAATAAAAATAGTGAATCTATTTCAATAGTTTCAGATAAATATAAAGACTCTTTAACTGTTAAGAAACTCGAAAAAAGAAATAATTGGGCAGATTTCGTTATTGGATCATGTCTTTATTTTGAGAAGAAGTTTTCAGTTAAGATTAACAATATCTCAATTTATATCAAAAGCAGCCTTCCATTGGGAGTCGGTCTCTCTTCCTCTGCTGCAATCACCGTAAGTACTTTAAAATCGCTAAGTTGCTATTTTCAAAAAAATTTAGCAGATGAAGATTTAATTAATTTAGCATTTGAGGTTGAAAATGATTTTGTTGGTGTGGGCGGTGGAGTTATGGATCAATTTGTATCAGTCTTAGGAAATCATTATGAAGCTCTTTTTCTTGATACCTTTAATAAAAATTATGAATTGATACCAATTTTTCAGGATTATCAATTTCTAATAATTGACAGCAACACACAAAGGATTTTATCAGATAGTGAGTTTAACAAAAAAAAAAGAATTATGTCTCAATGCTGCAAAAAAAATGAAAATTCAAAACCTCTGTACAAAAACAAAAATTGATGAAAATGATATTCAATTACTTTCAGATGAAGAACTTAATGTTAGTAAACATGTAATTGAGGAAAATTTGAGAGTTGTAAAAGCAGCTCAATTTTTAAAAGATAATAAAGCTGAAGAATTTGGAAAATTAATGACAGAAAGTCATATTTCTTTATCACGACACTATAGAGTTTCAACTGATAATTTAAATAAGTTGGTTAGTCTATCTAATTCCTTTGGCGCTTTAGGATCTAAACTCACTGGAGCTGGTTTTGGTGGGGCAATCGTAACTTTAGTAAAAAAAGAGCTGGTTGAAGAACTTAAAAAGTATATTCTTGATGGGTATCCAAATGCTAAATTTATATAATTATGAAACTTAATTTACCAAAAGATTTTATATGGGGTACAGCAACTGCTGCTCATCAAGTAGAAGGAAATAATACAAACTCAGATTTTTGGCTGCTTGAAAATACAAAAAATACCACATTTGCTGAACCGTCAGGAATTGCTTGTGATCAATTGAATAGATATGAGGAAGATATTAAGCTTATGTCATCTCACGCAATACAGTCCTATAGACTATCTATTGAATGGGCTCGTATCGAAGAGTCCGAGGGAGAATTTTCAAATGAAGCAATTGATCATTACAAAAAAGTTTTGGATTGTTGTCATGAAAATAATCTTCAAACGTGCGTCACATTTCAACACTTCACTTCCCCACTTTGGTTTACAGCTAAAGGAGGTTGGGAAAAAAAGGAAAACGCAGATTTATATGTTAAATATGCTGAATTTGTAACAAAAGAGCTGGGTGACCGCATAGATACGGTTTGTACAATAAATGAGGCAAATCTAACTGCATGTTTTGCGCACACATTTCCTAGCTACCCTGAACAAGGAATGAAAACTATCATGCCATTTGTAGAAGATGCCGCTAAATCATGCGGGTCAACTCTAGATAATTTTGGCCCTTTTCTATTTGGCCATCCCTATAAAATACGTGACTGTATGATGGAGGCGCACGTAAAAGCGTTTCCAGTTATCAAAGGTCTACTTACAAAAAATCAGCCTGTTGGTATTACACTTTCAATTATGGATTACCAAGCGGCAGAAGGAGGCGAACAAACACGCGACATTGCTCATGCTGAAACAGTGGATGTGTGTTTGGATCAAACTAAGGACGACGATTTCATTGGTATTCAAACGTATACACGTCACACCTATGGTCCTGAGGGCATCATGAAACCTAACGTCAATGATGAAAATATGCTTGTTATGGGATATGAATATTATCCCGAGTCATTAGAAAATGTATTGAGGTATGTAGCTCCAAAAATAAATTGTCCAATGATTGTGACTGAAAATGGGATTGGTACAGATGATGATAATCAAAGAATAAAATATATCACTACAGCATTAAAAGGACTTCAAAGCTGTTTAGATGACGGTTTAGATATTCGAGGTTATTACTATTGGTCATTTCTGGACAACTTTGAATGGATATATGGCTACAAACCGCGTTTTGGTTTAATCGAGGTGAATAGAGATACTTTAGAGAGAAAAAGCAAAGAAAGCCTAAAATTTTACGAGCAAATTATCAGAAACTCTCAATCCTAAATTTCATTACTCTCTGCCTGAGTAAGAAAACAACCATTAATCAGCCATTCACCGTCTTCTTGTTGCTGCATTGAGTAAATTGCAGTTACGAATTCACCCTCAGGATCAACTAAATATACTTCTAGGGAAGGTACACCATCTCTAAGTGATATCTTGCCAAAGTTCACACTTTTGGGACGATAAACGGCCTGGTACTGACCTACAACCATTTCACCAAACGCTTTTGGATTTGGGAATATCTTCTTAATAATTGGCGATGCGAAAGAATAAGCTTTTTCGAAATCATCATTTTGAAATGCTTGCAGCTGCTGACTTACAACAGAAATAATCTCTTGTTCGTCCTCATCAGTAAGTGAAAATGCAGATGTGCTTATTAAAAGGACAACTAAAAATGGAAGTACTAATCCTTTAACAATCTTAGTCGTCAACATCGGCGAATATTTTAAGCTTTCTTGCTTTTAATATAAGAACAGCTATGGCAATTAATAAAATGGCACCACCCTCGTAAAGCAACATGCTTGGATCCATAGTTTTGCCCTGTAAGATTATCAAACGTGCAACAGCAGTAATAGCAATAAACAGCGGTATACTTATTCTAATTCTATTTAGTGTCCAATATTCTCTAATCATTTGTATAACTTCGAGATAAATAAATAACAAAAGTAAGTCTGCAAGTTCAACGAGGTTTTTTTCATACATTGCATATATTTCATAGCCAATAGCTATAACTGTAGCAAAAATAATTATTACCAGTGCTATTTTTTCAATGTATTTAATTGTATCTATCATAAAATCTCAAAAAGACCTGCTGCTCCCATTCCGCCACCAACGCACATTGTTACAACACCGTATTTAGCGTTTCGTCTCTTACCTTCGATTAAAATATGTCCTGTCATTCTAGAGCCAGTCATACCATATGGGTGTCCAATAGAAATTGATCCTCCGTTCACATTTAATTTCTCATTATCAATTCCTAGCTTATCTCTACAGTATAAAACTTGAACTGCAAATGCTTCGTTCAGTTCCCATATATCGATATCGTCTACCTTTAAGCCGTGTTGCTCTAGGAGTTTTGGTACAGCAAATACTGGTCCTATACCCATCTCATCGGGCTCACAAGCTGCAACAGAAAGTCCTCTAAAAATTCCCATAGGCTCAATATTTCTTTTTTCTGCTTCTTTAAGATCCATTAACAAACATGAAGATGCTCCATCTGACAGCTGACTAGCATTACCCGCAGTAATATATTTATCAGGTCCCATAACTGGCATTAAACCAGCAAGGCTCTCAAGTGTTGTTTGTGGTCGATTACACTCATCTTTATCAACTGTTACTTCTTGTTCTGTAACTTCCTTTGTTTCTTTGTTCATTACATCCATTTTTGTCGTTAAAGGAACAATCTCGTCTTTAAATTTTCCTGCCGTTTGAGCTGCAGCTGTTCGCTGTTGACTCTGTAGTGAATATTCATCTTGGTATTCTCTGCTTACTTTGTATCGATCTGCTACAACATCTGCGGTATTAATCATAGGCATCCATAATGCAGGACAAATTTTTTGAAGTTCAGGCTCAATAAGGTGTTTCATGTTCATGTTTTGCTGTGTCATTGAGATTGACTCTACTCCCCCACCTATAGCTACTTTAATACCATCAACAATAATTCTTTGAGCAGCTACCGCTATTGATTGTAAACCTGATGAACAAAAACGATTTATTGTAGTACCTGGCACAGTTACGGGGCATCCTCCTGCAATTGCTACATTTCTTCCAATATTATGACCCGTTGCTCCCTCTGGTTGTCCGCATCCAAAAATTACATCTTCTACTTCGCCAGCTTCAACTCCTGCTCTTTCAATAGCATGTTTAACAGTATGGCCACCCATTGTAATGCCGTGAGTTTTGTTAAATCCACCTCTCATAGCTTTTGCTAATCCAGTTCTTGCAGTTGAAATTATTGCAGCTTCTCTCATACTATATTGCCCTTATAAATATTTAGAAAACCGTAAGATAGACTTTTTATATAAAAAAAAAAGTTTAATTTTATCTAAAAAAATACATCAAAAATACCCTCAATTTTGGCAAATATTTTTCTTTATTCTGCTTGACCATATCCGAATTGAAGTCTAGAAAGTCGCATTCTTTGAATTAGGGAGATTCTCTATGGTCATGTTAAAGACAGAAGTATCAGCACCAAGCTGGGTACCAGAAGGATACAAAAAACTTGGATGGCATGCTGGCTTTGATGTCTTAATTGGACCAATGTATTTTAAGCGAGAAGAGAATAACCAATATAAATTCATTACTAAAATTTTGGATAAGCATCTCAATGCTCATGGTATTGCACATGGTGGCTACTCCATGTCATTAGCAGATATTTTCTTAGGTTCTATGGTATTTGCTGCATGTGGAAAAAAACCTTGCAGTACTATATCACTAAACTGTAACTTTGTAAGTCCAGGTCTTCAGGATGATATTGTAGAATGCGATGCTAAGGTTACAAGAACTACGAAATCACTTGTCTTTATTGAGGGTAATTTGATCTCACAAGATAAAATTATTTTATCTGCCTCAGGTATTTGGAAAATATTGAATCAATAATAATTTATAAATCGGTCAAGGCTGATATAAGTTTTCATATCATTAATCCTATTTGTTTTAAGTAGCCTTCTTACTTCTTGGACTGAATATATTTTTGTCTCTAAGACCTCATCTTCGTCAAAATTTGTCTCACTCTTCTTATAGCAATGAGTTAGATAGCAGTGTACTATGCAAGTGTTATATGCTGGGGTTGAAAAGTATTTGCCTATCATTTTCCAATTTTTTCCATGATAACCAGTTTCTTCAATTAATTCTCTTTTGGCGCAACTTAATGGCCTTTCTCCTGGGTCAATAGTTCCTGCTGGGACTTCAAGCATAATTTGATCTGATCCGTATCGATATTGTTTGAGCAAAACTATAAATTTCTTATCAATTATTGGAACAATACAAGTTATGCCATTGTGTACTATAAGATCCTTAATAGTTTTGTTTCCATTTACCCATTTAACTTCATCAAAATGTAAATCAAAAACATTCGCTTTAATTTTTTTCTTGGTTTTAATAAATTTTGCTTTTCTTAGAGTCATTTTTGAAAATCTCTCATATTAATAAATTCGACCTTTGAGTGATGCTGTTCAATCAGATTTATCAGGTCATTCGGAGCTATTGACACTGTTGACGTGTTGATTAAAGGATGGAAATTCACAATTTCATATTCCATAAACTCTTGATCAAAAAAAAATTTAACTTTTTTTTCTTTATCGTTCAATAATCCAAATGGAGATACTGATCCGGGTTTGATACCTAGAATATTTATTAAATAATCTTCATTTGCAAATGACAATTTTTTGGAGTTTAAAGGTACTGATGCTTTTTTTAAATCAGCAATAATATCCTCAATAAAACTTACTAAAAAAAAATTATTTTTTTTATCTTTCAAAAAAAGATTCTTTGAATGTGCTCCTTCAATTGAACCTCGAAGATTTTTAGAGTCTTCGACTGTAAACAGCGGTTTATGTTCAGTAATCTTATAACTAATAGACTTTGAGTCTAATAAATTAATTAATGAAATTTTATCAAACATTAAACAAGAGAACTTAATTTCTCTTTATATTTTGAGCTGGGCATCTGATCAATTAGAGTTCTAAGTTGTTTCTTTGTAATCCATCCATTTAAATATGAGTCCATTTCAATAGATCCAAATAGCTTTTTTCCCCTTTTTTGATATTTGTGAATATAGTTTGAGGCTTCAAGCATTTCTTCTGCATCACCAGTATCAAACCACTGAACATCATTTTTTAATGTAAAAACTTTTAAGAGATTCTTTCTAAGATAAGATTGATGCACATCAACTATTTCTAATTCTTTTCTTTTAGAGGGCTTTAAATTCTTAACAATTGATATAGTGTCATTATCATAAAAATAAAGACCAGGTATTGTGAGATTACTCTTTGGTTTTTTTGGCTTCTCAATAATTGATTTTATATTTTTTTCTCTATCGTATTCAATAACTGCTGATTTGTGTGGATATTTTGTTTTTACAGCTAAAACAGCAGCTCCATCCTTGAGCGACTGAACTTTTTTTAAAGTTGATGTGAAGCTCTTACCAACAAATAAATTATCAGCTAAGGCCAAAACAAATGGTTTTTTGTTAATAAATTTTTTAGCAATATTAACAGCATCAGGAATTCCAACTTGTTTTTTTTGAAATGTGTAATTGAATTTCATGCCAAGCTGTTTTCCCGAGCCAAATAGTTTTCTAAATTCTGGTATATCTTTCTTTTGAGATATAAACAGCACCTCGCGAACACCAGCCTTAATTAAGTTTGATAACGCGTAATAAAGTAAAGGTTTATCATATAAAGGCAGAAGAGGCTTCACTGTTACTTTTGTTGCAGGCGAAAGTCGAGTTCCCTTGCCGGCAGCGAGAATAATGCCTTTTTTAAATCTCATTAAAATTTAATTTGTTAAAAATACTATTTACTTGATTTATGTTTCAAGAAATTTTTATCTCTTAAATTTCTATACTCTGGCTTTTTCTTTTGCATTTTTGACATCATTGTAGTCATTACATCTTCTTTATGAAGCGTAGCTGCATTCCAAAGCGCTACATTATCTAGTCCTTCTTTAACAGAGTGATCTCTTGAGTAATTAAGAACTTCTTTTGTAACCCACATCGCAAGTGGTGTTTTTGATGCTAATTTTTCAGCTATTTCAAAAGCACTATCAATCATTTCCTCATGACTCTCATGCAAAGAGCTTACTAGGCCTACTTCTTTTGCTCTTTCAGCAGATACCTTTTCTCCCATCATAGTCCACTCACGCGCTATACCAGCAGGTATAATTTTTGGTAATCTTTGGATCGTTCCTATATCTGCTGCCAAACCTACATTTATCTCCTCAATTAAAAAAAATGCATCTTTTGTACAAAGTCTTATATCAGCGGCAGTGATTAAATCGATACCTCC
Source organism: uncultured Pelagibacteraceae bacterium (assembly GCA_902598405.1). GTDB lineage: Bacteria > Pseudomonadota > Alphaproteobacteria > Pelagibacterales > AG-422-B15 > CACNXQ01. Next base: position 76,166 of record CACKBQ010000001.1, on the reverse strand, counting down.
ACCAATACATCCTCCCTGAACAGCGGCAACAACTGGAAATCTCGCATCCTCCAAACATGAAGCGGCACGTTGCAGAAACTTTAACTGTTGAATAAAATACCCCCTACTTCTGCCAAGCTCCTGATTTGTTTCGTGTTCGACAACATCATCTTTAAACATGCTAAGGTCTATTCCAGCGGAAAAGTGTGGTCCCGTGGAAGATACAATTAAAGCTCTAATCTCACCACTATCATCCAGCTCTTCAACTTCCTTTGGAAATAATCTCCAAAAATCCTCGTTCATTGAATTTCTTTTTTCAGGCCTATTGAACCTGATATGAGCTATTGAATTATTTATTTCAACATCAAAGGGTTTTGGCATGTTTTTTTCCTCGCTTTAGATAAGTGATCTATATAAAGTATATATACATTTAAAAATTAGAGAAATACATAAAAAATGGCTATTAATTACGAAGAAATAATGTCCATGACTTCAGAAAACATTGAAGTTTCCTATACTGATAAAGACTCAATTCTCTATAGTCTAGGCGTTGGTCTTGGGAATGACCCAATGAATTTAGATGAATTAAAGTTTGTCTATGAAAATTCACAAATTGCATTGCCGTCAATGGCTACTAATTTTCAATATCACTCACCATTATTGCTGAAGACAAATATTAATTTCATTATGGTTGTTCATGGTGAACAGAGATTATCAGTAACTAATCCTTTACCTGTCTCAGGAGATTTTATAACCAACGCAAAAGTTATAGGTTGTTATGATAAAGGTCCTGGTAAGGGTGCAATTATTGAGGTTGAAACAACTGTAAATCTTAAAAAAGATAATACGGAAATCTGTAAGCTCATTAGTACAACATTCGCTAGGGGGGATGGTGGCTTTGGTGGACCTGAGTCTCCAAAAAAAGAATTAGTAAGACCTGAGGGAAAACCAGATTATGTGCATGAAATAAATACCAAACCTGATCAAGCATTAATTTTTAGACTTTCAGGTGATTACAACCCATTGCACTCTGATCCAAATTTTGCAAAGTCTGCTGGTTTTGAACGGCCAATTTTACATGGCATGTGCACATACGGTATCGCATGCAGATCAATTATTGAAAGTATCTGCGATAAAGATGTAAAGAAACTTAAAAGATTTGATTGTCGTTTTTCTTCACCTGTATATCCTGGAGAAACAATAGTTACAGAAATGTGGAAAGATGGTAATAATGTTTATTATCAGTGCAAAGTAAAAGAACGTGATAAAATGGTAATTAAAAATGGAGTGAGTGAAATAATATGATACCAAAAGTTGGAATTTCTGAGGGTAAAGAACCTCTTTTTTATAATGAGTCTCATCATGCATGGAGAGATGAAGTAAGAAAATTTGTTTCAAAGGAAATAGCTCCTTTTGTTGAAGAATGGGAAGAAGCTGGTGAGTTTCCAAGAGAACTCTATAAAAAAGCCGCCGATGTAGGTCTAATGGGAATGGGCTATGATGAAAAGTATGGCGGTACAACAGAAGGTATTGATATTTTTCATGGCATCGTAACAGCTGAGGAATTCGCTCATGGATGTGGCGGGGTTTCAGCAAGTCTTTTATCACATAATATTGCAATACCATTGATACAATCTCTGGGTACAGAAGAACAAAAAGAAAAATTTATTCCCCCTGTGGTAAGAGGGGAAAAAATAGCAGCTCTTGCAATGACAGAACCTTCGGGAGGATCAGATGTTGCAAGTTTGAAAACTAAAGCAGTTAGAAAAGGCGACCATTTCATTGTTAATGGCTCAAAAATGTTCATTACAAGTGGAATGCGTGCTGATACATATGTAGTTGGAGTAAGAACTGGTGGTGAAGGTGCTACTGGAATATCAGTTCTGGTTATTGAAAAGGATACGCCTGGCTTCACGCAAACACCTCTAAAAAAAATGGGATGGCTAAGCTCTGATACGGCTGTACTTTATTTTGATAATTGTAAAGTACCTGTAGAAAATTTGATTGGTGGAGAAAACAGTGGCTGGATCGGCGTAATGAGCAACTTCAGTCAAGAAAGACTTGGTATGGCAGCTGGTATGAATGCATACTCTCAAATTTGTATTGATGAAGCAGTAGCTTGGGCAAAAGAGCGAAAAACATTTGGTAAGCCATTGATTGATAATCAAGTGATTAAACACAAGCTTGTTGATATGAACAGAGCAGTTAAAACATCAAGAGCTTGGACTGAATTGCTATCTTGGAGAGTAATGAATGGTGAAAGCCCAATTGCAGACTTGGCAATGCTGAAAGTACATGCAAGTAAAGCGATGGAATTATGTGCGAGGGAAGCGATGCAAATATTAGGTGGCGCAGGATATCTTCGAGCTAATAGCGGGCCTGGAAAAGTTGAGAGGATTTATAGAGAAGTAAGAGTTAATGCCATTGGCGGTGGATCAGAAGAAATAATGTACGATTTAGCTGCAAGGCAATTGGGATATAGATCTTAATTAAAACTCTGCAACTTCCATATCCATCATTGATGACTTGCCTGCTTGCACTTTTTTTGAGTACATAGTTAACTCTGGCATAATCTTTTCAACAAAATAAGTTCCAGTTTTTATTTTATTTTTATGAATAGGTTCATTTTTTCCAACTGAGAACTTTGCCATGCGTGCCCACATATATGTCATTGAAGATAGAGCTACTAAATTCAGGTAATCAGTAGCAGAAGCAAGGGCATTTTCGGGATCCTGCATACCGTTTTGCATTAACCACATTGTTGATGCAGTGACTTCATTGAGAGCATTCTCGAGAGGTTTAATAAATGAGGATATTTCCTCATGATCTTTATTTTCAGATAGAAATTTTTGAACCTCTTTTTGGAAATTTTGTAACAACCGTCCCTGGTGCATTGTTAATTTTCTTCCAACTAGGTCTAACGCTTGAATGCCATTTGTACCCTCATATATCATTGTAATTCTTACATCTCTCATGTACTGCTCGAGAGGATATTCTTTTGTAAAACCACTACCACCTAAGACCTGCAGAGATTCTGAACAATTTAAAAAACCTCTATCAGTGCAGTAAGCTTTAATTATTGGCGTCATCAATGCAGCAAAATCATCAGCCTCCTGCCTTACTTTTTCATCGGGATGATCTTCTGCAAGATCAATTTTCATTGCTGTATAAATGCATAATGCACGCATTGCTTCAGTTGTTGCCTTAACATTCATTAACATTCTTCTAACGTCAGGATGAACGATTATATTGTCAGCTTTACTATCTTTGTCTTGCTTATCCTTAACAACTGACCTCATTTGTTTTCTTTCTTTCGCAAATTCCAGGGCGTTTTGATATGAGATCTCAGACATTGCTATACCTTGGAGTCCAACTTTTAAACGTGCATCATTCATCATCAGAAACATTGCTTCCATACCTTTGTTTTTTTCTCCAACAAGCCAACCTTTTGCATTTTCAAGGTTCATAACGCAAGTTGGCGAAGAATTAATTCCAAGCTTATGTTCTAAGCCGCCACAATAAATTGTATTTCGAGAGTTATCATCCAGTCTCTTTGGTACAAGAAATAAACTTATTCCTTTAATACCCTCAGGTGCATCTGGTGTTCTTGCAAGCACAAGATGAATAATATTTTCTGTTAAGTCATGTTCACCAAATGAAATCCAAATTTTTTGTCCTGTTAATTCATAGTGATCATCTTTAGGAACTGCAGTTGATTTTATTAAGCCAAGATCAGTTCCGCACTGTGGTTCTGTTAGACACATAGTACCCATCCACTCACCAGAAGTCATGTTAGGTAGATATTTATCTTTAAGTTCCTCTGTAGCTTTTTTTAAGATGGTCTTCATTGCTCCATGACTTAATCCTGGACCCATATAGAACGCCATATTAGCAGCTATACCAATCTCACCTGCAAGTATGGCAGTCGTAAACGGTGCTCCACCGCCACCATATTGAGTGGGCATAGTAGCACCGACATAGCCTGACGACTTTACTGCATCATACAATTTTTTAAATCTTTCAGGGGTATGAACTTCAGGACCTTCTGCACCATCAGTTACATATTTTAAGCCCTCTCTGTCGCCAATTTTATTACTATCAAGTACTTCTTGCTCATTAAGGCGCCCTATTTCAGAAACAACGCTCATGAGTGTTTCGGAGTCATATTCCTTGAACTTATCAATGCCCGCAATGACCTCATCGTAGTTAAGCATAGCCAGATTGTATTTGAAATCTTCTATTGGACTTTTGTACGACATAGGTTTATGAATATTTATTGTAGTTTAAATATATATAACCTTTGTCTCATAAATTGCAAATTTCTAATTTTGTTGACCATATCGATGGGGAAAGTCTGAAAAGTTTAGAATTATGAGTATTTATCTGCCTATTGCAGAGCTCTCAGTTAACATTTTTCTATTATTGTCTTTAGGCGGAGTTGTAGGATTTCTATCTGGCATGTTTGGTTTAGGTGGAGGCTTTTTAATGACACCGTTACTAATATTCATAGGTATACCTACTAACGTTGCTGTTGCAACATCAGCAAACCAGATCGTTGCATCTTCAATTTCTGGAACATTAGGTCACTGGAGACAAGGTCTTGTGGATTTTAAAATGGGAGGGGTATTGCTTATTGGTGCCTTCTTTGGATCAATCTTGGGCGTTTGGATATTCAGTAAGCTTGTTGCAATCGGACAAATTGATACTGTAATCTCAATTTTATATTTTGCTCTTTTAACAGGCATAGGTTTATCAATGCTTATTGAAAGCTCCAAAGTAATAAGGGATAGAATAAGAAGAAAAAGTGTTAAACAAAAAATTCATTATCATAACTGGGCTCATAGACTGCCTTTCAAGATAAGATTTTATAAATCTAAATTATACATAAGTGTTATTCCTCCAATTATTATTGGCTTTGTAATTGGTATCTTATCAGCAACAATGGGAATTGGTGGAGCTTTCATATTAATTCCAGCGATGATTTATTTTTTGGGAATGCCTACCTCAAAAGTAATTGGCACATCATTATTTCAAATTATTTTTATAACCGCACTCGTTACTATTCTTCATGCAACTACTACTTTTGCTGTAGATGCGGTACTAGCTTTCTTTTTAATACTCTCGTCTGTTATCGGTGCTCAAATCGGGGTATTAGCAGCTAATAAATTGAGAGGTGAAGAAATAAGAGCTTTACTGGCTATAATAGTACTTGGTGTTGCAACTAAAATTGCACTTGATTTGTTAGTAGAGCCTAACGAAATTTTCAATTTATCTGTAATACGATTGGTTTTCTAATGATAAGACAATTGATTATTTTATTTTATATATTTATTGGTGTGTTAATGCCCTCAGTTTCAATTGCACTTGTTATTGGCTCAGACCAGGAAGAAATATATATAGATGCAAATTTCTCTGGTGAAGAGCTTCTTGTTTTCGGAGCATTTTATTCTGATCCATCTCAGTCAAGAGATAGCAAGAGTGACATACTTATCGAAGTTGTTGGTCCTCTAGAGGATGTTGCATTGAGAAAGAAAGACTCATATTTTGGATTTTGGTTAAATTCTAAAAGTGTAACTTTCAGAGATGTACCTGGGTTCTATTATCTTTCAAGTACATCTGAGCTTACAAATGAATTTTTAACGAATAATCAGATCGGGCTACTTGAGAAAGAGAGATCAGAAATGATTGATTGGAGCTCACTTACTACTGATTGGGGTAGCGTTGTTAATGAAAAAGAAAAAAAAGAATTTTATAATGCTTTAATTAGAACAAAACAAAATGATAGTTTATTCAAACAGGTTTCTGATGAAATTGAAATAATTGATGGAAATCTATTCAGATCTTATATTGATATTCCTAATACTGTTCCTGTAGGAGAATACAATGTTAATCTTCATCTAATTATAGATAATGAGGTATCACAGGAATATTCATATAACTTTATGGTTACTAGAGTTGGAATTGAAGAGGCAATCTACTCATTTTCAAAAAACTACCCATTCTTTTACGGATTGATTTCTCTAGTAATTGCAATAGTTATTGGATGGAGTGGCGCTGAAATATTTAAAAGATTTAGAAAAGTATAGTGACTGAAATTTCATATTTTTATGTAGTTCTTGCTGGACTCCTTAGTTTTCTCTCCCCATGCGTATTACCAATTGTGCCGGGTTACTTGTGTTTTATGGCAGGAACTAGTTTAGATAAATTACAATTGGATGAAGGTGATGAAATAAAAAAAAAGGTTTTCAGTTTTTCATTAAGCTTTGTGTTTGGTTTTTCAACTGTATTTGTAATACTTGGGGCTTCTGCAACTTTACTAAGCAGCTTGGTTTATGAATATCTCGATTTTTTACGTATTGCTGGGGGAATAATAATTATCATATTTGGTATTCATTTTATGCAAATCGTACAAATACCTTTTTTAAACAGGGAAATGAGATACCAAATCGAAAGCTACAGACCAGGTATAATTGGCTCTTATGTAATTGGTTTATCGTTTGCATTTGGATGGACGCCTTGCATTGGACCTATTTTAGGAAGTGTCTTATCAATAGCTGCAAGCTCAGAAACAGTAACGTATGGAATTGTCTTACTGATGTTGTATTCTACCGGTCTAGGAATACCTTTTTTAATTGCGGCCTATGCAATAAATGGCTTTATGAAATTTTTATCAAGAATAAGAAATTATATAAGGGTAATCGAAATTTTTACTGGTCTTTTACTAATTTTATTTGGTATCCTGATATTAACAAACAGAATTCAAGAATTGGCTTTCTTTTTTATAAAGTATTTTCCATTCTTAGCGCAATTTGGATAAAGGAGTAAATATGTTTCAAAAAGATTTATTAAAAAATAAGAGAATTTTAGTTTCCGGTGGAGGATCGGGACTTGGTAAAGCTATGGCAACAAGGTATTTAGAACTTGGTGCGAATGTCTATATCTGCGGGAGAAGAAAGTCAGTATTAGATGAAACGGCTAAAGAGCTGATGGATATGCATGGGGGATCTGTAAAATCAATCTCGTGTGATATTAAGGTTCCTGAGGCAATAGAGGATATGGTAGATGAAATTTGGAGCGAAGGGCCTCTAACTGGGCTGTTAAATAATGCTGCAGGAAATTTTATCTCGAGAACAGAAGATTTATCTCCGAGAGCATTTACAGCTATTTCTAATATTGTTTTCAATGGAACATTTTACATGACAAATGCAATAGGCAAAAGGTGGTTAGCTGAAAATTTAAAAGGAAGTATAATTTCTATTTTAACCACATGGATTGATAGCAGTGGTCCGTATACAGTTCCATCTGCAATGTCTAAATCTGGATTAGCAACAATGACAAGATCTCTTGCAGCTGAGTGGGGGAATAGAGGTATAAGATTAAATGCTATATCTCCTGGACCATTTCCGACTAAAGGTGCGTGGGATAGATTAGCACCAGGTGGTAAAGGTGCAAATATGATGGAGTCAATACCAATGAAAAGAACTGGGGAGCTTAGTGAGCTCGCAAATTTAGCAACTTTCTTAATGGCAGATGGAGTTGATTATTTAACAGGAGAAATCATTACAATTGATGGAGCTCAATGGTTAAATCATGCTGGCAATTTCTATGAAATGTTAAAAGATGTAACTGATCAAGAGTGGGAACAACTCAGAAATATGATTAAAGCCTCAAATGATGCTGATAAAGCAAAAAGGTCAGTCTAGATAAAAGAGTCCTTAAAAAGCTTTTTACTCAAACTTCTTATAAGTGATGGAAGATGTCTCATAAAAAACGATGCAAATTTTGCTTCAAATCCAACTGGATGATGGATTCTACTTGAATCATAAGCTGACCAAACTGAGCTTACTACCTTTTCAACTGGATAAACTTTTGTTTTTTGATTGACAAATTCACGGTCCAATTGACTTTTTGCGCCAGCAGTAACAGCTTCAGCATCTAAGATGGGTGTTTCAGTAAACCAAGGGTTAATTTCAGATACTTTAATGCCGTACCGCTCAAACTCAATACGCAGATTTTCGGTAAGAGAGCTCACTGCATGCTTAGTTGCTCCGTAAACTGATATGCCTGGCGCGGTAATAAGTCCCGCAACTGAACTTGTGTTAAGTAGCATGCTGTTTTTTGTACTTCTTAAAATTTCAAGCATTGTAAAACATCCGTTAACAACACCTTTAAAGTTTACATCAATTATTTTATTCATTTCCTCAATCTTTATATCCTCAAATGCTCCTGCAAAATTTGCTATACCTGCATTATTAAAAAATATATCACACCTACCACCCGTATATTGTGAGAAACTTTTTTCTGCTTCAATCCAATCTTCAATATTTGTTACATCTAACTTTTGATACATACACTTATTATGACCAATGATGTCGGCTACCTCTTTCAGACCCTCTTGATTAATATCAAAAAGCCCCACATTCCAACCATTTTTAGCAAACGACATTGCAGTTGCCTTACCGATTCCCGATGCTGCACCTGTAATAAAAATACTTTTTGTCATCTTAAGCTATAGTCCCTTTAAAAATAATTTAGTTGCAAATAAGCTTACCTCAGCCGGTTTTAATTCATTTCTTTCTAATAATTGATCACCAAGATTAACGCTAACGGCAATGACAGATGTTACCATAAGTGAAATATCGTTTTGAGGAAATTTAATAATTTTTGACATATTTAATGTTACTTCTAACAGTTTTTTATTAAAATTTTGATATTCTCTCGAATTTTGACCCAACCATTTTAGATCTAATATATATTTTTTATTATTTTTGAAAAAAATATAATTTTCTGCATCGTTAGATATCCAATTAAACCAGCTATTAAAAGCAATATTAACTAATTCATCAAAGGTTTTAGCTTTATTAATTTCAGGAATTATAAAGTTACTAAATTCGTTAATAAGCCTGTTTACAATAACTAAAAAAACTTCAACTTTATCATCAAAGTAATTATAAAATGTCCCAGAACCTAAACCAGCCTGAGATACAATCTCCCTTACATTAGAACTGTCAAGACCCTTTTCAGTAAAAACTTTTCTTGAAGCTAAAATTATAGAGTCACGATTCTGCTGCTTGTTAAGCTGCCTTTTTCTTTTGTTAAAAGGAAGATTAAGGATTTTATTCATTGATTATTTACACCGACAGCTTCCGAAATATTTGTAAATCCATCATCTTTGATAAGTTTAACAAGATCAATTAAAATCTTATTTATTAGTTGAGGGCCACCAAAAGTAAGTGATGTATACAATTGAACTAAAGATGCACCTAGTTTGATTTTATTATATACGTCTAACGCACTTCCAACTCCACCTACACCAATTAAAATGATTTCTTGATTAGTCTCTCTATATAAAAATTTTAAAACTTTATCTGATAAATCTTTTATCGGAGCGCCAGATAACCCACCCTCTCTTTTCTCATCGAGATCTCGTAAAATTTCTGGCCTTGAAAGTGAGGTATTTGTTGCGATAACTCCATCAATATTATATTTATCAACAAGATTAAGGATCATACTATAGTGATCATTTGAATTATCTGGATCAATTTTTAGCATAATTGGTTTTCTTTTGGTTTCCTCATCCCTAATTTGAGATATTTCTCTTAAAAGTACTTCAAGATATTCCTTTCTTTGCAATTCACGTAGGGCTTCAGTATTTGGAGATGAAACATTAATGGTAACGTAATCACTAGAGACTGAAATCTTTCTGTAAATTTTTAAATAATCATCAATGAAGTTTTTAGAGTCTTTATTTGGTCCAATATTTGATCCTACAATGCCTTTCTTTTTTGCAGAAATAAGGTTTTTTACAAATCTCTTTTCTCCCTTGTTGTTAAAACCTAATCTATTTATTATTGCATTATACTTTTTTAATCTAAAAACTCTTGGTTTTGAATTTCCAAATTGTGGCATTGGTGTAACAGTTCCACATTCCACAAATCCAAATCCAATCTTTAATAAAGGATCTATCAACTCAGCATTTTTATCGAAGCCAGCGGCAATCCCTAATGGGTTTCTGAAGCTAAGACCTTTTACATTAGTGTGTAAACTTTGATCTTGAAAACCTTTACTTAGTAAGAGACTTCCATATTTTGTTAATTGTATTGTAACGTTATGAGCAGTCTCTGGTGGCAAAAGCTGAAGCATACCGGTTAACAAACTCATCACTTGCTCACTTTTATTCTTTCTCTAATAAGTTGTATTGTTTCTTTTATGCCGTAGATGGCAATAAAAGTACCAAATCTTGGTCCATCACTTTTACCAAAAAGAACCTGATAAATAAGTTTGAACCAGTCTCTTAAATTATCAAACTTATAATCTTTACCAATTTGATAGATTTCAGTCTGTATAGTCTCAGCATCAGCATTATCTGGCAGAAGCTCAATTCGATTAATTAAATCTAAAAAAATATTTTTCTCTTTTTCATTAGGTACTTTATACTGAATTTTATTAGCATTAACATTCTGTTCAAATAAAATTGCTCCAGTTATTAACTCTAACATGAAATTATGATCAGAATTGATAATTGAACCATCATATTTTTTTATAAAATCAAGAATGAATTCCGGATCATTTTTGCCACTTGCTGAAACTAAATTTAATATTAAATTGAAGGATATTGGTATCGAACCAATATAATTATGACTATTCATGATGTGCCAAACTGGATTTTCAATTTTTTCATCATCATTTTGACCATTAAATTTATTTAGATGATTCAAAAATTCATCAACTGATTTGGGGATCACATCAAGAAATAGTTTTTTTGCTCGTCTTGGATTTTGGTACATAAAATAGCTTAATGTTTCCTTAGGCGCATAAGATAACCATTCTTCAATACTCAAACCATTACCCTTTGATTTTGAAATCTTTTCACCATTTTGATCAAGAAACAACTCATAGAAATAATTTTCAGGTGGTTGATGTCCTAATGCACGGCATACTTTTGATGAAAGTTGAAAAGTTGGTATCAAGTCTTTACCATACATTTCATAATCAATATCTAAAGCACACCACCTCATTGCCCAGTCCACTTTCCATTGTAATTTGCAATTACCATCTAAAATAGACTGTTCAATTTCCTTATTATTCTGAAGATACACAACCGTATTTTTTTCAGTATTAATTGAAATAATTTCAACTTCGAGTACGTGTCCTGTTTCTGGGCAAATTGGCAAAAAAGGACTGTAAGTTTTTTTTCTTTCTTCTCCTAATGTTGGTAATATTATTTTTTTAATCTCATCATAAGAATTTAAAACTTTAATTAATTGGTCGTTGAAGAATCCTGATTTATAAAGCTCTGTCGCGCTCTTAAAAGAATACTTGAACCCAAACTTATCAAGAAATGCTTGTAACATCTCATTGTTATGGTTTCCAAAACTCTTTGATGTTTCAAAGGGATCTGGAATCGAGGTTAGAGGTTTGTGTAAATTTTTTTCCAAAATTTCCTGATTAGGAACATTATCAGGAACTTTTCTTAATCCATCCATATCATCAGAAAAAGCAATCAATTCAACTTCATAGTCAGATACAGCTTTTATAGCATTTAGCACCATGGTGGTCCTTGCGACTTCTCCAAAAGTACCTATGTGTGGAAGTCCACTTGGCCCGTAGCCAGTTTGAAGTCTTATTTTTTTCTTATTTTTTTTTTGGATTTGATTAATGATCTTTCTAGCTTCCAAAATTGGCCAGGCTTTCGAGTTTTCACTAATATGGCTATTTAGTAACATGATATTGACATTAGCATATATATCGTACAATTCGCTGAAAAATAAACAATTTTTTGATGATATTTATTTAAATTTACTGATTAATAAATCTATCAAATAATAAAACTATAAATTTTATAGTTTTTCATATAGTACTCACTCTGCAATTTATGAAAAAAAGAAAAATAGTTAAACCAACAAGGCAACAAGCAGAAGATGCTGTTAAAACTCTTATGGCGTTCGTGGGTGAGGATGTTAAACGGCCAGGAGTGCTTGAAACACCAAAAAGAGTCGTTAAAGCATACGAGGACTGGTTTGCAGGTTATAATGAAGATCCAGAGGAAGTATTAAAAAAAACTTTCGATGAACTTGAGGGATACGACGAAATTATAATGCTACGAGACATTAGAATTGAGTCTCACTGCGAACACCACATTGCACCATTCATTGGCTCAGCACATGTCGCATACCTTCCAAATAAAAGAGTAGTTGGTATTAGTAAACTTGCTCGAATTACTAGGATATATATGAAAAGAATGCAGATCCAAGAAAAGCTCACTGCACAAATTGCAAATTGCATACAAAAAGTCTTAAAGCCAAAAGGTGTTGCCGTGGTTATTGAGGCGCAACATCAATGTATGACTACACGAGGCGTTGGCACACCAGGTATTTCAATGGTTACTAGTCAATTATTAGGTAAGTTTAGAACTGATGCGTCTACAAGAAGAGAGTTCTACAGCATGATCAACCAAGGATCAATTCTCAAAAAAAATTAAAATCTTAAGAATGATAAATTTTAAAATAATACTTAATGTATTAGGTTATTTGTTGATTGCGTTAAGTTTTATATTATTAATACCAGCATTTCTGGACTTAGCATTTAGCAACAAAACATGGCAATCATTTTTAATAAGTTCAATAATTACTCTGGGATTTGGTATTACCTTTTTTATTTCAACAAGAAATTCTGCAGAAAATAAAATCCAGACCCAAGATGCATTTTTAATTACTACATTATCCTGGGTTTTTATTTGTATTTTTGGTTCCCTGCCTTTCTTTTTAGCAAACCTTAATATTAGTTTCACAGACTCAATTTTTGAGTCCATGTCAGGCATTACTACAACAGGATCAACAATTCTAAGTAATATTAAGTCTATGCCTGAAGGTATACTACTTTGGAGAGGACTTCTTCAGTGGATTGGAGGAGTTGGCATAATAGTAATGGCTATTAGTATACTTCCCGTATTGCAAGTCGGAGGCATGCAGGTCTTCAGAACAGAGTCATCAGATACAACAGAAAAAATCTTACCAAGAACTGCTCAGGTCTCTTTTGCAGTAATCATAATATACATTTCATTAACAGCTCTTTGTTTCATATCTTACTGGTTAAGCGGTATGAGGCTTTTCGAGTCTTTAGTTCATTCAATGACAACGATAGCTACTGGTGGTTTTTCAACAAGGAATGACTCCTTCGCAAGCTTTAATAGTCGATCAACAGAATATATTGCAATCTTATTTATGATATTAAGTAGCCTTCCAATTTTAATATATCTTGAGGTTACACGTAATGGCATCAAAAGTTTTTTTAGAGATACCCAAATAAAAACTTTTTTAATCATAATTCTTGTAAGCTCTTTATTAGTAATTTCTTACTTATGGATATTTGATCTTAAAAATTTTGAACAGTCTTTAAGGCATGGCGCATTTAATGTTGTCTCAATTATAACTGGTACAGGTTATACCTCCGATAATTATAATTTGTGGGGACCATTTCCAATTTACTTACTTTTTTTTGGAATGTTTGTTGGTGGGTGCGCTGGTTCGACAACTTGTGGAATCAAAGTATTCAGATTTCAGATATTATTTGAAACTTTAAAAATGCAGATTCAAAAGCTCTTACATCCTCACGGTGTATTTGTTCCACACTATAATCATAGAAAGATTCAGGATGAGGTAACATCTTCAGTTATGAGTTTCTTTTTTATATTCATACTCAGTTTCATCACTATTACTCTACTTTTATCAATGACTGAGCTGGACTTTGTAACTTCATTATCAGCAGCTGCAACTTCTCTTGCTAATGTTGGGCCAGGTCTTGGAGCCACAATAGGTCCAGAAAATTCTTTTTATGCTGTATCTGATTCTGCTAAGTGGATACTTATATTCTCAATGTTGTTGGGGAGATTAGAAATATTAACTGTATTAGTTATCTTTCACCCTGCTTTTTGGAAGAAATAATCAAAATATTTCTTTTAAAATTTCTTTTTGAATAAAAAGTCTATTGCTCGCTTCTTGCCAAACCCTTGAATTATTTCCATCTATTACACTTGCCTCAACTTCCTCATTTCTGTTTGCTGGAAGACAGTGCATAAAAATACTATCCGATTTAGCCTTATTCATAACTTTTTGGGTAACTCTGAATTCTTTTATTAAATCATAATCCTGTTTCTCTATATTCTCTCCCATTGATTTCCAGGTATCCGTTATAACAGCGTCAGCTTGAGCAAGAATTTGATCATTTATTCGATGGTGTACAATATCATCTACATCAGTTGAAATATCGTATTCCTTCATTTTTTCTTTATACTTTTCAAACCATGCCTCTGGGCAAAAAATATTGAGTGAGAAGCCTAAATCTTTTTTAAAAGCCTCAATCCAAGAATTTGCCACATTTGTAATAGGTCCTATCCAAACAAGATTCAATTTTTTTAAACTACCCCTCTCCTCCAACAACGTCATCAGTCCAGCTAGGCACTGGCAAGGATGTGATAGGTTAGAAAGCGCATTTATCACAGGTAAATTAGATAATTTCGAAGCACTCATTATCGTTTTATGATCGTTAACCCTAAGAATAAGTCCATCAGCATATAGCCCAAAAGTATTAATAGTATCACTTACGCTTTCTTTATCGTTACCTAGGTGAATATCTTCCTTATTTAAAATTGTTGTGAAGCCACCTAATTGTTTTATTGCAATATCAAATGACAGCCTTGTTCTGGTCGATTTTTTTTCAAAAAATAATACTAGATTTTTACCGTTCAGATAATTTTGTATTGTTGTTTTAGACCTCTTATTTTGTATGGCATTATCTAATAAGCTAATTAATTCACTCTTTGAGAGATCTTTTATATCTATAAAATTTTTCATTATTTTAACTCGCTACAAGTAGCTCTTATTTTATCTAATGCTTCATCGCATTCAGTTAAGGTCAGATTTATTGGAGGTAAAAGTCTTACAACATTGTCTGACGCTTTTACGGTTAGAATATGTTTTTCTCTTGCTAGATTAACAAACTTATCATTTTCAACTTTACACTTTAGCCCTAAAATAAATCCTCTTCCTCTGATATTTTCAATGACGCTTGGAAAATCGTTAATCACGTTTTGAAGTCCTTCATAGAGTTTTTTTGCAACAACATTAATTTCACTAAAAAATTTGTCTTTTAGCATTATATCCAAAACAGCGTTTCCGACTGTACAAGCAAGTGGATTACCTCCGAAAGTTGAACCATGAGAACCAAAATCCATTTTTTCACCAACTTTTTTTGATGTCAGGCATGCACCTAATGGAAAACCATTTCCAATAGCTTTTGCTATTGTCATAATATCTGGATTTACTTCAGACCATTCATATGCAAATAATTTTCCTGTTCTACCCATGCCGCATTGCACTTCATCAAAGATTAGAAGGCAGTTATTTTCATCACAAATTTTCCTTAATCCCTCAAGGCATTGCTTAGGAACTTCTCTTATACCGCCCTCACCTTGTATTGGTTCAATAATTACTGCAGCGGTTTTTTCACTTATTGATTTTTGAAGCTGCTCATGATCACCAAATTCAAGATATTTAAAGTCATTTACTGTTGTATTAAAAGAGCTGAGCTTGTCTGGACCTCCCGCCGCAAGTGCCCCTATTGTTCTGCCATGAAATGAACCTGAAAAACTTAAGAT
Source organism: uncultured Pelagibacteraceae bacterium (assembly GCA_902598405.1). Taxonomy (GTDB): domain Bacteria; phylum Pseudomonadota; class Alphaproteobacteria; order Pelagibacterales; family AG-422-B15; genus CACNXQ01. Next base: position 60,532 of record CACKBQ010000001.1, on the reverse strand, counting down.
TTCTGTTTTATGTGACCAATTTTCTGAACTATGAAAATATCTTCTAGCAATTTTTATGCTTGCCTCAATAGCTTCAGTACCTGAATTACAAAAGAATGCATAATCTGCGAAAGAATTATCACATAATCTTTGCGCAAGTTTTTCTTGTTCTGGTATCTGATATACATTTGATAAATGCCATAATTTATCAATTTGTTCTTTTAATTTATCGTTTAGATATGGATTTGAATAACCTAGGGAATTAACTGCTATTCCTGTACCAAAATCTAAAAACTTCTCCCCTGATTTTGTATATAAATAGCTACCAACTCCATGGGTAAATTCTAAGTTTGATCTTGGGTATGTTGGAAGAACATTGGTCATTTTATGGTCTCAATTTATAACCTGATTTTAACATCAAATAATTTATCGCGATAAGAAATATAAAAAGTACTAATAATATAAACATAGCTGAAAGGTATGAAGAGTCACTTACACCTAAGAAGCCATAACGAAAACCATCAATCATATAAAAAAATGGATTTATTAAACTTGCCGTTTGAATGGGTCCTGGTAACACAGTTATCGAGTAGAATGTACCAGAAAGAAAAGACAAGGGAACGATTACAAAGTTGCCTACCGTTCCAAGATGATCCCATTTTTCAGCCCATATTCCTGAAATAGTTCCAATTAAAGACATGATTGCTGAAGCTATTATAGCAAAAATAAGAATTATATAGATATTATAAATACTAACATCAGCGAAAGGGTACATCATGAGAGCGCAAGCAACTGCAACAACTAGGCCCCTGGTAATTCCAGCTAAAGTAAAAGCTATAATTATTTCAATATTATTAAGAGGCGGCATCAAGAGATCAACAATATTGCCCTGTACTTTAGACATCAAGATAGAAGAAGAATTATTCATAAAGGCATTTTGAATGATGGTCATCATTATCAAGCCTGGGAATAGAAAACTTTTAAAGCTGTCTAGTGGATAATTAGTTCTTACAGAACCAATCGCTGTAGTAAAGATTACCATAAAAAGTAAACTAGTTGCTGCAGGTGCAACAATTGTCTGAAGTGGGATTTTTGTAAATCTTTGCACTTCTTTTTTGTATAAAGTAATAATACTTATTGGATTGTACTGCATAGCGTCTGTTTAATTAAATTTCTTAAAATGTCATTAATATTTAGATTTCAGTAATTATTCTATTCAACTGATATTTATAGATAAATTTTTATACTCACAGATTGAGTAATAATATCAATATTTAGTATATTTATGTTGAATTTCATCAAAATGTAGTGGTAACATTTGCCATCTATTAAGGAGAAATTATGCCCTGGACATATGAAAGAATTGAGAAGCTCAAACAGCTTTGGGATGAAGGTCTAACAGCAAGCAGAATTGCAGCCGAGTTAGGTGAAGTCACAAGAAATGCGGTAATTGGTAAAGCACATAGATTAGGTCTTTCAGGCAGGATGGCCTCAAAAAGCAAGAATAATGGAATATCCATAATACGAAAAAAAAGAATAAATGTATCAAGAAGTCAAAAAGTAATTGATATCACACCTGTTATTGACGAGCCAATGAATCCAACGTCATTTCAAGATATTAAGGATGGCTTATGTAGGTGGCCACTTGGAGAACCAGAGGAAATAGATTTTAAGTTCTGCGGAAGGAATACGAATGAAGGATTTGTCTATTGTCAAGCTCATCACAAGCAAGCTTATCAACCACTAAGCAAAGTAAGAGAACGAAAGAAAATCAAAAAGAAATTTAGAATTTCTTAGAATAAAAACTCAAGAGAGAGGCTTAAACCAAAAGAAAAGATCAATAAGATTACAATTACAAATATTACTCCGTTAATTAAGTTCATTTTTATTCCTTTTTATAAGATGGTATAAGTTTTTCACCTTTACTTATTTTATCTTTAATTTCTTTAATTGTTGACTCCATTCTGACATATCTTTCTGCAGTTGATGGATGAGTTCCTCCTGTTGAGTAAATTGAATTAGGTACTTCTACAGCAAATCTTCTCCAAAAATTTACAGCATCATCTAAGTTATAACCCGCTTGTGCTAAAATATACATGCTAAGATAATCAGCTTCGTTCTCATATTCAATTGAATAAGCTGTAGCACCAATGCTTTGACCCATCTCCATCATGTCTTGTGGCAGACCAACATATATTCCAACCAACAAGCCAAGCAAAGCACCCGTGTTCGCATTCTGAATTTTATCAGCAACGTGCTTATTGGCATTATGACCTAATTCATGAGCGAAAACAATTGCAGCACCAGTTTCATTTTGTATTAGCCACTTTGCCATTCTCAGTGAAAAAACCATAATCTCACCATTTGCAAAAGCATTAAAAGTATTGTTATCAAGGTCAATGACAAAATTGAAACGGCATCTTTGTTCGCTTCTGATTTTTATGTTTTTAAATTCATCTCCTCTAAGAATCTTGAATTCATATAATTTTTGGTATTCTTTATCAATCTTTTCAATATAAGATTTAAATGCATCTTCTCCCTGAATTAAGCTTTCACCATCTATTTCTAAAATCTCATCACCAACTAAGACACCCGCTTTACTTGCAGGCGAGTTAGTGCCTAAACTCACAACTTTTAATTTTGATCCTAATTCAAGACTTTTATTAATTTCTTTGCGAATAGTTTCATATGCCGAGTGCTCATTTGCAAGATTCATTCCAAGGGCAAATATTCGGTCATCTTCAGCACATAAATCTGAAGCGCTGAACAATATATCTGTGCCCATAGTTGAAAATGGTAAATACGTATCAAGCCATGAGTCAGCGAACATTTGGTTTTGTATATCTCTCTCTTTTTCAGTTATTGTTGTACTGTAGTCTGGAAGCTGTGTTTGCGGTTGAGCGCAAGAGATAAGAAACAATAAAGCAAAAACTGATAATTTTTTCATCATATCCGTTCTGAGCGTTCTTTCCTAATCATATAGTATGAGTGAATAAATATAATAATTATTATAAAAATACCACCAATCAAGGTTTTTTCAGTTGGTGCCTCACTGATAAAAAACCATACCCATAAAGGTCCTAAGGCTGTCTCGAGTAAAAAGAAAATTCCCACTTCAGGAGAACTAATGAATTGCGGCGCAATACTTATAAATACAAAAGACATACCTACAGTGATTATCATTAATGATAAAAGTATTAAATCAATTGAATTAACTATGAAACTATTAACAAAGAATACTGCTACACAAGCTGTTAAAAGTTTTCCTAATATATATGACGGTACAAAATTGATATTTGGTGAACTTCTCATTACAGTTAAGCTTGCTCCAACAAAAGCAGCACAAAGAAGTCCATAAAAATCACCGAGATATCGATTAAGCTCGTATGACTCATAGAAAATATATATTACAGCAATCAAACAACCAAGAGAGCAGATCCAAGTGATCAATTGAGGTTTTTCTTTGAGAAAAATAAATGAAAATATCGACGCAAGTATCGGAACAAGACTAATCATTATTAGAGCGTTTGCGACATCTGTATTCGCTAAGGCTAAAATAAATGTAATGTTAGATCCCATTATTAAAACTGCATTTAATAGCCCAGGTTTTCCGATACTCATAAAATCTGATACAGCTCTAGAACTGAAGAAAACAAAATAGCCAATTAATAATGCAGTTCCAGGAAACAGAGATCTATAAAACAAAAGGTTCCATGTATCAATTGATACGAGTCTTATAATTAGTGAGTCTGGAGTTACAATCATTACTCCAATAAATGCAAGTAGGGTTCCCTTTTGTGTATTTGATAATTTGTTAAACATAAATTTTAATGGCGCGCCGGGAGAGATTCGAACTCCCGACCCCCAGATTCGTAGTCTGGTGCTCTATCCAGCTGAGCCACCGGCGCATATAGGTTGATTATAGTTTATTTTCGTATAATCAAACCAAAAATCTTTTTTTTATAAATTTGTAAATTACAGGAACTATTACAATTATACTTATCAATAAAACAGGAAGTAAATACTCTATTTTTAAAATATCACTTGATGAGAAATTTTGTGTTTCCATAATATTTTGAATTCCATTTCCAATACTCACTAAAATATATGCCCAGGGAATAACGCCAAAGATCGTTGCTATAAAATAGTCTCTAAACTTCATATCTAAGACAGCTGGAAGTAAATTTTGTATTCCAAATGGAACTCCACCTATTACTCTTATAAAGAGTAAGTAGCTTATTGAATTACGATTAAAACCATCTTTGAACTTTTTAAATCTTTCACCGAATTGTTTTAAAATATAAGCTTTAAATAAGTATCTACCGTACAAAAATACAATTACTGCTCCCGTGATTTCACCAATTATCGCGATGAGTAATCCTACGTATAGGCCAAAGTAAAATCCTGCCAAAATACACACAGGTGTTATTGGCCCCATTAAAGAAATCATCACTGCAATTATTAAGATGCATATAATTACTGAAAGTGATGGATATGAGAGAATATAATCCTGAATATATCCATGTTGGTTTATTAGGAATTCCATGGATATAGGGTTATATTTTCCCAGAAAATATAAAATAAGAACGATAGCGAGACCAATCCCCAATAACCTTAATGACTTATTTTTAAACATATATCTTATTTAATGAATATTAATTGACTATCAATAGAATGCAATTTATAAGCCAATCACCTAACAAAATAGAATTATGAAAAGAACATTTCAACCAAGCAACTTAGTCAGAAAAAGACGTCATGGATTCAGAGCACGTTCTGCGACTAAAGATGGAAGGATTATTTTGGCTAGGCGCCGTGCTAAGGGCAGAAAAGTTCTCTCAGCTTAGAACAAGATATTCAATGAACAAATTAGAGACATTAAAATCCTCTAAGGATTTTCAAAGAGCTAAAAGTGGGCTCTTCTTTAGAAGTAAGTCATTTTTATTACAGGCTTACGAGGATAAATCATGTAATAAGGTAAGAGTTGGATACACAGTTTCAAAACAAAATGGAAACGCCGTCGTTAGAAATAAAATTAAGAGGCGACTAAGAGTAATTGCAAAAAATATTATTGGGGAATATGGTATAAAAAATTGGAATTATGTAATTATTGGTAAGAAGAATTCGCTTATTGAAGATTTTAAAAATCTAGAATTTGAAATGAATACAGCAATTAAAAAAATTCATAGTTAACAAATGAAATCAATATTTATATTTCTGATAGTATTATATCAAAGATTAATCTCTCCATATTTTCCCTCATCATGTCGTTTTATGCCAACATGCTCTGAGTATGCAAAAGAGGCAATTGAAGAGCACGGCTTAATTAAGGGAACATATTTAAGTATGAAGAGAATAACAAAATGTCATCCAATAAAGCTTTTAGGTGGTTCAGAAGGGTACGATCCTGTTCCAAAAGAAAAGAAGTAACCTATGGAAAGTAGAAATCTAATACTTGCAATAATACTCTCGGTAGGTGTTCTATTTATCTGGAGCTTTTTCTTTGAAGCACCTGAGCAAGAAATGCTTAATGGAGAAATAGAAAGTGGTGACGTGTCAGAGGTGAACTCAAATGAACTTGATATGGAAGCCATTGATGAAATTGAGAGATCTCTAAGTGTTACCGAAAATGATAATATTGGTTTAGATGAGGCGCTGAGTGCAGATAAAAGAGTAAAAATTGAAACGAACAGCATTGTTGGGTCAATTAATCTTAAGGGTTTAAGAATTGATGACATTGTTCTCAAAAAATATAATGAAACTCAAGATGAGTTTTCAGAAAAAATTAGAGTTTTACAACCAATTGATACTTATGACGGCTATGAAGTAACATTTGGATGGATAAAAAATCAAGACGCTAATTTTGAAACACCAAATGCTGAGTCTATTTGGAAAGTGTCTAATAACAATGCTACTCTTACATCGAACAATGAAGTTGAATTTGAATGGAGCAATACAACTGGCCAGACATTTGTAACTACAATTGGATTAGATGAAGACTATTTATTTGATATTACACAAGAAGTTAAAAATAATTCGAATGAAGAAATTATTATAAATAACGCAAGTAAGGTAACAAGAAAGCAAGCGCCTTCTTTATCAGGCATGTTTATTCTGCATGAAGGGTTGCTTGGTGTCTTACAAGAAAAACTTGAATTAATAGATTACGACGACCTAAAAGATGATGAAGAAACACTTAACTTTGAAAGTGATAATGGTTGGGTGGGCATTACAGATAAATACTGGTTAGCTGCGCTCATTCCAGATCAGAATAAATCATTCAAAGCTATTTATACTTATGATAACGGATACATCGCTTACTACAGATCTCTAAATGCAACAAAAGTTGCAGCTGGCAGCGATCACATTGTTGAGAGTCAAATATTTATTGGTGCTAAAGAAGCAAAACTCATCGATCGATATCAAGAAGATTATGGGATTTATAATTTTGATTTAGCGATTGACTGGGGCTGGTTCTATTTTCTCACAAAACCTTTATTCAATGTAATTTACTTCTTTTCTGAATTATCAGGAAACTTTGGTTTAGCTATCATTATATTAACAGTTATTACAAGAATTGTTTTCTTTCCTCTTGCTAACTGGTCATTCATCTCCATGGCCAAAATGAAAATGCTTCAACCTGAAATGACAAGAATTAAAGAACTTCATAAAGATGATAGAGCGCAGCAGCAACAGGCGCTGATGGCTTTGTATAAAAAGGAAAAAGTAAACCCAATTTCAGGATGTTTGCCAATACTTATTCAAATTCCATTTTTCTTTGCGATTTATAAAATGTTATTTGTTTCAATTGAAATGAGGCATGCCCCTTTTTATGGATGGATTCAAGACCTTGCTGCAAAGGATCCAACGACCATATTTAATCTTTTCGGTCTCATTCCTTGGGATCCACCATCATTTATGATTATAGGGATTTGGCCAGTGTTGATGGGCTTAACCATGTATATACAACAAAAACTCAACCCAGCTCCTCCCGATCCAATACAAGCAAGAATATTCATGTTCTTTCCGCTTTTTATAACAATTCTCTTAGCACAATTTGCTGCCGGTCTTGTAATTTATTGGACAACAAATAACGTACTCTCAATTATTCAGCAGTGGATCATCAATAAAAGAACCACGGTCAAAACAAATTAAAATGTCTATAAAAAATAATGTGAGTGAAAGCTCTAGGCTTTTACAGAAATATTGGCCATCTGGAAAAAAATATTTTAAAGGCACAGACCAATTCATAAAAAGATATAAAAATCAAATTATTGTTATCAAATACGGAGGTTATGCTCTTACAAAACCTCATTTAGTAAAATCTTTTGCAAAAAATATTTCTCTTCTAAATCAATTGGGAATGAAAGTTATTATTGTTCATGGTGGAGGGCCGCAAATTGAAAATCAATTGAGAAAGAAAAAAATTAAGAATGAAGAATACCAAGGTTTAAGGGTTACAACAAAACAGATCTTAAGTGTTGTTAAGACGGTTCTAGCCAATGATCTCAATAAACTTATTTCAAATGAAATTACAAAATATGGCGGTAAACCCAAACGTTTTGATGGAATAAGACAAAAAATCATCAATGCAAAAATAGCCATGAATGGGAATATTGGTTTTGTTGGAGAGCCCAAAAAAATTAATAAATCATTAATTCAAGCAGCGCTGGGTAAAGATCAAATACCTGTGATTGCACCGTTGGGATATGATTCAAATAAAAATACGCTAAATATTAATGCTGATACTGCAGCTGCGTTTATCGCTGAGACAGTCAAAGCCGAAAGACTTCTGCTTTTGACAGATGTAGAAGGGGTAATGGATAATAACAAAAAATTAATTACCGAGCTGGATCGTAAAAAAGCATTTCAATACATAAAAAAAGGCACTATAAAAAGTGGTATGATTCCCAAAATTAAGGCGTGTTTCAATACCCTTAAAAATGGGGCAAAAGGAGTTGCTTTAATCGATGGTCGTAAACAAAATGCCGTGGTTATGGAGCTTTTAACCACGAAAGGTGCAGGAACACTGATAAAAAAATGAGTGATAATACAGAATTAAAAAATAAAATTGAAAGTGCTTGGGAAAATATTGCTAAAATTTCTCCTAACGATACGGACATCGCTGATGCTGTAAATGAAGTTATAAAAAAACTTGATAATGGACAATTTAGAATTGCAGAAAAAAACGGCAATGATTGGATTGTTAATCAGTGGTTAAAAAAAGCCGTTCTTATATCATTCCGAATAAATGATAATAAAATTTTAAAAGGACCCTATACGTCTTGGTATGACAAGGTGAAAGGTAAAACTGTTGATTGGAATGAGGATCAATGGAAAGAAGCTGGCTACCGACATGTTCCAAATGGTACCGTTCGCGAAGGATCATTCATAGGTAAAGGTGTAGTTCTGATGCCATCCTTTGTAAATATTGGCGCTTATATTGATGAAGGCACAATGGTTGATACATGGGCAACTGTTGGCTCATGTGCTCAGATTGGAAAAAACTGTCACTTATCAGGCGGTGTTGGTATTGGTGGTGTTTTAGAACCGCTACAAGCAAATCCAGTAATAATTGAAGACAACTGTTTTGTTGGTGCGAGAGCTGAAGTTGCCGAAGGTGTAATTGTTAGAGAAGGATCGGTTCTTTCAATGGGCGTATATTTAGGAGCATCAACAAAAATTGTGAACAGGTCTACAGGTGAAATTAGTTACGGTGAAGTGCCTGCTTATTCTGTAGTAGTACCAGGAAGCCTTCCAAATGAAGACTCTAAAAAGCCGAGTTTATATTGTGTTGTAATCGTTAAAACAGTTGATGAAAACACAAGAAAGAAAACATCGATAAATGATCTACTCAGAGAATAAATTATGGAAGTTGTTGAACTAACAAAATCACTTATTTCTTGTCCAAGTGTTACACCTAATAACGAAGGGGTATTAGACCTACTCCAAAAGGAGCTCACTGACATGGGATTTGTATGCAATCGTTATTTATTTAGTGATACTGATACCCCGGATGTAGACAATTTATTCGCAAAGATTGGGAGTGGTGCACCACATTTATGTTTTGGTGGTCATACTGATGTTGTTCCTGTTGGTGATGAAAATGCATGGAATTCAAATCCATTTGAGGCCACTGTAAAAAATGGAAAGTTATATGGCCGTGGTGCGAGCGATATGAAATCTGCTATAGCTGCATTTGTTTCAGCAGTAAGAGAATACCTAGAGAATAATGAAATGAAAGGCACCATAAGTCTCTTAATTACAAATGATGAAGAAGGTCCTGCAATCAATGGGACAAGAAAAGTACTAGAAGAAATTTATAAAAATGGAGAAAAGATAGATAGTTGCTTGGTAGGGGAACCAACATGCCCAAGTAATTTAGGTGAAATGATTAAAATTGGAAGAAGAGGCAGTATTACCACGACTATTAAAGTTTCAGGGAAACAAGGTCATGTTGCCTATCCAGAATGGACTCTCAACCCAATAAATCCTCTGACATCAATACTTAATACACTGTGTAATTTAGAGCTTGATAAAGGTACAGAAGACTTTCCACCATCAAATATGGAAATTGTTAAAATTGAGTCAAGTGAAGGTGCAACTAATATTGTTCCACAAACCTCAACTGGAATATTTAATATTCGGTACAATATTAATCACACAAAAGAGAGTCTTCAATCAATGATCAATGAAGTTGTTTCAAAAAATATCAATAATAGTGACTATAAAGTTGATATAACTTTTAACAATTCTGCAGAACCATTTTTAACTGAAAAAGGTAAATTTACAGAGATAGTGAAAAGTTCTGTAGATGAGATTACAGGAATGAATTCTTCACTAACAACAACAGGTGGAACATCAGATGCAAGATTTTTTAAAGACTACTGCGAAGTAGCAGAGTTTGGACTTATTGGAGAGACCGCACACCAAATTGATGAAAATGTAAATACTGAGGACATAACTAAGCTTAAAGAAATTTATAGTCTTATAATCACTAAGTACTTCCAATAAAAATCAACTATTTATCAATTTTAGAGCTATTTAGGTATTATACTATTAGCAACATTAGCATGATGGTCAAAGCTATATCCAATTTAAGGGGGGAAGGATTAAAATTCCATCTAGTTCCAAACATAATAAATACCTAAATAATTGCTCCAGCTATTTGAAAAAGAAAGTAAACAGTCAAGATTACTGGAAAAGCCCTAAGAAAGTAGTTAAATGATTGCTCAAATATTTTTTTCATAATCATCTGTTACAGATTATTTGCTGAATTCGGGAGGGGAATAACATGTCAATTTGGCAAAGGCATAAAATTAATATTGATAGCTATTTGATTAGTATGTGGCCATGTTTGATGAAATGTATAGCGATGACGCTCAAATAAGAAAGCACTACTTACAAGTTAATTCATGGTTGAGAACCATGTCATCCACAGTTATTAGCCAAAAGAATTTTGAAGCTGAGTCTCATTTTAAAAGAATTGGTATCACTTTTTCGGTCAAAGATGATGATATGACTGAACGAATCATCCCTTTTGACCTAATTCCAAGAATTCTTACAAACTATGAATGGGCAAAGATAGAAAAAGGTGTTCTACAAAGAGCGAAAGCTCTAAATGCTTTTCTTCACGATATTTATAATAGTGGTGAAATTTTTAAGGCGGGGATTGTTCCAAAAGAAATTGTTTATAAAAAATCGTCATATGATCAGTCTATGATCAACTTTTCACCTCCTAGAAAGATTTATAGTCCAATAATTGGTGTTGACTTAGTCAGAACAGGAAAAGATGAGTTTTATGTTTTAGAAGACAACTGTCGTACACCATCTGGTGTTTCATACATGTTGGAAAATAGAGAAATCATGATGAAAATGTTTCCTGATTTGTTTCACACGAATCGTGTTTTACGAGTTGATGACTATCCTACTAGATTATTGCAGACGCTTATGAGTCTTGCCCCAAAAAAATGTGATAGCAATATACCAACAGTTGTCCTATTAACCCCAGGTCATTTAAATAGTGCATATTACGAGCATACTTTTTTATCCGACCAAATGGGTATTGAAATGGTGGAGTCACAAGATCTTTTTGTTGAAAATGATTTGCTATATATGAAGACAGTTGATGGACCAAAAAAAATAGATGTTGTTTATCGAAGAATTGATGACGAATTTTTAGATCCTCTTTGTTATAACCCGGACTCAGTTATTGGTGTCCCGGGGATCACTCAAGTTTATAAAACAGGTGGTGTGAATATATGCTCAGCTCCTGGTGCTGGTATCGCAGACGACAAAGCTATTTATATATTTGTCCCTGAAATGATAAAATTTTACCTTGGTGAAACACCTATATTAGATAATGTTGAAACATGGAGATGTGAAAGAGATGACGAATTAACTTATGTATTAGAAAATATTGAAAAACTTGTGGTGAAAGAGGTTGATGGTTCAGGTGGTTATGGAATGTTAATTGGACCTAAATCAACTAAAGATCAAATTTCAGACTTCTCTACTAAACTGAAAAGTAACCCTCGAGGATATATTGCTCAACCAACATTAGACTTATCATCCTCACCAACTTTAATAGATAATGAAGTTTCAGGAAGACGAGTTGATTTACGTCCATTCTGTCTAGTTGGAGAAAAAGTACAATTATGCCCAGGAGGATTAACAAGAGTTGCATTAAATAAAGGATCGTATGTAGTAAATTCATCACAAGGGGGAGGAGTAAAGGACACTTGGGTCCTCGCGGATTAACATGCTAAGCAGAACAGCAGAGAATCTTTACTGGATTAGTAGATATATGGAAAGAGCAGAAACTATGGCACGCCTTCTTGATGTGGGTTATAGAATGTCCTTGTTTCCTAACCCTAAAGGCTACCATAATGAATGGGACTCAGTATTATCAGCTGCAGGTGCTGCTCAGGGTTATTTTACTAAATACAATGAAATAAATCAGGAAAATGTTGAGGATTATATTTTTTTTGATGAAGAAAATCCTTCCTCAGTATACAGCTGTATATCCAAAGCTAGAAATAATGCTCTATTAGTGAGGACTGCATTCACTCCTGAGGCATGGGTTGCGATTAATAAGTCATACAAAGAGATATTGGAGCTAAAAAATAAAAAATTTACTCGTGCTGATCTACCAAACTTTACTGAATGGACTATTCAACAAGTAAATATGTTTCGGGGATCAGCAAACTCATTATTACGAAATGACGGATATCATTTCATATTTCTTGGTACATTCATTGAACGAGCAGATAATTCTGCAAGATTGCTCGATGTAAAATATTTTGTACTACTTCCCACTGCTGATTATATAGGGGGAAATCTTGATAATTTACAATGGATTATACTTTTACGATCACTATCTTCATTTCGCGCTTTTAGATGGGCTTATGATGGAGACGTGACCTCAACAAAAATTGCGCATTTTTTTATACTTAATAATGATTGTTCACGTTCTTTAAGTTTTTGTATAAATAATATTGTTTATCATCTTAATTGTTTGAAATGCAGTCCTGATAAAATCAGTGATATTTACTCTGGCCTTAAATCAGTTCATAATTCTGTGAAAGACGAAACTGTCGAATCAATTATTGAATATGGTTTGCATGAGTATGTGACCAATTTTGTATCGAAAATATCTTTCTTAGACAATCAAATTCAAAATCATTTTTTTAGGTAGATTATGTTACTTACAATCAATCATACAACAAATTATGAATACGATGATAACCTATTAGGGTTAATTCAAACAACAAAGTTGACTCCATCACCCTATAATGGTCTTAAAATTTTGGATTGGACTGTAAAAAGAAATAACAAATCTGGAGGCGAAATATTTAGAGATGGAGAGGGAAATAATATAATTAACTTCAAAGGCGAGCCATCAGAAAAGGAAATTAAATTTGTAGTTAAAGGTGAAGTTGAAACAATTGATACAAATGGAGTGTATGAAAGTTTGAATGATAAAATAGATCCTTATGTCTATTTAAGAAGTACAATTTTAACACTAGCAAATGATAAAATAAAAGAGCTAGCTTCTATTGCCTCAAAAGATTGTTCAAATGAAGATACTTTAACTATTGCTCATGACTTAATGCTCTTAATTGCGAAAAAAATTAAATATGAACCGTATACCACCAATACGAACACAACTGCAGCTATGTCAATAGATCAAGAAAAGGGTGTTTGCCAAGATCAAGCACATATAATGATTTCTGCTGCTAGATATCTGGGCATTCCCTCAAGATATGTAAATGGCTACATGCATAAAAATAGAAATGACTCTGAATTTCAAGCTACACACGCATGGGCTGAACTTTATATAGATAAACTTGGTTGGGTTGGATTTGATCCTACAAATCAATGTTGTCCTGATGAGAGATATATTCGAGTTTCATGCGGCTTAGATGCAAGTTATGCGGCGCCAATCAGAGGGATCTTTTATGGTAACACCGCAGAAAAATTAGATATAAATGTTCAAACAATTGAAAATTGCTCACAATAATTAGTATTTAACCTCCATAAAATATAATCCCTCAGGAGGAGCAAGTGCTCCGCATTTAGAGCGATCTTTTGAATTAAACGCTTTTTCAAAATCACCAGACGACCAACTTTTTTCTCCAACTAGCTTTAAACTTCCAACAATTGATCTAACTTGATGATGCAGAAATGATTTTGCAGTGAAACCGAAATAGATATTTTCTTCTGATTTGCTAATTTTTAGGCTGTCTAAAGTTTTTATTGGACTGTCAGATTGGCAATGAGCCGAACGGAATGTTGTAAAGTCATGCCGACCCTCAATTGAAGGAATGCATTCCTTCATCAAATCAACATCAATGTCTTTGTGTACTTGCCAAGCTCTTCCTTTCTCAATAGTGAGTGGTGACTTTCTGTTTACTATTCTATAAAGGTATTTTCTCTGAGTTGCATCAAATCTTGCATGAAAATCATTATGTGCTTTCTCTACTTCTAATATAGAAATTGGAAACGGCCTCAAGTGATCGTTTAATGCGTTCTTAATTACATATGGTTCAAGTAATTTTTCTGTAACATCAAAATGAGCGACCTGCCCCATTGCGTGAACACCTGCATCTGTTCTACCAGCCCCAAAAATAGTTATGTTTTCCTCAAATATATTATTTATTGCTTTTTCAATACACCCTTGAACTGATTGTCCATTTTCTTGTCTTTGCCATCCGACAAACGGGGTGCCATCATACTCAATTTTTATTTTAAACCTATTCATCGAATATAAGAGCCAACTTCAATTTTATGTCCTAAGAGAAAGTCATTGATTGTACAATCTTGTTTACCTTCAACTCTGAGAAGCAACGGTCTTATTGAGTTAATGCCGCAACCAATTAAAAATTCTTCATTCATAATCTTTCCGGCCTCACCTTTCTCATGAATTACCTCAGCCTTCAGTATTTTAATTCTTTTATTATTTAGTGAAAACCAAGCACATGGACTAGGATTATAGGCATTTATGCGTCTATTTATTTTCTCGGCATTTTCAGTCCAGTCAATTAAAGCTTCTTGTTTTTGTATTTTCTTCGCATAACAGGCCTGCGTGTCATTTTGTTTAGTAAACTGAATAGAGTCATCTAATCTATCAATAAAGTTTATAAGCAATTCAGCTCCTTCATTTGCGAGTTCTTTTTCTAACTCACTGTAGTTTTGTTGTTCTATTTTTATTTCTTTTTGTAGCCCAATATCTCCTGAATCAAGGCCTTTATCCATTTTCATAATTGTAACGCCCGTAGTCTGATCACCTTCAATCATTGCTCTTTGAATTGGTGCGGCGCCCCTCCACCGAGGAAGTAAAGATGCATGTACATTATAACAACCAAGTTTAGGTAAATTGATTACTTGTTCAGGTAATATCAGTCCATAAGCAACAACAATAATCATATCCAAATTCATTTCTCGTAGTTTTTTTAATTCCTCTGATGAACTAATCGAAGGAGGGGAGCTAATTTCTATATTTTCAGTTTCAGCAAATTCTGCCACTGGTGAAATTGATAATTTCATTCCTCGGTTAGCCTTTTTTGCGGGGGATGTATATACACCTACCAAATGATTATTTGAAGAAACAATTTTTTTTAAAGATGGTACTGCGAATGGGGCTGTGCCCATGAATAGGATGCGATAATTTTTCATTTTATCTAAGCGACGATTCGTTCTTTTTTTGATTGTTTTCTTGTTTTGATGAGCTTCTTTACAATCATGTTGCGTTTCATATTTGATAAATGATCAATAAAAAGAATTCCCTCAAGATGATCCATTTCATGTTGGATGCAGGTCGCTAATAATCCTTTAGCGTTTAGGGTTGATTTTTTTCCATTATAATCAAGAAAGTTTATTTCACATTCTTCTGGACGATCAATTTCTGCGTATTGATCTGGGACTGATAAACATCCCTCTTCATATGTTGAAAGATTTTTTGTTTTTACTGTAATTTCAGGGTTAACAAAATAAAGGGGTTCTTTTATGCCCTCTTCATTTCTCCAGCTTATATCCATCACAATTACACGCAAAGGAACTCCGATTTGAACTGCTGCTAGACCTATTCCAGGTGCGTCATACATGGTATCCAACATGTCATCCATGAGATCCTGGACCTCTTTAGTCACTTCATCAACTGGTTTTGAAATCTGTTTTAAAAACGGATCTGGAGCAGTTAAAATCTTTTTTACTGTCATAATCTTTAGATAGGCTAACTTATATATAAGGTCAAGATTGAATAAAAAAATTGAGAAAATACAATAAAACTAAATTTTTTGTCGTGCACTGAGAGCAGCGGCAATAGTTCCTTCATCCATGTAATCCAACTCTCCGCCAACAGGTACACCGTGACCTAAGCGACTTACTTCAACACTGTGTTTTGACAATGTATCTGCTACGTAATGAGCGGTTGTTTGACCATCAACTGTTGCACTCAAAGCCAATATGACTTCGTCAATTTTCTCGCCTTCAATTCGATCAATCAGTTTTTTTAAATTTAAATCATCTGGCCCAATGCTGTTTATGGCTGATAGGGTGCCACCCAGCACATGATACAGTCCATTAAATACTTCAGATTTCTCAAGTGCCCATAGATCTGCGATATTTTCAACAACACAGATTTGATTTTTAGATCGACCCTCATCTGCGCAGATCATGCATGGAGAGTTTACATCGATGTTTCCACAAATTTCACATGTAACAATATTTTCACTCGATGATAAAAGCGACTCAGCGAGTGGGACCATTAACTGTTCTTTATTTTTTATTAAATGTAGTACTGCTCTGCTTGCAGATTTGGGTCCAAAACCAGGTAGTTTACTGATTAAAAGTATTAACTTATCAATTTCTGGATTAGATATACGGGATTTCATACTAGAAAGGCAGTTTCATTCCTGGAGGAAGTTTTATACCACCGGTAAGAGAACTCATTTCATCCGCAATTTTTCTTTGAATTTTGTCTCGTGCATCATTAAAAGCTGCAACTATCAAATCTTCTAAAATTTCTTTCTCATTTTTATCTATCGCTGTTTCGTCAATGTTTACAGAAGTTACATTATTTTTTCCATTTATAGTTATTTTAACTATTCCTCCACCTGAGATACCCTCGGCTTCCAGTGTTTCCACTTTTTCCTGAGCCTCTGCCATTTTTTTCTGCAAGTCTTGGGCCTGTTTAATCATATTGTTAAAATTATTCATATTTATTTCTCTTCAATTTGTTCAACTTCGGTTCCAGGAAAGAAATCAATAATTTCTTTTACTTTTGGATCCATTGCTGAAGATGTTTCTCCTGATTTATCCTGTATTTTATTATCATTTTTTTCAACCATATTATTTAGTTCACTTATTAATTCATTAGGTTTTGGTATGTCATTTAAATAAATGATCCTAATGATTAACATTTCAAGAGAAGTTATGGGAGAAAATGAGTCCGTAACTTCATGCAATCCCTTATTTAACATTTGCCAGATCATTGAGAGGGTGGATACATCTAGATTACCTGCTACCTCTTGTACTGCGCTATATTCACTGTCTGTAAGTGAGCTTTTAACTCCCTCAGCTGCATCAATATTAATCATAGTCAAACTATGAACAGTTTCTATCAGATCTTTTACGATCATTGATGGATCAGCTCCGTTGTCATAAAGTTCGTTTATTTTTTCAAGTGACTGTTGAGTTTGACCAGCAGTAATGAATTTGATTAGTTCTAAAATTTTGGTTGGATCATTTAAACCGATCATCTCTTTCACTTGCTCTTCAGAAATATTCTTACCTGAAAATGCAATAGATTGATCGAGTATAGAAAGGCCATCTCTTACAGATCCATCTGCAGCTCTTGCGATAATTTTTAATGCACCTTCTTCAAAATCAACTGACTCCTTTTCACATATGGATTTTAAAAAAATAACTAAATCATCAGGTTCAACCCTTTTTAAATCATATCTTTGGCATCTTGATAGTATAGTTGTAGGTATTTTTCTTACCTCAGTAGTCGCAAAAATAAATTTCACATGAGGCGGCGGCTCTTCCAATGTTTTAAGTAATCCATTAAAGGCTGCGGTCGATAACATGTGAACTTCATCTATAATATAAACTTTATACTTTGATGACACAGGCGAGTATTGAACGCCTTCAATCAGCTCTCTTATGTCAGCTATTCCGGTGCGCGATGCTGCATCCATTTCATAAACATCAACACTTCTTGACTCTGTTATCGCTTTACAATTGTCACAAACCCCGCATGGCTCGTTGTTGTCTTGCTCCGATATATTTAAACAATTTAGTGATTTTGCAATAATTCTAGCTGTTGTTGTTTTCCCTACACCTCTAACTCCTGTGAGTAAATAAGCGTTGGCAATTCTATTCATCTCAATTGCATTTTGTATTGTCTTAGACATGAGATCTTGACCAATAAGTTCACTAAACTTTAGTGGTCTATATTTTAATGGAATAGGTATATTGGTTGTTTCGGACATAAAAATCACTAATCTTTAGTGGGAGATCAACGTAACCCAAATATCTTCGTTACGGCTGCTTCTTTTCAGACCTGACCGGATTGGCGAATAACTTGTCTACTCAATCTCCCAAAATATTGTATCATAACGAAAATAAAATGTTGTTTAATAAATAATAAATTAATGAACAAAATAATATTTGCAAATAATCCTCTCGATAGAATGTCTGGTTTTAGAAGCGATAAAGACTGGCAAAAAGCAAATTTATTGAACAATGAAACACGATTTGTTGTTTTTCACTCAGGAAAACCATTGATACACGTGAGCAGTGAACCTGGCTCAAATTCAACAATTTTTTTAGCTACATATGATCAAATTAGAAATTTTATTGAAGATGCTTATTTGCTTTTCCTAGGCAAGTTAAAAAATAAAAGCTACTACGCCATAGATTTATCAAAAAGTAATAAAGACTTCGACAAAAGTGCATTTCCTAACTGTAAATTTATTGATTTAAGATCGATAGCGCAGAGTATTTCTCCGGAAGATACAGGTATTCTTGCTCAGGCTAAGTCGATGGTCGAATGGAATTCATCCAATATTTTTTGTACAAGATGTGAAAGTTCCCGACTTGAAACTGTTGACGCAGGTTGCAAAAAAATTTGCAAAAACTGTAATGTAGAATTATTTCCTCGTGTTGACCCTGTCGTAATCATGCTTCCTATTTTTAAAGACAAATGTTTACTCGGTCGCCAAAAAATATTTCCACCCAGAATGTTCTCAGCACTGGCAGGTTTTTTAGAACCGGGTGAAACCATCGAAGATGCAGTTATTAGAGAAGTTAAAGAAGAAGTGGGATTAAATGTTACAAGTGTTGAATATAAATTTACCCAACCATGGCCATTTCCTTCTCAATTAATGATCGCATGTTTCTGTCAAACAGATGGTGATACAACTGATTTAGATCAGGATGAAATTGAAGATGCAGTATGGTTATCTCGAGAAGACTTAAATCGTATATTCGTTGGTAAAAGCCCTGACAGAATATGGATACCTCCTGCAATGGCTGTAGCTCACCAATTAATTGTTGCTTGGATGCACAATAAGTAAACTAATTGTTTCTATATGAATGTTTTGGATAAACACCTAAGACTTTCAGTTTTTCAGTATAAAAGGATAGTTCTTCTAAAGCTCCTTTTACCGATTGATCTTCAGCGTGGCCATCTAGATCAATATAGAATTGAGCTTTATTAAAATCACCATCAACAATAAAACTCTCTAATTTAGTTAGATTAACCCCATTAGTTGCAAAACCTCCGAGTGCCTTATAAAGAGCTGAAGGAACACTCTTTACTTCAAATATGCAACTTGTCAGGTATGACAAGTTTTCGTTTCTTTCTTGTTGAAGTTCTTTTGACATTATTAAAAATCGAGTTGTATTATTTTTCATATCTTGAATATTTGTATCTACTATATCTAATCCATAAGTATCAGCTGCAAGTGTTGAGGCAATCACTGAATCTTCCATTGTTCCTTGCTCACTAATAAATTTGGCAGAACCTGCGGTGTCCGCCATTATGATGACATCTAAATTATATTTTTTTATCGCAGCATGACATTGTCCAATAGCCATAGAATGACTACGTACATTTTTAATTGTATCTAAGGAAGCGCCTGGTTTTACCATTAACTGATGATTAATCTCTTGAAAGTGTTCTGAATATATTTTTAAATCGTATCCACCAAGTAAGTAGTGAATATCTGCTACCCTGCCCGCGACCGAGTTTTCAATTGGTATCATGGCTAAATGACACTCTGATGCATTAACTTGCTCCATGGCAGACTCAAATGTTCTGCACGCAACAGGATTGTGATCAGGCGCAGCTTCAATGCACGCAAGATGTGAATAAGCTCCGAGTTCACCCTGGAAAGCTATTTTTTTCATTTGCTTAATATCTTTCTAATTTCTTCTAAGTCATCCGGAGTATCAACTCCGAGAGGTAAAAAGTCAATTAAACCAATTTTTATTTTCATATTATTATCAAGTGCTCTTAATTGCTCTAATTTTTCATTTTTTTCTCGATCAGTTTGAGACAAAGTGACAAATTTTTCTAGAGCATCTCTCTTAAAAGAGTAAATACCTATGTGATGAAAAAGGTTCTTAGAATCATAATCTCCTTGTTTTCTTACAAAATTCTCTGCATAAGACTCAGTTTCACTACCAGATAAATTACAGACTGCTTTTACAAATTGCTCTTTCTTTAGATCTTCCTCTCTTTCAAACTGGGTGACCAGTGTGCCTATTTCATTTTCTTCTGATGATAATAAATTTAAAACTTTCTCTAAAGCCATCGAGTTAATTGTAGGCAAGTCCCCTTGTAAATTAATGATGTAATGAATCATTTTAACTGGATCAATTACTTGAAGCGCTTCATGCATGCGATCAGTACCTGTCTGATGATTTTCAGAAGTCATACATACATCACCCCCAAGACTTTCAATACACTTGGCGATTTCATCACTATCTGTAGCAACCACTACTCGACCCAAATCAGAAGCAATGGCTGACTGCCAAACATGTTGGATCATTGGTTTGCCAGCAATGTCGAGCAAAGGCTTATTTGGTAGCCTGCTCGCTTGTAATCTGACCGGGATAATTATCGCTGTGTTTTCTTGGCTTATCATAAATAAATTATGCGACTAGAAGACGCATAAAAACTTGATTAAATTCGGTTATTGTTTAAATAATTATCTAATTACGTCAAGAGACATCATGGATTCATTCGAAATTAATAAAATTGTAGCCTGTGTATTAGTTGTGGCCCTTGTATTTATCGGTTTAGCAAACTTCAGTGAGATTTTATATCATGTTGAAAAACCCGAGGTAGCAGCCTATCAAGTTGAAGGTGCTGAAGATATGGTGGTGTCTGCATCAGCAGCAATGGCAGATGACACTGCTACAGCGGAACCTGAAATACCAATACAGACTCTGCTTGCATCAGCGGATATAGAAAAAGGTGCAAAGGTCTTTAAGAAATGTTCACAGTGCCATGTTGTTGAAAAAGGTGGAGCAAATAAAATTGGGCCAGCGCTCTGGGATATTGTAAATAAAGATATTGGTTCAAAAGAGGATTATAAATACTCAAACGCAATGGCGGCCTATGGTGGCAACTGGACATACGAACAACTTAACGGATATCTTTTAAATCCAAAAAAATATATTGAAGGTACAAAAATGTCTTTTGTAGGTCTAAAAAAAGAAAAAGATAGAGCGAACGTCATACTTTATTTGAGAAGTTTCAGCGATAATCCTGCACCTATTGAATAAGTTCAAATAATCTTCAATATATTGATTGACGTTAGTTAGCACTATTACCTATTCTAATATTTAATGACGAGAGAAAATGTAGGATTATCAATTTATTTTGATAATAGAATGCTGCGCATCTTGCTACTTGGAGCAATTAGTGGTTTTCCTTGGGTGATAATTGGAAGTGCTCTTTCACTTTGGCTTAAAGACTATGAATTATCAAGAAGTACAATTGGATGGGCGGGTCTTATTTTTAGTGTATATGCAATCAACTTTATTTGGGCTCCAATTATTGACCGTGTAAAAATTCCTTTCTTGACACAAAAAATTGGCCACAGAAAATCGTGGATCATTTCTTTACAAGCAATAATACTGGTATGTCTATTTATTTGGACAACTCTCAATCCTGTTACAAATTTAGAACTAATTATTTTAATTGGATTATTGATAGCTATTTCCTCGGCATCTCAAGATATAACAATTGATGCTTTAAGAATTGAGCAAATAGGTGAGAATGAAAAAGCATCAATGGCAGCTGGCGCATCAATAGCTGTGGTTGGTTGGTGGACGGGTTATAAAATAGGTGGAATGCTCACACTTTTTGTTGCTGATTATTTTGAACAGCAAGGCTTAGCTAATTATTGGCAATTAACTTTTCTGTTCATTTGCCTAATCATTTTTCTTTTTAATATCGGACTTTTATTTATTCCAGAAGATCTATCGAATAAAAGGCATGTTGCTCAAAAGAGTGATCAAGATCGTTTAAAGTTAAATAAATTTTCAGCCTGGTTTATAAGTACTATCGTAAGTCCACTAATTAGTTTCTTCAAAAAAAATGGGTTAACCATCAGTCTGTTGATTATCGGGTTCATATTTTTATTTAAAATTGGTGAGGCATTTTTGGGACGTATGTCCATAATATTTTACGACGAAATGGGATTTTCAAAATCGGATATTGCAATTTACTCAAAAGGACTTGGATGGATAACAACAATTGTATTTACATTATTAGGCGGTTGGTTTTCCATAAAATCAGGTGTGGTTAGAGCGCTATTCATTTCAGGAATTGCAATGGCGATTACAAACATAATGTTTAGTGTAATGGCATGGTCTGAGAAATCAGTTTTACTCTTTGCTGCCGCGGTATTACTTGATGATTTGGCTGCAGCTTTTGCAACTGTGGCTTTTGTGACCTTTATTTCGCTACTTGTTGACCGAACATATACCGCAACTCAATATGCCCTTTTGGCATCGCTTGGAACAGCTGGAAGAACACTAATGGCATCATCATCAGGATCATTAGTCGACTGGTTGCAGGGTGATTGGGGTATTTTCTTTATAATTACCGCTATCATGGTAATTCCTTCATTGATTTTGCTTTGGTTTATTAGAAATAAATTTTCATTCAATTAATTTACAATCTTCCAAGCTTTTTTATCTTACCATTTGATTTTAATATTCTTTTCTTCGCTGTACTTAGTGGCTCAATCGCTGTTTTCATATGATAAGCATTTGCATGAATGATATTCGAATTATCAATCATCATTGCAACGTGCCCTTTCCAAAATACTAGATCTCCCGCTTTGAGATCTTTTTCATACTTAACTTCATTTGTTACAAATATCTCTTGCATATCTGTATCCCTTGGAAAAGGCCTATTATTAATCTGATGGAGATTTTGGATTAACCCTGAACAGTCTATGCCCATTGAGTCTCTTCCGCCCCACAGATAAGGAGTATCTAGGTACTGCTTTGACAAATCTATATGATTGAATTTACTACTTTTAATCTTTACTAGATCTAGACTCGGGCACCAGCCCAAATTTTTAATAAGCGAATATTTTCCCTTAATTTTAATTACCTCAACTAATGAGTTAAAACTTAAGTAACCTTTCGTAACACTTTTAATATCTGGTTTAGTATAAATAACTGTTCTTAAAGAGATAACTTTTGAATTAGGTTTATAGATTTTTCTCGTTAGATTAATAGTAGGAGTATATCCAACATAATTATCTCTTCGAGACTGAGTCCAAGACCACCCATTTTTAGTTTCAAAAACATCGCATTCTTCACCATACAATAGTTGGGTGCTTAATTTTGAACCTTTATTTGAATAAAGTGGAGTAAATGTACTTTTAACTGTAGCCAGCTTTGCCGTTACATATTTTTTTCTTTTTACAATAGCTTTGTATGCAG
Organism: uncultured Pelagibacteraceae bacterium; assembly: GCA_902598405.1. GTDB lineage: Bacteria > Pseudomonadota > Alphaproteobacteria > Pelagibacterales > AG-422-B15 > CACNXQ01. The sequence continues at coordinate 37,075 of CACKBQ010000001.1, read as the reverse complement.
TTGATGCTAAATCTCTTCTAATTGGGGTAATTCTTGAATCAAATATCACTTCGAAAAATTAGAGGGCAAGACCGAGATAGAGAAAAACAATTATTAAAATACCAATACCGCCAAAGATCATAGTCGCCCTAATCGTGACATCTAACTCCCTAGCTGCAAATAGGTGATAGATTAATGAGCCGATTAAAGGAATAAACATGACAATAAACGTCCAAATTACTTTTCCAGTCGTGCCTCTGTATTTTGAAAGAAATAAATCAAATAATGCAGTAGACGTCCAAGTTGCATATAAAAATATGGGAAGATAGTAGCCATAAAAGTTAAAAAATAATGATAAAAACGGTACATCATTTAATGGAAAAAAAGTAACACCTGGCATCTAAAATCTCCTATAAATAGGTTAAACAATAAAACTATTAGTTCAAATAGTTTCTTGCTTCTTCTGGTAATTCAATATCATTCAGTACATCTTCGAATTGTTGAAAAACCTCGACAGCTGGCTTTACAGACTTTCTGATCATATAGGTAGGTAAATTTTTCTTATCATATCCTTGATTTAACAACTTTTCCATAATTGGCATATTTGGTTGATTTTCAGGTTTAGGAAAAGATCTCCAATCACCTTGTTGATATCCACCGTCACTCGCATGAATAATTCTTGCAAGCGATGACCACATACCTGAGAGATCTGAACTTAATGGAATGTACCCTGCGTCACAATTATTTAAAGACTGTAAACCTGGCGGTATAGATGTATTAAAATAGTTTCCTTTAAAACAATTACCAAGATTAGATACGCCACTAATTGCCATATCTGCCCTGTTAGATGATAAAATTAGATTATCTTCAACTCTGTTTCCATGGGCCGGCCAATAATTCACATCAGCTGCCGCGGTAAGAATAACGCCGTATAGATCATGATTAGCAATTACATTATTTTTAATTATATTATTGTTGCCACCAGCAATGATAACCCCGTTGCCAAAGGATAAGTAAGTTGATTTTGTGGCAGGAGCATCGTTATTGTTATTATTTTCAATTAAATTCCCAATAATAAATGTCTCTCTTTCAGGAGGTAGTAATTCAGAATCTAATGTGTTAGGCGCTAGTCCTCCTTTATTATTTCTAAATACTGAACTAATAATGTATAAGGAGCCTCCTGAATTAGTTCCGGAATAACCTAACCCATTATTTTCTGAAATAACATTATTTACAATTGCATCGCAAGGATAGCATTGCCCAATATAAAAGCCTGCGTCTGGAGAGCCTGATGCATACGAATGTTCTAACACGCCATCAACTGCGTCAAATGCATAAACACCATAGTCACCATTATTGTAAGCTGTTAAATATGATCCCCTGTAACCCTTAACTGTTGCCCAGTAAAAACCATTGAGCAATGCGTTACGTGCAGTAATGTTTTCAATCACAACGCCATCGACACCTGCAACAAGAACTCCGTTACCTCTTTCAAACTCACCATCAATTATTGTATTATTTCTATCCCAGCCACGAATTGTTATTGATGGAACATTCACAACAACTTCTTCATAGTAAACCCCAGGTTTAATAAGAATTAAGTCCCCTGGATTTGATGCATTAACTGCATCTTGAATTGTTTCATAATCGTCAGGTACATTTCTCACAGACCCAGAGAAAGATTTTACTACGTCCATTTTTGAAAAGTTTGTATAATCTTCATAATTAATATCGCCGACAACAACAGAACCTACCATTCCCCACTCACCATCAGGCGATGCGTGAAATGAACATAAATATTTGTATAACCCCTCAGATTCATAAGTAATATCTAGGTAGTCACCTTTTGGTATTTCTTCGTATGAACCCCAAGTTTCATCCACAGCAATAACATTATGCGGATTATTACCCCAATTATTAAATCTTACCTTACCTCCCTCATTTATTCTAACAACAGGAGGAGAATAAGAATTATCAATTACTCGTACTCCGGTAAATGCAGCAGACTGGTTTGGATCATTATCGCATGAAGTAAAAAAAATAAAAGATGACAAAAAGAAAATAGTAATTATAAAACTTTTTTTAATGTTAAACATTATATCTAAAAACCCACTAACAATCTTCTTGCAAGACCTATAATAGGAGCAAGAAACCCAAGGTTACCTCTTGTTAACATAAAAACAACTGCAATTATTATAACTGCAAATATAATTATTTTTATAACTCGAGATAATTTACCTGGCTCTGTATTAACAAGAGCTCGTATAATAAAGTATAAGGTTGCTGCCCCAAGCACAAAAAAAACTAAGACTTTTATCATAACAAAACTTTATTTATAAAAGATTAGTTGACCAGACAAATAAATCAACAAGTTATAAATTATTCTCAGTTTCGTAATTTTTAATAGCCTCGGCCAATTCTTTTTTTTCTGAGCAATTAAACGTGCACAATTCAGTAAGTATAGCTAAATTTTCAAGTGCTTTTTCATATCTATTGGTCTGTAGATAAAGCTCACCTTGATAAGCTAGTATATCATCATGCTGTGGTTCGATCTCTAGACCTGTATTATAATAAAGCTCAGCATCATCAAATTTCCCAAGTTTTCTACTTGCGAAACCAATCAGATTCCATCCATTTGCATTTTGAGGGTTTTCGTATACATAAACTTCAAGGTCTTTTAAAGCACCATCATAGTTTTCATTTTTTTCAATTTCAAACAAGATGCGTTTTAGCTCTTTATCATATCCAGTGCTACCTGAATAATGACCTCCTCCTCCATTGCCGTTTGAGCTACCTCCAGAATTACTACTGGAATTTCCACCTGAATTACCACCGGAATTTCCACCCGAATTGCCTCCTGAATTGCCCCCACTATTACCACCTCCACCGTCATTTTTAGCTAATACAGTAACAGTCAGACAGAAGCTTAATAAAATTGTAAAGAATATATTTTTCATACTTTTCCTAAATAATTCTAATGATATATATTTCAATAGAGATTATGACTGAATTAGACGTATATACTTACGGGATACCAATTGTTTTACTGCTTATTACAGCTGAAGTAATTTATTCATCTGTGAAGGGACTAAATTTTTACAAATTAAGTGATACCTTTGCAGGACTAGGTCTGTTGAGTGGAAATTTTTTGATTGGGCTTCTGACTAAAAGCTCAATTTTTTTAATATACGTTTATCTATATAAATTTAGATTCATCACAGTAAATGATCTCCTTCCAATATGGGCTGTGTGGCTTGCTACATTTGTAATGATTGATTTTGTATACTACTGGTATCATCGCTTCTCTCACAGAGTACGATTTATGTGGGCTGTTCATATGAATCATCATTCAAGTGAAGAAATGAATTTCACTGTTTCTTTGAGACAGGCCTGGTTTGGACCTATAACTAAAGTACCCTTTTTTATATTCATGCCATTAGTTGGGTTTGACCCAATTATCACAGCTGTAGCAGGTGTAGCCTCAACGCTCTGGGGTGTTATTGGGCATACACAATGGATTAGAAGATTAGGTATCTTGGAATATATTTTTGTTACTCCGTCTGCACACAGGGTTCATCATGGAAGCAACGAGTGTTACATAGATAGAAATTATGGCAACTTACTAATCATTTGGGACAGATTATTTGGAACTTTTGCAGAGGAAATTGAGCCTGTAAAATTTGGAATTAGGGATAATGTCAAAACATACAATCCTATCAAAATAACATTTATGTTTTGGGGACAAATGATCTCTGATTTCAAAGTATCAACAACCGCTAAAGAAAAGTTTCTTTCTTTTTTTGGAAGACCAGAGTGGAAACCCTAAAAATTCGTTATTTTGGGTTATCACGAATATAAAATATAAATTTTTCAAGCTCAGGTATTCGTTCATCTGTAATTTCACTATAAGACATTCCAAAATGGTTCTTAATCTCTAATGCTATGTGGGCGTATGGATTACGACCTTTTGGATGTGATGGGTGTTCGGGTAGTTTTCCTTTTAACTCGTCACCAGTTTTTTGTATTAGTTTCCATACTTTCTTTTTATTTTCTTCGTTCATTAATAAATGCTAATTATTTAAATCAATAAAAACAGTAGGTTATTAATCTATATCTTATTATATGCCGCCAAACTGGCAAATAATTATTATTAATAATTATCCATACTATTTAATAATACAATTCAAACCTAAAAAGAGATTTATTATGAAAACTGAAAAAATTTTTGAGCAAGTTATCAAACAGATTAAAGTTTTTGAAAGTGCGGGTGACAGGAAAGTTTTTAGCCGTCTCAGCCATTTTCGTCGATCGGTTTATGGCATTAGAATATGTTACGAAATTATGAGACTTTATTTCGACTCTAACATCAACAAAATTGAGTGCACGAAAGAATATCTGACGAAGAATATGTCAGACCTTGCATCTAGAGCAACTATTATAAATTTTATAAACGATGAGATTAGTAAAGGCTCACTTGTCACTCAAGTAAGTTCTAAAGATAAAAGAGTAAAAATCATCCAGCCATCAGGTGAACTCATTGATGAATTCACGATGTGGCTAGATATGATAGATAAAGCCGCTTAATTATTCTGCTGCTTGTAAATTAACTGCTGAGACTTTTCCATCTTTTTCCTCAGCGTCATATGATAGTTTCTGACCTTCATCCAATTTTTTCATACCCGCAGCTTGAACAGCTGTGATGTGAACAAAGATATCTTTATCGCCTTCTTCAGGGGCAATAAAGCCATAACCTTTTTTTGGATTAAACCATTTAACAGTACCAGTAGCCATATTTATTATTCCTTTTTAAGTTAATTTAGACTTCGTATTACTCCAGAAAAAGGAACAAAAACGTAATCTTTAGACGGATCTTATAGCTACATATGGGCTAAAAGTAAATTGTTTTAATAATAATAATTAAATTAACTTTATGTTTATATTTGTAAAATACTAATATCTAAATAGAAGGTATGACTTGATTTTATGGACTTAACTAAAGATAATATTCCAACTTTAATAAGGCATATTGCAATACCTTCAAGTATTGGAACACTTTTTCAAACTCTCTATAATATAGTAGATGTTAAATTTGCAGGATTAATTTCACCTGATGCCATTACAGCAATTGCAAAATCATTTCCAATTTACTTTATAATAATTGGTTTTACGGCAGGTTTATCTATAGGCGTTACGGCATTAATTTCTAATGCTATTGGAAAAAATGATGAAAAAAAAGCATCTCTTCTTCTTGCGCAGGCTATTCTTACCAGTTTAATCATATCATTTTTGGTGACATTGGTTGGAATTTATGGAACCGGACCTATTCTGAAATTTTTAAAAACAAATCCTGAAATTATATTCTATGCAAAAGATTACATGGATATAATTTTTCTTGGTGCTTCTCTATTCTTCTTACAATTAACTATTAATTCATTTCTAGTTTCAAGAGGGGATACGAAGTCTTTGAGAAATGTTTTGATAATCACATTTTTCCTTAATTTAGTTTTAAATCCAATATTCATTTATGGATTATATTTTATCCCTGCAATGGGAATTAAGGGCATAGCTTTAGCAACACTGTGCTCACAGCTTTTTGGCCTTATATATATTATTTTAAAAGTGAATAAGACGAATTTAAAAAAATTTCTAAATCCTGAATGTTTTATCCCAAAATATAATTTGCAAAAAGAAATATTGAGTCAAACAATTCCCGCTACAATTTCAATGATGCTTATTGGTTTAGGAGTTTTTGTATTATTATTTTATGTTTCAACTTATGGGGATTACTCCGCTGGCGGGTACGGTGCAGCTATTCGCTTTGAACAACTTTTTTTATTGCCTGTATTAGGCTTAAATGCATCAACTCTTGCTTTAGTTGGTCAAAATTTTGGTGCCATGAATTTTGTCAGAATTCGTGAAACATATACTAGATCAATTTTTTATGGCACTCTATTTATGGGTATCTGCGGACTATTTGTTTTTTTTTCATCAGATTACATAATGTATTTTTTTAGTGATAATGATGAAATTATTTTTTATGGATCCACTTATTTAAAAATTGCTGCATTTGCAGGACCCTGCTATCCAATTTTCTTTATATCATCAGCATTACTTCAAGGGCTTAAAAAAACAAATTATCAAATGGTAATTAATTTAATGAGAATGGTTATACTACCAGTTTGCGGACTTTCAGTAGCAGTTCTTTATCTGAAAGTTAATTTTACTATAATGTTTTTAGTTGTATTAACAATTAATTATGTATTTGCAGCCGCTGTTTATAAATTTTCAGTATACCAAATTGATCTTACACGAAAAAATTATAAACCAAACTTAGATGCGGTTTGATTAAAAAAACCTTTATTTTTTTGATCTGAAATCCAATGATTAATAAAGTTTATCCATTCTTGATCACCTCTTGGTAATAGAATTGCAAAAAGCTTGGCATTTTTAGGTTCATCAATATTTATAATTGACAGCTCAGGGTATAAATTAATCAACTTCATAGCATCGACTTTACTTGTCAATGACACATCGGCTCTGCCTGATAAAACTTCTTGATATTCACGTGCAGGAGCTTCTACCATTACAATTTTAGAGTCAGGAAATGATTTTTTCGCTTCATTTTCAAAAACAGTACCAAGTGTAACTGCAACCGTTGTGTCAGAGTTATTTATATTATCCCAACTCGTAATTTTTTCTGAATTTTTAGAAAGTGTCATTGCAACTGTTCCGGTACCGTAATATGAGTCTGAATATCCGGCTGTGAGTGCTCTCTGTGTTGTTATGGAGGCGCTTGATGTCATATGGTATTTAGAAGCCACTACACCCGAAACAAGATTTTTCCAATCTGTCGCTACAAATTCAATATCAACTCCCATATCTTCAGCTAATTTTTTTGCTACATCAATATCGTAACCTTCGTATTCATTAGTTTCAGGATTCATAAAGCTCCAGCCTGGAAAATCACCAGTCGTTCCAACTTTTAGTACACCTGTTTGCATAATTTCATCAAGTGTTGATGCATTGGATAAAGACGAGGTAAATAACGCTAAAGAGATTAACAGGGCTTGAATGAGCTTCATTTGATTTTTCCTTTTTTAATATTTTTTTAAAAAATTATACGTTTATATTTAAATATTATAATTATATTTTTTATCATGAATTTCAATATTACTAAAAATATGAAAATCTTCATTATACTTTTGACTTTTTTAGTATTTGTAGGGTGTGCATCAAATTATCAATGGGGCTGGTATGTTATTTTACCTAATAACAAAATTGGACTGTCAAATATTGAATTTTTGATTGGAGGCCTTGGATATACAATTATTCTTTCTGTTATTTCAATTACAATAGCAATAATATTAGGTCTGATTGTTTCTGTGGCCAGCATAACAAAAAATAGAACGCTTAATGCTATTAATATTGGCTACACTGAAATTGTCCGAGCGATACCTGTCTTAGTTATGATTTTATGGGTTTATTATGGTTTGCCAGTTTTACTAAACCTTAATTTCACTGCATTTACTGCGGGTATAATCGCATTAAGCATATGTGAAAGTCCTTTTATTGCTGAAATTTTTAGATCTGGCATTCAGGCAGTTCCGAAAGGTCAGAAAGAGGCGGGTTCTTCTATGGGAATGAGTTTTTTCCAAATATTTTATTATATAACTCTCCCTCAAGCAGTTAGAATAATACTACCCGCATTAGGTAACCAATTTGTGTACATGCTGAAGATGTCATCTTTGGTATCAATTATTGGCCTGAACGAACTAACACGAAAAGCAAATGAACTAGTAGTTAGTCAATATCGACCTTTAGAAATATATACTTTTCTAGTTTTAGAATATTTAGTTCTTATTTTAGTTGTTTCTTTTTTAGTGAGACGCCTTGAAAAAAAACTTAGAGTATCTTAAGTACCACAAAAAGTTTTATAGGGAATATTGGTTTTGCTCGGTGTAATCAGGTATTTTATATTTACTTTTTCTATCTGATAAGGCGAAGAAATTGCTTTGTTAAGATCATTAAATTTATTAAAAATACCTTTCGTTTCAGCCTCATTAAGCGCTTCCTCAACTAAATAATTTCTAGGTATTAAAACAGGATTAGTATTTGCCATCGTTTTTAAATATTCTTTATTATTAACTCTTTCTTGCCAATTTTTTTTCCAGGTAACAAAATCATTCTCACCAAACACTTCATCATTTGCATGATTATAGTTCATCAAATTGCAAAAAGTATTTGTAAAATCTGGACTTTTGTTTTGCATCCAATTGACTAAGTTACTAATAAGTTCTTCATCTTCTTCACTCTGATCATCAATTCCTATTTTTTTTCTCATCATTTGAAGCCACTCATTTTTAAATAAAGCACTAAACTCATTTAGTGTATTTTGAGCAATTTCAATTGATTTCTTCTCATTTTTATCAATGAGAGGTAACAAGCTCTCTGCCAACCTTACTAAGTTCCAATGAATTATGGAGGGTTGATTAGCAAATGAGTATCTTCCTTGCGTATCAATTGAGCTAAAGACTGTCTTAGCATCGTAGCTATCCATAAAGGCACACGGCCCATAATCAATTGTCTCTCCAGATATCGTTGAATTGTCTGTATTCATAACACCATGAATAAATCCAACTCGCATCCAGTCCACTATCAATTTTATTTGTTTCTGCATAACAGCTTGAATAAATTCAACAGTTACATTTTTAGAAAATTTCAAATTATGAAAATGTCTTTTTATAGAAAAATCTAAAAGATCTTGCATGCCTTCATAATCTTTGTGTGCTGCCAAAAATTGGAAAGTACCGATTCTAATATGACTACTCGCTACCCGAGTTAATATTGATCCTTTTAAAGGGACTTCTCGGTAGACTTTTTCACCAGTTTCAACAACTGCCAAACTTCTCGTAGTTGGAATGCCTAAGTGATACATCGCTTCACTAATTAGATATTCACGTAACATTGGCCCCAATGCGGCCTTGCCATCTCCTCCTCTTGAATAAGGTGTCCGCCCCGAACCTTTATACTGAATATCAAATATTTCACCCTCTGGGGTTACTTGCTCACCAACGATATGGGCCCTGCCGTCACCAAGAATTGTAAATTGCCCAAATTGATGCCCTGCATAAGCCTGTGCAAATGGCTTTGAACCATGAGGCAGTGTATTTCCTGAGAATAAATTGGATAAGTCTTTTTCTGACATACCATTTAAATTTAAGCCAAGCTTTTTAGCAAGTTCATTATTAACAATAACAGTACTTGGATTAGTAACTATATCTGGTTTCAATTCCGAAAACAGTTTATCGGATATTTGGGTATAATTACTTTGTAAATTCCACCCTGAATCAGAAAGGGATACATTATTCTTCATTGTTGTTGTAAACTTAATTTAATTTTACATATATTTATATCAAAATGTTAATTCAAAAAGAACTTGAAATAGTAGTTGAAGGTAAAGGCCTCTACAATATTACAGATATTATTAATCAAGCTATAAGCAAACATAGAATATCAAAAGGTATCTGTACTATATTCATCAAACATACTTCAGCCTCTCTAATTATTCAGGAAAATGCAGATCCGAACGTTCTTAAAGATTTAGAAAATTACTACGATAAAATAGTACCCGAAAACGATAATTACTTACACAGTGAGGAGGGTCCGGATGATATGCCTGCACATATTAAATCTTCACTGACTAACACAACACTGAGTATTCCAATTAAAGAAAAAAAACTTGATCTTGGCATATGGCAAGGAGTGTATTTATTTGAGCACCGGTACAAGAATAATGATCTTGGGATAAAAAGAATTATTTCAATGACAGTGATAGCCTAGTGAGGCATTCTAAATTTATCATGGCAAGCTTTGCAACTTGACCAAATTAAATTTTTTTGAGCCTCTTTTAATTCATCTCCTGTAAGGTTAGCAGCAATTTGGGTAAATTTTTTGACTTTGTCTGAGGTTTCAATCATCAAAGCATTAAATTCATCTTTTTGAAGCCAAATAGTTGGCAAAGCTTCTGTATCATAACCTGTTTTTGAATTATCAGGGAAAAGGTCGATGAGCTTATCATAATTGACGCTCATTTTTTCGGAAAGCTCTATTACTTTATCATTATTACCTTTTGCTATTTCTGCAGACATTCTCTTAGCATGGCTATAATTTTGCTTAAATAATGATTTTCTTTCTTTTATAATTTTTCCATGGTCGTCGGCAAAACTAATAAAAACAAGAAATAGAGAAGCTAAAGTTGATGAAAGCAGTATTTGCAAAATTGTTTTCATATTTTAAATATATATTATGAAAATTAAAAATGACAATAGTACTTATGGGGTTCTTGCTCGACTCTTTCACTGGCTTACTTTTTTAATTCTATTATTTCAATTACCATTAGGTCTCTATTTAGATAATTTAGAGTTTTCTGAATTTAAATTAACAGTTGAAAATATACATATTGTTATTGGTATGAGTATTTTTTATTTAACATTGCTCAGATTGATTTGGAAATTTTTTAATCCAAAGCCAATAGCCTCAGCTGTAAATAAATTACAATTAATAGCATCAAAGGCGGTACATGGACTATTTTATGTTGCGCTTCTTTTGATTACTTTCAGTGGAATCTTAAAACTATTACTTTCTGGTGAGGAAGTAAATTTTATTGTATCTAAGGTCTACATTGACTATTTTAACTACGAGCTTGCAGACCAATTCCAAACTGTTCATGTTATTTCAGCATATTTTTTGATACTTCTTTTCACTATTCATTTAGGAGCTGTTGTGTATCATCATCTTATACAAAAAGACCCAATTTTAAAAAAAATGCTGTGATCAAATATGACCGATAATCCTAATTTGTCTCAATTTCTTGATAGGCTAGAAAAATTAAGTGATGAAACTCGAACTGAAGCAAAAAATAAGAGGCATAAACTTGGATTGAGAACAGCAAGAGAAAATCTCAAACACTTAGTTGATGATCAAAGTTTTTTAGAATACGGCGCTTTTGCGGTAGCAGCACAAAGAAACAGAAGGAAATATGAAGATCTTCAAATTGATACTGCGGCGGATGGTATTGTTACTGGATTTTGTAAAATCAATTCTGAACTTATTGGTGAGGAAAAGTCTGATGCGGTCAGTATTGTTTACGACTATTCAGTATTAGCAGGTACTCAAGGTTTTTTTCATCACATGAAACTTGATCGCATCTGTGAAAAAGCAAAAGAGTTTAAACTTCCAATAATCATCTATACTGAAGGTGGAGGTGGAAGGCCTGGAGATACGGATGTAACAACATCTGTTGCTGGATTGCATGTCCCATCTTTCGCACTCTGGGCAAGTTTGTACGGTAGATGTTTGAGAATTGCTATAAATAGTGGATTTTGCTTTGCTGGCAATGCAGCTCTTTTTGGAAGTGCAGACATAAGGATTGCTGCCAAGAATTCTTGGATTGGAATGGCAGGACCTGCAATGATTGAAGGTGGCGGACTTGGAAAATTTGATCCAAAAGAAATAGGACCAACGGATGTTCAGAAAAATAACGGAGTAATTGATTATGTTGCTGAAGACGAGAAGGACGCAACTAATATTGCAAAGAAAATTCTCTCATACTTTCAAGGTGAAATTAAAGATTGGAAAGCTGATGATCAGACTCAACTGAGTAATATTATGCCCAAAGATAGAAGATGGTCTTATCCAGTTCGAGATATTATAAGAATAATTTCTGATATTGAACAATTTACAGAAATAAGACCTGATTACGGAAAAGGTATTGTTTCATGCTTTATTAGAATAGAAGGAAAGCCTTTTGGGTTATTGGCAAATGATAGTCAACATTTAGGTGGTGCAATTGACTCCGAAGGAGCAGACAAAGCATCTTCTTTTATTGAAATGTGCAGTGAATATGGTTTGCCAATTATCTCCCTTGTTGATACGCCTGGATTTATGGTGGGACCTGACAGTGAGAAAGAAGGGGCTGTTAGAAGAATGTCAAATCTTTTTAAAATTGGATCGAAAGTAAAAGTACCTTTAACAGCTATTTTTTTAAGAAAAGGATATGGACTTGGAGCTCAGGCAATGGTTGGTGGTAGTCTTCATGAACCAGTATACACAGCCGCGTGGCCAACAGGTGAGTTTGGAGCAATGGGGTTAGAAGGAGCTGTAAAACTTGGGTTTAAAAAAGAGTTAGAAAAGTTTGAAGATAATTCAGAAAGAGAGAAATTATTCAATAGTCTAGTTGAAAAACTCTATGATAAAGGAAAAGCCATAGAAGCTGCTGCTCACCTTGAAATCGACGCAGTAATTAATCCATCTGAAACACGAAGTGTTATCTTAAAATCACAAAAGGCTTTTGTATGAGAAATTATGAATTAGATGACAATAAATATTACAAAGCAAGATTAGGATTGATCGTTCTTCAGAACGATGAAACTATCGAACAAGAATTCAGAACCCTTCTTGATCAAAGTGTATCAATCAATCACTCTCGCATTTACTGTGACAATATTGTAAGTAATGAAAATCTTGGACTTATGGAAAAAGAATTGCCAGCAGCATCTGCGTTATTACCTGATATCCAGTATGATAGTATTGGATATGCTTGTACATCAGGCGCAACAGTTATTGGCTCTGATAAAATTGAAAGCCTTATAAATAAAAAACATAAATCGGCATTTGTAACTGATCCAATAAGAGCTGTAAAAAAAGCTATGAGTACGTTAGGCTGTAGAAAAATAAATTTTGTATCACCTTATCAAAAGTCGTTAACAAAATCTTTATGTGATCATTTGCACGCTAATAATTTTATAATTCAAAACCAAATTTCTTTTAATGAATTCGATGATAGGAATGTTGCAAGGATTTCAGATAAAGACAGCCTAGAAGCTATAATAGAAGTTGGTAAACAGGATTGTGAAGCTGTATTTATTTCATGTACCAACCTTAAAACATTTAAGATTATCAATGAAGCAGAGAAAGTATTGGATAAACCAGTAATCTCATCAAATCAGGCGATTAGCTGGCAAATGTTAAGAGAGGCTGGAATTAATAGTACGGCTGGTCCAGGAATTCTTTTTTCAAAACATTAGCTAAGAGCTAACCAAACACCAACGCCCACCATCAAGAAACCTGCTAACCCATTAATAAGCCTGATATTATTTTGTTTTTTTAACACAATACCTAAAGCTTGACCTCCTGTTGCGTAAATCATAAGTGAAATAAACTCAATTATAAGAATAATTATTACGAGAGCTGACATTTGTGGGATTAAATTTGCTTCGTAATTAATAAATGCAGGTACCATCGCAATAAAAAATGCCCAACCTTTTGGATTCGCAACAGCAGTTATAAAGCCTTGCATTGCTAACTTAAAAAAATTTATTTCAAATGAATGTGAACCATCCAAATTTAATGCTAGTGATCCTCTTGAGTTAATCATCTGATACCCAACAAACATCAAATAAAGACCTCCTCCATATTTGAAAACAGCAAATGCAATTGGAAAAGATGAGATGATCGCTCCACCTCCTACCACCGCTGTACCTGCCACAATTAAAACTCCAATTAATTCTCCAACCATCATTTTCATTGTATTTTTTACACCTATTGTAATTCCCATTGTTAAAGCAAGTGTCATGCATAAACCTGGAGTAATGGATATTATGAAAAAAACTGGTATGAAAAAGTAAAGTAGTGAGAAATCAAAGATCATAAAAACGAGCAGTGGTATTTAAGGGAGCAAAAAAAACGGGGCGCAACACAAACCCCTAAAGGTCTCCATTCCGCCCCGAAACTCGGCTTCCCGCCGACAAACTCCCCGAAGGGCTTTCGTTCTTTGTTCGTCCGATATAAAAATATTACCAATTAGAAAAAAAATTTTAAATAAGTTTTATTAAAAAAACTCCTTATACGATGTGGATAAGTGGATAAATAGTTTTTACCAAAAGAATCAATACATAATTAAAAATACTTAATTAAGATTCCATGCCCCAAGATAAAGAATTCCATATTCTTTCATGAAAATAATAAATAGTTACCTTTGTAATTACTTCGAATGCAGCGATTAAACCAGCAGTTTCAAGAACTGAAAAATCTGATTTTAAAATTACTAGGTAACTGATTAAAAATGTATCTGCTGTTGCAGTTACTCTCCAGGTAAGAGCTTTAACAAATGATCTTTTTTTTGAACTTTTGGGCACAATATTTAATTAGTTATCTAAAAAAACATTTCAAATGTAGATTCTTTTATATTTGTTCAAACAATTAAACTATTGATTTAATTTGCCATTTTGACTAGTGGTGTTTCTTTAATAGGAAAATGAACTACTGCAGAGGCAAACCCTAAAATAACACAAGCCCACCACATAATATCATAAGAACCATAATAATCATAAAACCTGCCTCCAAACCATGAACCAACAAACGAACCGACTTGGTGAGATAAGAAAGTAAAACCGTACAGCATAGACATATATTTGGATCCAAAAATAACGGATATAATTCCACTGGTAAGTGGCACTGTGGATAGCCATAGAATTCCAAGAAGTGACGCAAAAATTAAAACTGTAATTTCAGTTTTTGGCAAAAAGATAAAAATTAAAAACAGTAAGGCACGTAAAGTATACAATATTACCAATAGATTTTTTTTAGATCTTAGGTCCCCTAAATGACCAAAAACTAGTGTGCCTATTACATTAAATAAACCAATTAATGCTAAGGACCATGAACCGATCCACATCGGTAAAGATAAATCATCAAGGTATGCGGGTAGATGAGTTGCTATAAAAGAAATATGAAAACCACAAACAAAAAAACCAATTGTCAGTAAGACATAGCTCTTATTTGCAAAGGCTTCATTTAAAACAGATACCAAAGATCTATTAACTTCATCATTTATTCCACTTTTGGATGAATGCTTTGTTAATACTAGTGAAAATAAAATCATGATAAGCGAAATAAAACAAAGATATAAGATTGATCTTTGCCAATCACTCATTTCAATTAAGAAGCCTGTAAGAGGAACAATTAAAAATTGACCCAGCGAACCTGCTGCCATTACAACACCTAAAGATAATGTTTGATATTTACCTGTTACAGCTTTTCCAACAGCCCCTAATATTACAGCTGTACCACACCCAGCGCATCCAAATCCAAAAATTATTTGTGAAATGATTAGAAGGATTGATCCTTCAACAAGTGACATCAAGTAAAGTCCGATTAAAAAGAAAATTACTCCTAAGAGGCCAGCAACCGATGAGCTATATTTATCGGCTATAGCGCCAAAAATTGGCGATCCAATTCCAATCATTAGAAATTGTATTGCAATAGCAAAACCAAATACTTCTCTTCCAGTTTGGATATGCTCAGAAATTGGGATTAAATAAAGTCCAGAAGAATGTCTTATACCAAATGAGACAAGCAAGAGTATGCAACCTCCAATAATTACTAATGTTGAATAAGAGTGTCTGAATAACTGCATGCTTTAATTTATATACTTCCAACGTCGAATTGATACTATAAATCACATGATATTTACAATTGTATACCTACTGGTTTTAGTGATGCTTTTATCCATGGTAATTTATAAACAGGTAAATAAAATTGAAAGCACAAGGGCATTTAATGAGAGAACAATGCTTGTCTTATGGCTTGTACTTGGAATGGTAGGTCTAATTACAGGTGGGCTTTAAATATATTTATCCATTACGGTACGTATATGAGTAGCCATTAATAGCTGGAACTCCACCAAGATGAGCATAGAGTATTCTAGATCCTTTTTTAAAGTAACCTTTCCTGGCTAAATCAATCATTCCTTGCATAGATTTACCCTCATAAACAGGATCAGTAATCATGGCCTCAGTTTTTGCTGCCATACGAATAGCCTCATTAGTTTCTTCACTCGGAACTCCATATGCTGGATATGCATAGTCAGGAATAATTATTATTTCATCGTCTCTAATTATTCTTCCTAGTTCAACTAAATCAGCTGTATTATCTACGATTTCTCTCACTTGCTTTGCTAATTTATCTGGTGTACCCGATCCATCAATACCTATAACTCTGTGTGCACGGTCATCCTCTGCGAACCCAACGATCATCCCTGCCTGAGTTGAGCCAGTAACTACACACACAATGATGTAATCAAATTTTAATGACAATTCTTTTTCTTGCATTCGAACTTCTTCAGCAAATCCTACGTATCCCAGTCCACCATATTTATGCACAGATGCCCCGGCTGGAATTGCATAAGGCTTACCACCCCTATCTTTCACTGATTGAATTGCGTCTTCCCAGCTTTTTCTAATCCCAATATCAAAACCGTCAGGTACTAACCTGCTATCTGCTCCCATCAAACGCGTCATTAAAATATTACCAACACGATCGTAAACTGCATCTTCATGAGGAACCCAACTTTCTTGAACAACAACACACTTCATTCCAATTTTCGCAGCAGTTGCAGCTACCATTCTAGTATGGTTAGATTGAACACCGCCAATAGAAACTAATGTATCAGCTCCAGAGGCAATAGCATCTGGAACAATATATTCTAGTTTTCTTAGTTTATTTCCACCCATAGCCAAACCTGAATTACAGTCATCTCTCTTTGCATATATCTCAACATCAGCGCCTATCGCTTCAGTCAAACGCGGCAGATACTCAATTGGAGTAGGTCCATAAGTAAGTGGATATTTCTCAAATTTATCTAAATTCATAGCCATCAGATTATAGAAAAATTTTTCAATGAAAATAGCTTTAAAATGGCGGAAAGGATGGGATTCGAACCCACGATACGGTCACCCGCATACACGCTTTCCAAGCGTGCGCCTTCAACCACTCGGCCACCTTTCCTTATTCAACTTTTAAAGCAGCGATAAAGGCTTCTTGTGGGATATCGACCTTACCGTAAGTTCTAAGTCTCTGTTTTCCTTTTTTCTGCTTATCAAGTAATTTTCTTTTTCTATCAGTAGCTCCGCCACCATGTATTCTCTCAATAACATTTTTTCGATATCCTCTGACAGTTTCGCGGGCTATAATTTTTCCGCCAATTGCTGCTTGAATTGGAATATGGAATTGATGACGAGGAATTAATTCTTTTAGTTTTTCACAAACAGCGCGACCTTTTTTTTCAGAAAAACTTCTGTGAACAATAATTGACAGAGCATCTACTGACTCATCATTTACTAATATACTAAGTCTTACCAAATCACTTTCAATATACTCATCAATTTCATAATCAAAACTTGCATATCCACTAGAAATTGACTTCAAGCGATCATAAAAATCAAAAACAATTTCATTTAAAGGTAACTTATAATTTAAAATTACTCTTGATCCAGAATAAGATAATTCTGTTTGCATTCCTCTCTTATCTTCACAGAGAGATATAATGCTACCTAAATATTCATCAGGACAAATAATTGTTGCTTTAATCCAAGGTTCAGAAATACTTTTAATTTTCATAACCTCAGGCATATCTGCTGGGTTATGCAATTCAAGTGAGCTTCCATCATTTAATACTAAATTATAAATAACACTTGGAGCTGTAGTTATAAGATCTAAATTGAACTCTCTATCAAGTCTCTCAACAATAATTTCTAAATGTAATAATCCAAGAAAACCACATCTAAAACCCATTCCAAGAGCCGCTGAGGTTTCTTGTTCGAAATGAAAACTAGAGTCGTTAAGCTTTAACTTGGCTAATGCATCTTTTAAGAATTTAAAATCAGCAGCATTTGTTGGAAATAATCCACAAAATACTACCGGCTGACTTGGCTTGAAGCCAGGTAAAGGCTCTGTTTGTTTATCGTTAGCTAGTAGTATTGTATCCCCAACCTTAGTTTGAGCTACTTCTTTAATTGCAGCTGTTATAAAACCTAATTCACCAGCATTGATAAGCTCGTTATCTACCATTTTTGGGGTAAAACAACCAATTCTCTCTATTAAATGTTTTGTATTAGTTTGATGAAAACGAACCTCCATACCCTTTTTTAGAACTCCATCTATCACACGAACCAATATCACAACACCCAGGTAGGCATCATACCAACTATCTACTAGCATTGCTTTTAATTGTTTACTTTCATCACCTACAGGAGATGGTAATTCGTTGACAATATTTTCTAAAACTTCTTCAATGCCGAGGCCTGATTTAGCAGAAATTTCAATTACATTACTGGTATCAATACCTAAAATATCTTCTATCTGTTTTTTTACTCTCTCGGGATCCGCTGCTGGTAAATCTATTTTATTTAAAACAGGTATAATTACATGATCATTTTCTACTGCTTGATATAAATTAGCTAATGTTTGAGCTTCAACGCCCTGACTTGCATCAACAACCAATAGCGATCCCTCACAAGCAGATAATGATCTGTTAACTTCATAACTGAAGTCAACATGGCCAGGCGTATCAATAATATTAAGTGTGTACGTTTCATCATTTTTTGCTTTGTATTTTAATTGTACAGTTTGAGCCTTGATTGTTATTCCACGTTCTCTTTCAATATCCATAGAGTCAAGCACCTGTGCTTTCATTTCTCTTTCAGAAAGCCCTCCACAAAATTGTATCAATCTGTCAGCTAAAGTGGATTTTCCATGATCAATATGAGCGATAATAGAAAAATTTCTTATGTTTTTAGTGCCAGTCATAATATTTTTAATTTAGGATCTAACAGTTCCGGAAGTAGACTTTTCCACTGATTCAATTATTTTTGAACTTATTTCAGAAATGTCATTTTCGGCAAGAGTTTTTTCGTTAGATTGTAATGTAACCTTAATAGCAATAGACTTTTTATCTTTTCCCAGACTATCATCTTCAAATAAATCAAAGATTTCAACATTTCTAATTAACTCCTTATCTACCTTAGAGGCTGAAGTAACAACTTCTTCGCTTTTTACTTTTTTATCAATAACAAAGGCAAAGTCTCTTGTGACAATCTGAAAATCACTTAAGTTAAGTACAGGCTTGTTGGTAGTTTTCTTTTCTGTATTTGGCAGTTCATCAAGGTATAACTCAAATATATTTATTTTATTTTTAATCTTAAATTGACTTGCAACTCTTGGATGCAACTCTCCAAAATATCCAGCAATTACCGAATTATTAATTTTTATCGAACCAGATCTTCCAGGATGATACCAGGAAGGACAGTCATTAGAGACAGATATTTTTTTGTTACCTGGCATTAAATAGTCAATTAAGGAAGTTAAATCCTGTTTAACGTCATATATATCAAATTCCGTCTGTATATTCTTC
Organism: uncultured Pelagibacteraceae bacterium; assembly: GCA_902598405.1. Taxonomy (GTDB): domain Bacteria; phylum Pseudomonadota; class Alphaproteobacteria; order Pelagibacterales; family AG-422-B15; genus CACNXQ01. Next base: position 17,847 of record CACKBQ010000001.1, on the reverse strand, counting down.
CAAGACTTTTCTGTCTTAATTCCAGATTTAATTCCACATGCAACGTTCAATTGATCCTCGGGAGATGTTGATCTGTACTGACTACCTATCTCAAAGATCGAGAATGAGTCAAAGTTTCTATTCTTGTTTTTTTTAATTGCTTGAAGAAGATTAGGTAGAAGATTAGGTCTTAATATATCCAGATCCTCTGATATGGGATTTACAATTTTTAATTTATTTATATTGCCAAAAACTTCACAATTTTTTGAGTCTGTGAATGAAAATGTTACTAATTCATCATATTCAATTGAAGCAATGAAGTGTCTAGCTTTCATCAACTTCTTTTGTGCGAAATTTAAGATATTTTTATTAATTTTACTTTTTAGTCTAATGTTACTTGTCGGAATATTTTCATATCCTTTAATACGAATAACTTCTTCACTTATGTCAGCTTCTCCTTGAATGTCTTGTCTCCAAGAAGGTATTAAACATTTAATAACATCACCTGTTTGGCTCGTTTCAATTCCTAAAGAACTAAGTATTGGTATCAATTCTTTGTCAGACACTTCAAAACCAAGTCTTCTTGAAATATAACTACTAGAAGTTGCCACTTCATTTTTATTTTCTTTTATATTTCCAGCCAACTCAACTTCACTGCACTCACCGCCACATATTTCAAGAATTAATTGTGTTGCAAGGTCTATCCCTTTTAAAGTTGAATTTGGATCAATACCTCTTTCAAAACGATATCTTGCATCACTTAGAATTGACAAGTTTCTTCCCGTCTTGGCTGTATTAATCTCATCAAATAAGGCTGACTCAAGTAATACGTTCTTTGTCTCAGTGCTGCAACCTGTACTTTCGCCTCCCATGATCCCCCCTAAGCCTAGTACTTTTTTTTCATCAGCTATTACGCACATACCATTTTTTAGGTGATAATCTTTTTCATCTAGCGCTAGGAAACTTTCTCCATCATTTGCTGAGCGTACTATAATTTTGCCATCTATTTTGTCTGCATCGTAAACGTGAAGTGGCCGGTTCTCGTCATACATTACAAAATTAGTTATATCTACCAGCGCAGATATTGGCCTTAAACCTATTGACTTAAGTTTATTTTTAAGCCATTCCGGGCTTTCAGTATTCTTTACATTTCTAAAATATCTTCCAGCAAAGGCTGAGCATATTTTATTATCTTTTATTTCAATTTTAATTGGTGATTTAAAGGAGCCTTTTTCTCTAGATATTTTTCTCTCTAACAATTCCCCCATGCCAGCTGAAGCAAGATCTCGAGCTATACCTTTTACACCAAGACAATCTTGTCGATTTGGAGTGATACCAATTTCTATTACAATGTCATTAAGGCCATAAATTTCTGAAAAAGATCTTCCAATAGTTTCTTTTTCCTCAAGTCGAATTATTCCATCATGCTCATTTGAAATACCAAGTTCATATTCTGAACACATCATTCCATAGGATTCTACTCCTCTAATCTTGGCAGCTTTAATTTTCATTTGATTAACCGGAATAGTTGAACCAACTGGCGCATAAACCACCTTCATGCCTTTCTCTACATTTGGCGCACCACAAACTACATCAACTTTTTCCTTGCCAATGTCAACTTTGCATAGTTTTAATTTATCTGCATTTGGGTGTTTTTTTTCTTCAAGCACCTGTCCAACAATAAAATCCTGATATGCTTTTCCCGTGTCTTGAATATCTTCAACTTCAAGACCGATTGAAGTGAGTTTCTTTTCAATTTCTTCGAAATGAGCATTTGTCTTAAGATGCTCAGTTAACCACGAATAACTAAATCTCATCTAGCTTAAGTCTCCTATGATCGAAGGTATGTTCAAAGGTGAAAAGCCATAATGCTTATTCCATCTAAGATCACTATCAAAGAAAGTTCTTAAATCACTAATTCCGTATTTGAGCATTGCAAGCCTCTCTATACCCATACCAAATGCATAACCTTGATATTCATTTGAATTGATATTTACATTTTCAAGCACGTTTGGATGAACCATTCCACACCCTAAAATTTCTAACCAATCCTCACCCTCTCCAATTATTAATTGATTTCCTTTCTTAGTGTATCCAATATCAACTTCTGCAGATGGTTCAGTAAAGGGGAAATGACTAGGTCGAAATCTCATATTTAATTTATCAGTCTCAAAAAAAGTCTTGAGGAATATTTCTAAACATCCTTTGAGGTGGCTCATGTTGCTTTCTTGATCTATTACTAAACCCTCAACTTGATGGAACATAGGAGAGTGCGTTTGATCATTATCACATCTAAACGTTTTTCCAGGAGCAATTAATCGAATTGGTGGTTTTTGCTTTAACATACTTCTTATTTGAACTGGCGAGGTATGAGTTCGCAGAACATTTGGCATTCCATCAGTCTCAGTTTCAACATAAAAAGTATCATGCATTTGTCGTGCAGGGTGGTGTTCAGAAGTATTTAAAGCAGTAAAATTATTGTAATCAGTTTCAACTTCAGGTCCTTCAGCAACAAAAAAATCTAAGTCGCCAAATATAGTTATAACTTCCTCTATAACCTGACTGATTGGGTGAATAGTTCCGTATGACTTTGAAGTAGATAGAGTGATATCTAAAGTTTCAGAGTTAAGTTTTTTTTCTAATTCCTCGCTATTTAACTCTTCAGTCTTTGAAGCTATTATTTCAAGAACAGTGTCTTTAATTTTATTTAATTTTTCAGCATGCTGCTTTCTTTCATCTCCAGAAAGACTGGCTAGCTCTTTCATCTCGAGAGAAATAATACCTTTCTTACCAAGAAATTTTATCCTAAATTCATTTATGCTTTCGATATTTGTAAATTTATCTGAAGCTTTTTTAATTTCAGTTTCTAGCTCTCTAAAATCTTTCATCGTAGAACAACAATATCAGATTTAGTTTTTTCTGTAATAATAATATGCTTGAGAATATGATGCCAACTGAATTATTTGGCTGAGGACTGAACCTGTTTTGCTAAATGCTCAAAAGAAGTAGGTTCATTCATAGCAAGATCAGCTAGAATTTTACGATCTAATTCGATGTTTAATTTTTTTAGACCATTCATGAAAACTGAATAAGAAATTCCATGTAATCTAGCTCCAGCATTTATCCTTTGGGTCCAAAGTGATCTAAACTCTCTTTTTTTTACTCTTCGATCACGATAGGCATACTGCATTGATTTTTCTACAGCTTGCTTTGCGACTTTAAAAGTATTCTTTCTTCTGCCTCTATATCCTTTGGCTTGCTTAATTACTTTTTTATGTCTTGCGTGTGCAGTAACTCCTCTTTTAACTCTTGCCATTATATTTTCCTATTAATTAAGCGTAGGGTAAAAACTTTTTAACTATTCGGGCATCTTGGTCAGATAAAATTGTAGAACCTCTTTGATTTCTTATCTGATTATTCGTTCTTTTAATCATACCGTGTCTTTTTCCACTTTGATATGATTTAACTTTACCTGAAGCTGTAAGCCTAAATCTCTTATTAGCGCCTTTTTTTGTTTTTAATTTACTCATATTGGATGAACGGTTTATAGACCCTAGGTAAGAAAAAATCAAAAGTTTTTTATTAATGATAAGAATTAACTACTGCTGCTAATTTGCAGTGAAAATCATGGTAAATTGGCGACCTTCAAGTTTTGGCTCTTGCTCGATTTTACTTGTCGTACCCATTGTTTCTCGAATTCTTTCCATCAAATTTTCAGCAATATCATGATGTTCGAACTCTCTACCTTTAAATCGGATAGTAAATTTTACTTTATCGCCTGCGGCGATAAATTTTTGAGCAGCCTTTACCTTGAAGTCGTAATCGTGAACATCAATTCCCGGTCTCATCTTAATTTCTTTAATTGTAATTTCTTTTTGTTTTTTCTTGGAGGTACTAGCTTTTTTTTGAGCCTCATATTTAAATTTACCAAAATCAAGAATTTTGCACACAGGGGGGTCAACTTGTGGTGATACTTCAACTAAATCAAGGCCTGCATCTGAAGCTTTTCGCATCGCCTCATCAGTATTAACAACCCCTAAGTTGTTACCTTTTTCATCAATTAATCTTACAGTGGAAGAAGTTATAAATTCGTTTATACGAAACTTTGGACTTTTAGTAGATAGCTGGGGTCTATTATTTTTTCTTTGAAGTGCTATTTTAATCTCCTTTGTCTATTGATGAGACGGCATCATACATTTTTTTTGAAAAAAATCATTTAATTTTTCAAATTTAATTTTTTCTTGCTTGTCATTACCAAACTCCCTCAATGTTACAGTATTGTCTTCCATTTCATTCTTACCTAGGATTAATTGATAAGGTATTTTTTTTAGAGAGTTTTCTCTAATTTTATAGCTTATCTTCTCATTTCTTAAGTCCTTTTCAACTCTAATACCATTATTTTTAAGAGATGAAAAAACACTCTCTGCATATTCGTTTATGTCAGAAGTAATCGGCGCTACCACAGCCTGAACTGGTGATAACCAAATTGGCAAATTACCTGCGTAATGCTCTATTAAAATTCCAATAAAACGCTCTAAAGATCCAAATAATGCTCTGTGTAACATAACCGGATTGTGCTTTAAACCGTCTTCGCCTACATAAGTGGCATCAAGTCTTTCAGGTAAATTTAGATCAACTTGCAACGTTCCACACTGCCATTCTCTTCCAATTGCATCTTTGAGAATAAATTCTAGTTTCGGACCATAAAATGCTCCTTCACCTGGATTTAAAGTATATTCTAACCCTGTAGCTTCCATTGCCTCACGAAGAGCAGCCTCAGATTTGTCCCATACATCATCATTGCCGACTCTTTTTTCAGGACGGTCAGAAAATTTAATTGATACATTTTCAAATCCGAAATCTTTATAAATACTTAAAACTAGATCGCATACCTTTTTGCTTTCTTCGGTAATTTGGTCTTCAGTACAAAATATATGTGCATCATCTTGTGTAAATGCCCTGACTCTCATTAAACCATGAAGAGCACCCGATGGCTCATATCTGTGAACTTTTCCAAACTCAGCAACTCTCAAGGGAAGATCTCTGTAACTTTTAAGTCCTTGTTTATAAACTTGTACCCCTCCCGGACAATTCATTGGCTTCAGAGCATATACTCGATCTTCTCTTGGTTCAGTAGTAAACATATTGTCACCAAATTTTTCGAGATGCCCTGATTTTACCCATAAGGACTTATCCATTATATCTGGTGTATTAATTTCTTCATACCCAGCCTCTTCTTGTCGCTGACGCATATAATCAATAAGTGTCCTAAACAAAGTCCAACCATTGTTATGCCAGAAAACTGAACCTTGAGCTTCCTCTTGAAAATGAAATAAATCTAATTCTCTTCCAAGTTTCCTGTGGTCTCTTTTTTCAGCTTCTTTAAGTATGTTTAAATGATTATCTAATTCTTCCTGAGACTCCCAAGCAGTTCCATAAATTCTTTGAAGCATAGGGTTGTTTGAATCTCCACGCCAATAAGCACCTGCTACTTTAGTCAATTTAAATGCTTTTCCAATTTTACCTGTTGATTCTAGATGAGGTCCCTTGCAAAGATCAAACCAGTCACCGTGATAGTATACTTTAAGTTCTTCACTCTCAGGTAAGTCCTTAATAATCTCTACCTTATAGTTCTCTCCCTTATCAGAAAATAGCTTAATCGCATCTTCCCTGCTCATTACTTTGAATGAAGTCTTTTCGTCACGATTAACAATCTCTTTCATTTTCTTTTCAATAGTTCCAAGATCTTTTTCGGTAAACGGCTCTTTTCTATCAAAATCATAATAAAAACCATTTTCAATTACTGGACCAATCGTAACTTGCGTATCAGGAAACAACTCCTGTACAGCCATAGCTAAAACATGGGCAGTATCATGTCTTAAAGTATTTATAAATGGTTCGTCGTTACTCATAAGGCTTAAGTATTATATCATCTATCTATAAATGAGAATCTATTTTATCGAAGACTTCTTCCATACTAATATTTCTTATATTTTTGGAAGAAATTGATAAAAAACTGCCTGTTTCAATACTTACTTTCTCTGGTGTAGTGTGACCACCAAATAATGCTAAACCTCTGCATCCTAAGTGAGCAGCTAAGTGTGCAGGTCCTGTATCATTTGAAATTACATATTTTGCGCCAATAAGTAATTTCGCTAATTGAAAAAAATTTGTTGGCTGATTGTTATGTAAACATAACTTAACATTATATTTTCTTGCTGCATTTATTTCTCCTGGTCCTGGAGCAATAACAATATCCATTTCAAATAACTTTGATTTAAGCTTTGAAATGAGCTCTTCATAATAAGGCCAGATTTTTTGATTATGTTTTGGAGAACAAAAAGGAAATAAAACTATATAATTTTTTTTAATTTCAGAAGAAATATGAAAATCATCATCTATCATCCATGAAACTTGGGGTTTTTCTGCGAACTGCGTATCTATTTTTGATCTTGATAATTGTAATTTAAATCTTTCTAAAATACTTTTTTTATCAAATTCTTCTTTTGTTTCGTTAAATCTTAACATTGTCCTTGAAGAGATCCATTCAGAAGAAGATAGATACTTTCGATAAAATTCAGTTCGATGGGAATTTTGTAAATCATAAATTCTTTCAAATTTATATTTGGTGAAAAATTTCCTCAATTGATATAGGTAGATTAAATTCCATCGAGACTTCCTCTTATCTAAAATTACTTCATCAATAAAAGGGCACTTACCAAAATAATTATTAAATGCCGGTGTAGTTAAGACATATATTTTATGTTTTGAGTAATGCTCTCGAATATCTTTCAAACATCCATTTATTTGAATAATATCTCCAAAAGAACCGTGCTTAATTACCAAAATATTCTTAACCATTTATAACTTCTTTATAAAAATTTATTGTCTCCTCACACATTTTAATTTTTGAATATTTTTCTCTAACATGTGAAATGCATGCTTCTGAAGTCTTTTCTGATTTATATTTTTCATTAGAAATTGCATTAATAATTTTTTTGCATAGATCCTCAGCGTTATTATTTTCAAATAAGTAGCCTGTTTCGCCGTCATTCACTGTCTCGACTGATCCTCCATGATTTGACGCTATTACAAATTTACCCATTGCTTGGGCCTCGACAGAAATTCTACCAAAAGCTTCTGGATCTGTTGACGCAGATATTACTAAATCAGCCAAACTATAAAAATTATTCAGATCAGTTCTTGAACCCACAAAATGTAGAGATTTTGCGAGGTTGTGTTCATTTGCAAAATTTTTTAATGAATTCTTTAGTTTATAATTTTCATCAGGACCAACAAAAATTACCTCGAATTTATGATTTGTTTGTTTAATAATATTAGAAATCGCTTGAAGAAGAAGTTTATGTCCCTTCCACTCAGTTATTCTTCCGGCAAGAAGGATCTTAATTGCATCATAATCAATATTGAGTTCATTTATAATTAATTCTACCTGCTGAGCTTTAACGTTATTTGGATCAAAAAAATTGAGGTCTATGCCTCTGGCAATAGTTCTAATATTATAATTTTTAGTTGGGTAACAATTATTTATATGATCATTAATAAACTCTGAAATTGCTATTGTTCCATTTGTTTTTAACATAATGGAGTTATAGTACTTTTTTAGTGGATTACTAAAATTGTATGTACCATGAAATGTAGTAATAAATTTTGTGCCAGTTACAGCGCATGCAAAGTATGAGCTCCATGCAGGTGCTCTACTTCTAGCGTGAACAATTGTAATTTTTAGTTTTTTGATAAGTTTTATAATTTTAATTATATTAAAAAAGATTTTGATTGGATTTTTAGAGTTTACAGAAGCATAGAAAACTTTTTCATTGTAGTCTTTTACTTCTGATGTTTTAAGCCCTGAATGCGTTAGAATATAAGAATTATAGTTCTTCTCTGACAAAAAATTTGCAACATCTACACATCCTTGAGAAGCACCACTTACATCAAGATTAGGTATTACTTGTAATACGCAAATTTTTGATTGCATATAGTATTTCTAATAGTTAAATGATGAATAGTAAATCATTATGCAAAATAAAATTAGTTACATTAATTCTTCTTTTGATGAACAAATCGCTTATTCAAAAGATGATCTTAAATCGCAAACAACAATTTTCTTTTTTGGAGGATATAGCTCAAGCATGGATGGAACTAAGGCAACTGCTTTGAGTAAATGGTGCATTGAAAATAAATTGAATTTTTTGAGATTTGACTATTCTGGTCATGGCGTGTCAAAGGGTAAATTTGAAGATGGCGGAATTAGTAAGTGGTCAATAGAAGCGAGTGAAATATTTGAAAAATTTAAATCAAATAAAAATATTATTATTGGTTCGAGTATGGGTGGATGGATTTCTTTGATCGTATCTAAGCAAAAATCAAATTATGTGCATGGTCTAGTAGGTATAGCTTCAGCACCAGATTTTGTTGTAGGTGAATGGAATAGGCTAAGTGTTGAACAAAAAAAACAAATTAAGTCTGAAGGTAAAATTATAATTAATTGGGATAAGTACGCTGAAGATTACACCATAACTTATAAATTTCTTGAAGATGGAAAAAAAAATATGCTCTTAACAAAGCCAATAAATATCTCTTGTCCTGTAAGGCTTCTTCATGGAAGGAAAGATCAGGTAGTAAGTTTTAAAACCTCTGAGAAAATTATTGAATTATTGGAAAGTAAAAATAAAAAACTGACAATTATTGAAGATGGAGATCATAGTCTTTCAAGAGAAACTGATCTAAATACTTTATACAAAAATATCGAAGAGTTATTGTAATGAATTCAACTCTTAATAATTATTCACTTTTGGTATTTCTTGGTGCTGTTTGGGGAGCCTCTTTTGTAGCAATAAAGTTTTGCAACTTTATGTTTAATCCAATTGAAATAGGGTTTTTTAGAACATTTATTGGGGCGATTTTTCTTCTTTTAGCAGTTCTATATAGAGCAGGAAGCCTTCAGCTTTTTAAAGAAAATACATTTACTTACGCAATCATTGGATTATTTAACGCCGCGATCCCTTTCACTTTGATCCCTTACGGATTATTAACACTGCCTAGCAACATAGGTGTTATTATAATGTCAGCCAACCCTTTTCTTGCATTGATATTGGCACATTATTTTACAGATGATGAAAAATTAAACCTTAGAAAAATGATAGGAACTATAATTGGTTTTTCTGGAGTTGTGTTCGCGGTTGGCGTGCAAGTTTTTGTAACTGATATATCAAGTTTTATCGGCGCTCTAGCGATTTATTTAGCGGGTTGTTCATATGTGGTATCAAATTTAATTATTCGAAAAGTTTCAAACTTGCCTTCCGATATGGTTACGATGAATACGCTCGCATGGGGAAGTATATGGCTTATTCCATTGATGCTATTATTTGCTGAACCAATAAATTATGAAATGAATCTTACAGCGATATCTGCATTATTTTATTTAGGTATAATTCCAACTGGCCTTGCATTTAGTCTGAGACAAATATTGATTAGAACTGCGGGAACTACTTTCATGATGCAGGTGGCATATTTAATTCCTGTATTTGGAATATTTTATGGCTGGGCATTAATGAATGAACCACTGAAATTTTCGTTATTAATTGGTGTTATACTTGTAGTAGTTGGGATCGCAATTAGTAGATTACAAGTTGAGTCGAATACAGGTATTTAATTTTTTGAATTGATAATTTGATTATAACCTTCTTTGTATGAAGGGTACTTTAGTTTAAAATTTAATTTTTGTTTTATTTTTGTATTAAGAACTTTTTTATTATCGGTAAAAAAATTTTTAGTCATTTCATTTTCTAATTGTTCATAATTTATTGTGTTAGGAAGTTTAATGTTCATTTTTTTACAAATATATTCAACGACATCTTGGATATTTGATGGTGCGTCATCAGCAAGATTAAAAATTTCAAATTGATCAATTCTTTTAAGAGACTCTTTTAAACAGTGGGTCAAATCGTTAATGTGAATCCTAGAGAAATATTGTTTATCTTTTAGAATTAACTTATAGTCACCTTTTTTTATTCTCTCATAAATATTTCTTCCTTTACCATAGATGCCTGCAATTCTGAATATTTTAAGTATAATATTGTGATTAGTGCAAAACTCCTCCCATTGTTTTTCAGCTAATATTCTATTAAGGCCTCTACTAGTATTTGCCTTTAATTCAGAATTTTCATCAACAAATTCACCATTATGATCACCGTACACACTAGTAGCAGACAAATATCCAATCCACTTTAATGAACAAAGATCTTTGATATCATTTTTAAATCTTTCATACACAGGATCTCCATTTTCGTCGGGCGGTATGGAACACAAAATGTGAGTAAGATCATTTTTTTTACTAATTAAAAATTCACCGGAATCTTCATATCTGATTACATGATTTACAAATTTATCATTTATTTTTTCGGGCTCCCTGGATGTCACAAATATTTCACTAAAATCGTCAGTAATAATTTTAGTTAAGTTTTTAGTTGTATAGCCATGTCCAAATATAAGAAGTTTATTCATTTGAATTGATTATTTCTAATAGTTTTGCTTTTGATTTAGCAATTGCCATATTGTCATACCAAACAGTCATATTTTCAACTAGTTTGCGATCAATTGCTGTTTCATTCCCATTTGTATAAAGACCAAATTTAAAATAGCATTTATTTTTCTCAGGAATAGACATTTCCCCCTTGTAAGAATAAACAGGATTTGTCCAATCCCCATCTATATAAACCTCGAGAAGGCCCTTATCTTTTTTATTGGATTGAACATGGTGTATCATCACACTTGTCCATTCATTCGAACCTTTAAATTCGTTTGCTTCAAATTTCTTTAAAAGAGTGTGGGTTTGTTTCCAGCTTGTACTCTCTGGATCGAGTGTTGCTCTTTTTATTTTCCATTCTCCATCATCATCTTTAAAATTTATATTATAGTGCTTAAAATATTGAACTATGTGAAGACCGCTATCTCGAAATCGAAGCATCCACGTTAACCCTTTATGACCGCCGGCATCTGAGGGATGACATTGTCCAACTGTAAATCGACGTTTGTCATTTTGAAATAGAATATTAATTTTAGGTTGAATTGCATAATGTATCCAAACTTCAGACCCTTCATACATCGACCAATTTTTTTTATCTCTTGTTTCAACACGTGATGAGCCTTCCGACTGCCTACAGTCAGAAAAACCTGATTTGTTCTTACACTCTGAATAATCAACAGTGACAGACCAAAACTCATCGCCTTTAAATGCAAAACTAGGAGCCCCTTTTACCAGACCTTGCTCGCCTTCTCCCCTAAAAGAATTCATTGAATCTTTTTCCTCAAAACCATAAAAATTTAACATTTTAGGTTTAATAGACAATTTCTCCGCTTCAATGCCAGTTAATTCAGATAGATTAACTAAATAGCGATGCTTATCAGATTTAAATTTAGCATGATATTCTTTTGCCCATTTTTTGTGGATTATACTGCTATCTAAATCACAAAAACTTGATACTGTCTGAGATTGAAAACAATTACTTTGTGTAAAAGAATCTTTAATGTCCTCTATTTCATATTCGTATTGAGTGCATGAGGTTAAAAATATAAAGAATATGAATAAAATATTTATATGTTTAATTCCATTCATTAATCACAGCATCATCACTTTCATATTTTGAATATTTTTCTTTAAGTTCAATAAATTTGCTTCCATCACACATCTTGCGCATTGCCCAAACTGCCATTGCACGAACTAATTCTGATTTATCCTCAAGTAATCGTAAAATTTGTTTATAATAGTTTTTTTCTTTACTATTACCTACTGCTATTAATACGTTTCTAAGGAATCTATCTCTACCGATCCTTTTAATACTCGATTTAGAAAACTTTTTTCTGAAATCCTCATCTGTTAAGCTTAAAAAAGTACCTAAATCAGGTTTGATAAGATCATCTCTTGGATGAAAACTAATTTCTTTAGATTTTTTCGCAAATTTATTCCAGGGACAAACTGCTAAACAATCATCACAACCATAAATTCTATTTCCAATTAGTTTTCTTAAATTTTTATCTATAGTTCCTTTATGTTCAATTGTGAGATATGAAATACATTTAGTAGCATCTAATTTATAAGGTTCAACAATTGCATTAGTTGGGCATATATCAATACAGTTTGTACATGAACCGCAATGGTCAATTTCTGGGTGAGTATTATTTATTTTTTTATCAACAAAAATCGATGAAAGAAATAACCATGAACCAAAGTCTTTTGAAACTAGGTTTGTATGTTTACCTTGCCAACCAATACCACCTTTCATAGAAATAGGCTTTTCCATAACAGGTGCTGTATCAACAAAGTATTTAAAACTGCAATCAAGCAACTTTGAAATTTCAATTGAAAGACTTTTCAATTTTTTTTTGATTATTTTATGATAATCAGAATTTCTCGAATAAACAGAAATTATACCCTTGTTTTTTTCAGACAATAACTCGAGTGAATTACATTCAAAATGATAGTTGATCCCAAGAACAATTATTGACTGAGCTTCATCCCACAAAACGTTTGGATTAGACCTATAGTTGGATCTTTTCTCCATCCATACCATTTCGCCGTGATGATTTTTTTCCAAGAACTCGTCTAGTTCTTTTTTAAAATCCAAGTTCGGGTTTATATCTACAATACCAAAAGTATCAAAACCATGCTCTTCTATTAATTTTTTAAGTTTATTACTTTTATCTAGTTGACTTTCTTCAACTGATCTTTGAATCCTAATGGCTGAGGAAGAATGTTTACTATCTCTTTTGGACATACGTGTATAAATTTTTGTAATTCAGTTTCCCAGTTGTCTAATATACTTTTCGCGTGAAGACTTCCCGTATTTTGATAATGTGAAAGAATAATTTGGTTAAGTTCATTTGTCCAATAATCAGATGCTATAGTATCAAAAATTAGAGTTTCAGCGTTAACTCTCTGATTAAATTTTTTATCCTCATCATAAATAAAAGCCATGCCTCCTGTCATACCTGCTCCAAAATTATCTCCAGTTTTTCCAAGCACAACAACAGTGCCGCCAGTCATGTACTCACAGCCGTTAGAGCCACATCCTTCTACAACTGTAATCGCCCCTGAGTTCCTAACGGCAAACCTCTCACCTGCTTGTCCAGCGGCATATAACTCTCCTGAAGTGGCACCGTAAAGAACTGTATTTCCGATTATTGTATTTTCATTTGTAACTAAATTACTATTCTTATGAGGTCGAATTGAAATGGTTGCACCAGATAAGCCTTTACCAACATAATCATTTGAGTCTCCATAAAGATTTATTTTTAGTCCTTTAATAGCAAAAGCTCCTAGTGACTGACCCGCTGACCCCGTTAGATTGATGGTTAAATGCTCTTTATTAACTTCTTTATCTTTGAAAGTTCTGTATATAGTCGAAGATAATCTTGTACCAACAGCTCTATCGGTATTTCTAATGGGATAGTTTAGTTCAGTTTTTTGACCTGTTTGTAAAAATTTAGATGCATCCTCAATAATTTTTTGGTCAAGTGTTGACCCAACGTCATTAATAATGGAGTGGTTAAAGTATTCTACGTTTGGATCCTTTTCCGCTTGAATGAGCAATGAATTAAGGTCTAAGTCATCTAAATGAGTTGATCCCCTTGATATTTGATACAAAAGGTCAGTTCTTCCGATAATTTCGTTTAGACTTTTGAATCCAAGTTTTGCTAAGATCTCTCTTACCTCTTCAGCTATATAACTAAAAAGGTTAACCACTTTTTCAGGGCTACCTGAAAATCTCGCCCTTAAGTCCTCATCTTGGGTACAAACTCCAACTGGACATGTGTTTGAGTGACATTGCCTTACCATTATACAGCCCATCGCAACGAGTGAAGTTGTGCCAACCCCAAACTCCTCGGCGCCCATGATTGCAGCAATTACAACGTCACGACCTGTTTTGATACCCCCATCAGTTCTAAGCACAACGTTTTGCCTTAAGCCGTTAAGTGTCAAAACTTGATTCACTTCTGTTAAACCCATTTCCCACGGGATACCCGCGTATTTAATACTTGTTTGAGGGCTTGCTCCAGTTCCACCATTATGTCCTGAAATTAAAATGACGTCAGCTTTAGCCTTCGCAACACCTGCCGCTATTGTTCCAATTCCAGATGATGCTACAAGCTTTACACAAACTCTAGCATCTGGGTTTGCCTGTTTTAAGTCATAAATAAGTTGAGCAAGATCTTCTATTGAATAAATATCATGATGTGGTGGAGGGCTTATAAGTGTAACACCTTCTGTTGAGTGGCGAAGCTTGGCTATCTCAGTAGTAACTTTAAATCCAGGAAGCTGACCACCCTCACCAGGCTTAGCTCCTTGTGCTATTTTAATCTCTATTTCCTCACAGTTATTTAAATATTCAGTTGTTACACCAAACCTTGCAGAAGCTACTTGTTTTACTCTTGAGTTGGCACTGTCTCCATTATTGAGAGGCTTCGATCTTTCAATCGATTCACCACCTTCGCCTGAACAAGAAGCACCTCCGATCCGGTTCATTGCTATTGCTAGTGTTTCATGGGCCTCCTTTGAAAGTGCTCCATGTGACATACTTCCTGTACCGAAGCGCTTTCTGATAGACGTTATTGATTCCACTTCGCTTAATTCGATTGAACTTTCACTTTCTTTAAACTCGAGCAAATCTCTAATATTGATTGGAGCAAAGTTGCTCATGGAGTTTGAATATTTTTTAAACATCTCATAAGAGTCATCCGCAACCGCTGTTTGTAGAAGGTGTATCAACTTGCCTTCATAAGCATGAGTTTCACCACCGTTTCTGTACCGATATATACCACCAATCGGCAATGTTTGTACGCTATCCGAATACGCATAATTATGAAGATCGGTTAGTTTTTTTTCAATTCCAGATAGACCAATGCCTGACATACGACTTTGTACACCAAGGAAATATTCATTGACCATTGAGCGGCTTAAGCCAACAGCTTCAAAATTAAATCCGCCCCTGTAAGCACTAATAACTGAAATTCCAAGCTTAGACATAACTTTAAGCAAGCCTTGGTCTACTGCTTTTTTATATCGCTCAACACATTCCTCGTAAGATAAATTTCCAAAGAGTCCCTTTTGTTGTCTTTCATAAATACAGTCTAATGCTAAGTATGGGTTTACTGTCGTGGCACCAACACCAATAAGTACAGCAAAGTAATGAGTATCCAGACACTCTGCAGACCTTACGTGCAATGATACAAAAGATCTTATACCTTTACGTGTCAAATCTGTATGAACTGCAGCGGTGATCAGTATCATTGGTAGAGATAATTTGTCGTGATCCGCAGTAATATCAGACAGCACGATATGAGACTTTCCGCTTAAAACTGCAGTCTCAGACTCGAATTGAATACGCTTTATTTCCTCTTTTAAATTAAAATTATCCTTATGAACTGTACAATCAATTACAGTTGTAGACTCTTGTCCCCGAGCAGAAATCTTTTTGAACAATCCATTTGTTATAAATGGACTATCAATTACAAAAACATTTTCTTCATACGGATTGGGAGATAGAATATCTTGCAAATTTCCAAATCGAGTTTTTAAACTCATTCTACTTTGCTCTCTTAGACTATCAATTGGAGGGTTTGTTACCTGACTAAACTTTTGTCTAAAAAAATGAGATAATGGCCGATACTTGTCCGATAATACAGCAACAGGAGTATCGTCACCCATGCTTCCAGTAGATTCCTTGGCATCACTCACCATTGGATGAAGAATAAGTTCTAGTTCTTCCATTGTGAAGCCAGCCGCGATCATTCTCTTTCTTAATTTTTCAGTTTCTATAACTGTCGACTCTCTTGAAACTGTTACTCTTTTATCTAATCGAATTATTTTTTTGACATACTCTTCATAAGGAGCTTCTTTTGCAAGATAGTCTTTTAAATCAGAGTTACGATAAATCTTACCTTCCTTTAAATTTATTCCAATTATATCTCCAGGGCCCAGTCTCCCTTTTTCAACTATCTTTGATTCATCAACTCTGACCATTCCTGTTTCGGAACCAACGTATATTATGTTGTCATTTGATACAGAGTACCGCATTGGCCTTAAGCCATTTCGATCCATACCACCAATAATCCAATTTCCGTCAACTGCAGCTATAGCGGCGGGTCCATCCCATGGTTCTACAATAGCATTGGAAAACTCATACATATTTCTATGCTCAATTGGCATCAGTTCACTCCTTTTTGACCACGCCTCAGGAATTAAAAGAGTTTTAACAAGGGGGACTGATCTTCCAGCTCTAACATATAATTCAAACGCGGCATCTAAGGCAGCAGAGTCAGAAACATTTTTTTCTATAATTGGTTTAACTTGTTCACTATCATCACCAAAAATTTCTGATGTAATTCTTGTTTGATGATTTCTCATCCAATTTGTATTTCCAGAAATTGTATTTATCTCACCATTGTGGGCCAACATTCTAAATGGTTGCGCCAAACCCCAGGATGGAAAGGTATTTGTGGAATATCTTTGATGAAACACTGCATAAGAAGACACAAAATTTTTATTAGCTAAATCAGGGTAGAATATGGAAAGTTGTTCAGCTAAAAATAGCCCCTTGTAGATGATTGATTCAAAACTTAGAGAGCATACATAAAATCCATTAATTTGCTGTTTTGCTATTCTCTTTTCAAGTCGACGTCTTACTAGATATAATTCTTTTGAATAGTCAAAATTACTTTCTCTTTCAATGTTATTAACAAACATAACCTGCTCAATCTCAGGTCTAGTTGAATTAGCCTTTTCACCAATAACACTGTTATTAATAGGCACTTGTCTCCAGCCATATATATAGTATCCATGATCAAGAAGTTCAGACTCAATTATTGTTCGACATTTTTCTAATGCTGCATAGTCATTTCTTGGCAAAAACATCATACCAATGCCTAGAGGCTCGTCTCTTTTTTCATGGCCTGTTTTAGCAATTTCGTCATCAAAGAAGTTTATAGGTATTTGCGTGAGTATGCCGGCACCATCCCCTGTCTTACCATCAGCATCAACAGCACCTCTGTGCCACACAGCTTTTAGCGCATCGATACCACCTTCTACAACTTCTCTTCTTTGCTTACCGTCAACTGATGCTACAAAGCCAACACCGCATGCATCGTGCTCTTGTCTAGGACTATAAAGGTGCCCTTCTTCCAAGACTTGCTTATTTTTTCTGTATCTATTTAAATCTGAACTCATGATGCTTTAACCTTACTAACCTCAGCCAGTTTTCTAGCTTCGATATAACTGTGTATTGAATTGGCCACATCTCGACCATCCCTTATTCCCCAAACTACTAATGAAGCCCCTCGAACAATGTCCCCTGCAGCAAAGACTCCATCAATATCAGTCATCATAGTATTGAAACCAACTCTTACTGTGCCCCACTTTGTCACTGGTAAGTCTTTAACATTAAAAAGTATGGGTAAATTTTCAGGAGAAAAACCAAGAGCAGCTATGACCATATCAGCCTTCAAATTAAAATCAGATCCATCTATTTGTTGAGGTGTTCTTCTTCCATCGGCATCAGGCTCACTCAATCTCATTTTGACACATTCAATTTGGTAACCATTTTTTAAAACATTCATATTAATTGGGAGAGATTGCCACATGAATTCGACACCTTCCTCTTCAGCATTATTTACCTCTCTTGCAGAGCCGGGCATATTTTCTTTATCTCTACGATATAAACATTTCACAGATTTAGCCTTTTGTCTTACAGCAGTTCGTACACAGTCCATAGCCGTGTCACCGCCACCAATGACCACAATGTCTTTACCTTTTGCATCCAACTCACCTTCATCAAATTTCTTAACTTCATCTCC